>CAZUWM010000001.1:0-101560 GCA_964624155.1 uncultured Planctomycetales bacterium
CAGACACCATTGCATTGCCTCATCGTGGGGCGATTCGCGTGTTTTTCAGGATGAACCTTCCGGATGAACAGGAACGAGACATTGGCCCTCAAGAAGATCGCGGGATGCCTCGTGCTGGTGCTCGCGTTGCACTATGTGCTGGACCAACCGCACAGAACCCCGCTGGTGCAATGGGCGCTCTCATATCTCAACCGCGTTGTGCTGCTCCCCATCAACCGTACCGTCGACCACGCCCTTCTCCTCATCAAGAGCAAGATGCCCCAGCAGCTCGACTCGTCAACCGGGCCCTTCGCCGCCCTCACGAGGGGTCCGCGGCGTCTTCCTCATGATCCTTCCTTCGAGCGATGGTTTGGGTCGCCCGACCAGCAGCTCCTCGAGGCCTGGTCCTCATCGCTTTCGATCGCCCCCTGGGATGTGGTCAAAAAAGAGACGGGAATCGTCCAGGATGGACAGACCGCGGTGCGCATGTTCTGCGATGGCGCGGGGCATTGCGGCAATGTCCGACAAGAAATTCCCCCTCACTTTCTCGCGTGGTTGCGGAACCATCGGCTGCGATTCTCTCTGTGGACACGCTCCACAACACCAGGGGCTCCCTGCCTTCGCATCGATGACGAGATCGCTCCCTCCAGCGTCTGTCCCCCGCACCCTGTTGGGGCGTGGGAGCTGTTAACCGTTGAGCACACGGTGCCCCGGAACGCCACGCGCATCGTGTTGATCGCCGACATCCCACGGGCGGTTGAGACCATGGAGCCGATGGTCTACGTCGACAATGCCTCCGTCACGCTCAGCCACCTCCCGACACAACCTCCCGGCGCAATCGCCCTCACCGCTCCACCACGTTCCTCTTCCACCGAACGGCCGTGAAGACCGTCAGCGCCTCCGCGGCGAAGATCGACCACAGGAGTTCAAGGGGAATGCGGTGCTTCATGTTCATCGCGGTCAGACCGTGCACCGCAGCCAGTCCCATGACGGCGGCTCCAAGCAGCCACGCGCGACGACGCCCGTCAGGTCCGGCTCGTCGCCAACAGCCGGCCGCTCCCCAGAGACCCAGCATAAGCAGCACCACGTAGGCGCCCCGATAGAGGGCCCCCTGCCAAGCCGGGTACATGACGCCCGCATTGGGTGAAAACCACACAAACGCCCACAGACGTCGGACGACCAATCCAGCGAATTGCCCGGGATGTTCCTGAATGAACCGCCTCGCCTCCATCCAGAACAGATCGGACTGCTCCAGTTCCGACGCGCCCTGTAACTGAGCGAGAAAGGTAGGATCTGCGTGCGCGATGACCCGTCGCCCCTCCAGGTCCGAGTATGTCCCGTTGGACCACGGGTTGTTCCCAAGCCACACGATATGGGCGAAGTCTGTCGTGAACACGGGCCGGTGAAACAGGCGGGCGTTCCGGATCATCCAGGGCGAGACGATCGCCAACGCCATCGCGAACCAGATCGCCGCCCGACCTGTCACAGCGGCGCGATGGGCACGCGGCGCCGTCACAATCGCCGTCAACCAGATGCTCAGCCCGGATGCCAGCAGCGCCGCTCGCTGCCATAACGCTAGCCCCATGACGAGTCCCGCGAGCACCGTCCAGCGGGTCGCGCGGGTCGAGGTCGCAGCCAGCACCGCCGTGGCGGTCACCGCCACGAACAGCGCCATATCCATGCTTAAGGGATGGATCGCCTGCGTGTCGTAGTAGACGAGAAAGGGGTTGACGGCCGCGATCACGCCGGCGAGGGCCGCTTTGAATGGATCGCCGAAGAGCCAGCGCGCAAGCCATGCCACCCCGACGGCCGTCGCCAGCCCGCAAAGCCATTGCAACCCCCAGAGCACGAGCGGCTTCTCCCCTGCCCACCGGATGACCGCGGCAAGGAGGACGATATACAACGGCTCTTTCCAGGCGCGGTAGGCCGTCCCATACTGCTCATACACAAACCCCCGGCCGGCGTTGAGGTGCTCAGCGATCACCGACGGCTCCATCCGCTTGAGCTCCCCAGACGCAGGGTCAAGCGCGATCACCGCAATCCGCGCGAGGAGACCGATCACCACAATCCCGAGGAGGTGTCTAGGCTTCATCAGTCCGCGCCAGCTGCCAGACCGCCCGCACGCAGTACAGCCACGTCAGCAGCCCGCACACACCGACCAGCAACACCCCGACGAGATCCGCCCGTTGCAGCAACGGCAGATTCGCCGTGATCGACCCGAGACCGTATTTCGCGTTGAGCCCGGCCTGCCAGTAGGCGCCGGCCAGGAACAGCCCCGCCACGAGACTGTAGCGAACCGCTGCTCGGCGATTCACCAACAGCCAGAATGGCAGCACCCAAATGAGCCACTGGACGCCGAAACCAGGACTGACCACATAGAGGCCGAGGAGAAACACCAGCCCTTCTCGCCAGAGATCAGCCGATTCGTTGCGCTGATGCCGCCGCCATACCCAGCCCAAGAAGACGGCCGCCCACACCCAATAGACGCGGGGCCCGTAGGTTTGCAGCCACTGGTTGACGTTGGCGAGCGCTTCCACCATGCCCTCGAAACCAAACCACTCCAGGAGACGAGGCCCTTGGAGCGCGAGCATGCCATACCCCCACGCTCCATACGCCCATACCGGCGAGGCCACGATGCCTGGGCGGTACGTCCCGAACAAGGTGGCATTGGCTAAGAGGGTCACCAGCGAGAAACCGGCGACTATGACCACGCGGCGAGTCCGGCTTGCCAAGATCAGCGGCAGAATCAGGAACCCGAAGTGCTGCCGGACGCTGGCGCTCAGCCCCAGGGCCACCCCCGAGGCCATCCTGCGATGGCGCTCGGCATACCACAGCGCCAAGACCGCCCCGGCGGTCGCGACCGTGTGGAGCTGGCCGTGGTAGACTGACAACAGGAAGCTCACGGGATTCACCAGATAGAGGAAGGCGATCCGATCGCCTCCGCGCGACATCGTGCGCAAGGTCAGCGCGATCAGCGCATCAGCCAGGATGGCCGGCACCTTGAGCCAGAAGGCATAGCTCAGGCCTGTCCACATCGAGGCCAGGAGCGGGGCGGTTGCGAACCAATAGTAGCCCAGCGGGAAGATGGCAGGACTCTCCGGTCGGAGGACATGCGGGCTGTGGAGAAACGCTTCGGCTTGTGCCAGCGTCTGGGGAATGTCATTGGTCCAACCCCAACACGCTGCGAGGATCAGTTTGATGACGGTGATCGTCACCAAGCCGGCGATCACCTGCATCGGTGTCACGCTCCCACGTGGGGCGGGCTGAAGAGAGGGTCGCGCCTGAGCCCCGTCCGATGCGCAACCCACCGCAGAAGGGTCAGGAGCGTTTGCGTCCCATAGGCGAGGCTGCGCCGGAAGCTGATCGAGGAGGCATCCGCCATGTAGCGCACCGGCACCGGCACGTCCCCCAGCCGAAACCCGAAATGGACGGCCTGCGCGAGGAACTGTTGATCAAAGACGAAGTCGTTGGAGTTGCGATGATACGGGATGGTCTTCAGAACGCGGCGGGAATACGCCCGGAACCCGGAGTGAAACTCGCCGAGGTTCTGTCCGAGGACGGCATTCTCGATCAAGGTCAGGAAGCGGTTGGCCAGATATTTCCATACGGGCATGCCGTGCCGCAGCGCTTCCTGCCGTGTCCGAATCCGATTGCCGAGGACCACGTCGCACACATCCGCTGCGATGATGCCGGTCAGCATCGGAATGAGGCGGCTGTCGTACTGGTAGTCCGGATGCACCATGACGACGATCTCCGCTCCGCGCGCCAGCGCTTCGTCGTAACAGGTCTTCTGATTGGCCCCGTAGCCGCCGTTGGTCGGACGCACGACGACGGAGAGCCCCAGCGACCTGGCGATTTCCACCGTCCGATCTCGGCTGGCGTCGTCTACGATGAGAATCTCATCTGCGCTGCCCGGCGGAACGTCCGAAACGGTTTTCGCCAGGGTCGCCTCGGCATTGTAGGCCGGCATGACCACCACCACTTTTCCTCGCGCCGTCACGGTTACAGCCATCCGCGCCACCAGTAGGCGACGATCGCGGCATACTCATGGAGGACGCCTCGAATCTGCTCGAGGGTCGCTCCTCGGCTGTGCGCATAAAACTGGCTCTCCGGGACCGGAGTGGGAATGATCGTCGTGTCGGGCGCGAGCTTCCGCCAGGTCAGCAGCGAGCGCCGCATGTGGTAGGGGGAACTGACCAGGAGAACGGTTCGCCACTGACGGTCCTCCAGGATCCGGTCGACAAACACCACGTTCTCGTACGTGTTCGCCGCCTCCGTTTCCAGGAGGATGGCCTCGGCCGGCACGCCGAGCGCTATCGCCCGTTCCTTCATCACTTCGGTCTCATGGAAGACAAACGTGTAGCCTGACGAAAAAATCATCTGCTGGGCGAACCCCTGATGGTAGAGATCCACGGCCCGCTTGACACGTTCCTGATAGCCGCCGCCGGCCTTGCCGGACTCGCCCACGCCTCCCGCGAGGACCACGATGGCGTCAGCCGGCTGCGGGGGTTGCTCAACCCTCAGTGGGGCCGCCATCCACCACGGGATTGGACTCTGGAACAGGAGGAGGTACGCCGCTGCCAACCCCGTCACCGTGCGAAGGGCCCGGCGTCGGGCCATCTGATAGAGCCGGCGCAGCGAGGTCTCCCACGACGTCGCCATGGTTCGCCGAGCGGCCAGCTGCTGCTCAATCAACGCCGACATCTGCTCAATCCGCGCGCGCCAGCTGTTCTGCGAGGCCACGGCGATGCGCCGTGGGATCTCACCGGCTGACGTTGGCGCCAGCGCCGCGCGGATCGCCGCCGGGAATTCCTCCGCCGTGCGAGCCACCGCGACGATGTTGCCGTACTCCGCGTTGAACCGCCTGATCTCGGGCAGATCAGTCGCCACGACCGGCAGCCCCATCGCGAGGTACTCGTTGAGCTTCGTCGGATAGACGTGGGCTGTATACTCGCTCAATCGATAGGAGATGATGCTGACATCGAACCCTTTCATATAGTACGGAATCCGCTCGTGCGGACGTCCGTGGAGTAAATGGATGTTGGGGCATCGCAGGAGGCGCGAGACATCGGTTTGCACCGGGCCCACGAGCACGAAGCTGGTTTCCGGCAGGCGTTCGGCGGCGCGCACGAGCAGATCCTGGTCCACCCATTGGTGGACGCCGCCGACGTAGCCGACGATGGGCCGTGACAGCCGCCGTAATTCATCCGGGATGTCTTCCGCGCTTTTCCGCGCGCGCTCGAACTGCTCGAAATCCACGGCAAACGGGAACAGATGGACCCGTGGCGTGAAGCAAGCGGCCCGCTCGCGAAGCCGTTCCGACGTGACGAACACGAGATCCGCCTTCCGAAACAGCTCGGCTTCGCTCCCCGCAATCTTTCGAGCCTGAGACGAACTGGATGCCAGGTCGTCAATGCAGTAGTACACCGTCAACTCCGGTTCCAACGCCTGGATCAAGTCGTGGACGATCGGCGTGGGCAGGAACGTCCACAGGAGTGGTCGGCGAAATCCTGTCGCGCGCATCCAGCGCTGCAGGGCCCGTAGCAGGAGCCCCCGGTTGACCCAACGCGCCCAACGGGAATACGGGAACGGGAGGAGGATCGGCGAATACACGAACAGCCGAGGCTGAACCTCACGGAACCCCTTCAGGCTGCGCCACCAGTTGGTCAGCCGATGCCACACGCGTCCGACGTCTCGAAAGCCCGGGGAGCGCACGCCGGTGTTTTCCACAAACAGCACCCGGTTGCCCTCGCGGGCCAAGGCGGACATGATCTGCTGGTGCCCTTGCCAGAGGAAATCCCAATCGATTGAGGAGAGGCAGAGGATGTCTCGGCCGTTGAGCATGGCGGCTGTCGTCACCATGAGTCCAACCAGTCGTAGACGCCGGCCATCTTCAAGCGAAACCGCCACAGATGGTCTTCCCAGCCCACTCGTGTTCGTCTAAGCGTCCACAACGAGTCGCCCACCCGATTCGCGCCCATGATGTTCGTGCAGGCCGCTGCAAATCCTGTACGCTTGAGGCAGGCAATTGTCTCTTCAGAGAAGGATCGCTTGTCGCCGTAGGGATAGGCAAACCAGTTGACGGGTTTGTGAAGGCGGGTTTCAAGCGTTGATTTGGACTGCGCCATTTCGTTGTCCTGTTCCGTCAGCGGGAGTTCGCTGAGGCGGCGATGGGTCCACGCGTGGGATCCGATGGACACCAGAGGATGGTCGGCTAGCGTCTGAAGTTCTTCCCAGCTCAGCGGCCGACTGAAGGCCTCGCGGTGGTCCAACCATGGAAACGGCTGCGGGAGATCCAGGTCTCGTGGGACGACGAACATCGTCGCCGGCACCTGCTCGGCCTGCAAGATCGGGGCGGCGCGCACCAGGGTATCCTGGAACCCATCATCAAACGTCACCGCCACCACCTTCGCAGGCATCGGACGCGCTCCCCGCAGCATCTCCAGGGCGTCACCAAACGACACGATGGCATAGCCGTGCTGCCGTAACCAACGCAGGTGCGCGGCCAAGAGGGCGGGGGGCACGCTCATGCGCCAGCGGTCTGCTCGAGGCGTCATCTCCGCAATCGTGTGGTAGAGCAAGATCCGAAGGCCCGCCGGCGGAGGACATCGAAGCAGCGTGCGACCCACCCAGACCAGCAGACTCAGCCCATCCCGAATCCACAACTTCAGGCGACTCATTGGAACCACGCTTTCTTGATCACGTAGTCACCGATCGCTAAGGCGTCCAGGCCCGTTGAGAAGAAACACCGGATGGCATCCTGCGGGGTGCACACGATCGGTTCTCCATCCACGTTGAAGGACGTGTTGAGGAGAATCGGGACGCCGGTTTTCTCTTCGAAGAGTGTGAGGAGTCTCCAGTAGCGCGGATGGGACTCCTGGGTCACCGTCTGCACCCGCGCGGTCCCATCGATATGGACCACGGCCGGAACCTCCCCTCGTCGCTCAGGCCGCACGGGGGCGACAAACTGCATGAACGGACTAGGCTGCGTCAACTCAAAATAGTCAGCGGCCCGTTCGGCGAGGACCGAGGGGGCAAACGGCCGGAACGGCTCGCGATGCTTGATGACTCGATTCACCACGTCCTGCATCCCCGGTCTCGTCGGGTCGGCCAGGATGCTGCGAGCCCCCAGGGCACGAGGGCCCCATTCCATCCGGCCCTGGAACCACGCGACCACCTGGCCTTGCGCGAGCAGCTCGACCACCTCCGCGGCAATGTCCGGGTGGCGCTCGTAGCGGATCTTGCCGGCTTGCAGAGCCGCGCGAATGGCCTCATCCGAGAATCCCGGCCCTAAGAACGCATCGGTGAGGACCGTCTGCCTCGGTTGCTTGAGCCGCGTGTGGTAGGTGAGGAGCGCCGCCCCCATGGCGGAGCCTGCATCGTGCGGAGCGGGAGGGACAAAGAGCTCGCGGAACTTTCCCTCGCGCGCCAGACGCCCGTTCATACAGCCATTCAACCCCACACCGCCTGCGATGCACAACGCCCTCACACGCGTCAGGTGGTACAACGCCTCCGTCAAACGGAGCGCCGACCGCTCCAAGACCGCCTGAAGGCTTGCGGCAAGATCCTGGTGGCGCGGCGTCAGGGGTTCCTCAGGCGAGCGCGGCGGCCCGAAGACCACCTCAAATTTCTTATTGAAATACTGCGGCCCCTTGAAGGCCGGATCAAAGTAGCGCCAGTCGAGTTTGAGTGATCCGTCCCACTGTAATCCGACCACGCGTTGAAGCTGCGCCTCATACGTCGGCCGGCCAAACGCGGCCAGCCCCATGACCTGATACTCATCGCGATTGGGCCGAAACCCCAGATACCGCGTCATCGTCGCATACACGAATCCCCACGAATGTGGGAACGCCCACGCCCGCAGCCTCCGAATCCGCGTGCCCTGCCCCAGGAAGAACGAGGTGCAGTCGCGTTCCCCCACCGCATCCATCACGAGAATCGCGGCTTCATCAAACGGCGAGACGAAAAATGCGCTGGCCGCATGCGTCAGGTGATGCCCCCAAAACTGAACCTGCGGTGCGCGGCCGCGGCAGACCGATCGGACCAGCTGGGGAACCATCAGATGACCCTTGAGCAGTTCTAAGTGGTAGAGCGTATAGTAACTGGCGACCTGTGGAGCCCAAAACGCTTTCCCCCAGCGGAACGCGCTCATGCGCGTAAATTCGGCCCACGGCCTGAAAAAATACGCCACATGGTCCACGTCCTGCCACGTGATCCCAGCCTGCTGAAAGCACAGCGCGATCGCGCGGTTGGGCAGTCCCCCTGAGAGTTTCATCGACGCCTGCTTGAATCGAAGCGGACGCTCCTCTTCAACGGCCGCCACCACCCGCCCATCCTGCAGTAAGCAGGCGGCGCCATCAATGAGCAATCCGCTCAACCCCAGGATATTCATGGTTTCGTCCCGGCGATCATCCATCCCCGCTCGTACGCAATGGTCGTCTCCTCGAGGCCCGCCTCACGAAAGAGTGCGAGGGCGCCCGCTCGGCTGTAGCGCCACTCCACCGGCGCGGAAAACCGATCGTAGAGATCGGCGGCGAGGCTGAAGGGGCCGCGGGCATGGCGAAACGGCATGCCGGAGGCGATCCGTTGCCCTCCGGGCACCCGGCGGAAGAGCTGACACGGCACGACAAAAAGAAGGTAGACGACCGGCGCGCCCACCTGACAACACCGATAGAGCAGCCTCGGGGGAAGCTGCGTGGTCGCGCGGCGCATGGCATTCGCCACCTTGAGGAGCCAACGCCAGACGAACGACCGGTCGCTGAAGTCTTCATAGAGGTAGGCCGCGATCCGCCCGCCCGACTTGGCCACCCGCACGAGCTCCCGCAGCCCTTCCTTCGGCGATGGGAGATGGTGCAGCACCCCGTAGGAGCAGACGAGATCAAAGCGCTCCCCTTGAAACGGCAATTGACAGAGATCTCCCTGGATGACGGCGGTCGACGGACGCCTCGCCGTGCGCTGCCGGCTGATCCTGCAGCCTTCCCTGCTCAGCTCGACCCCGACGATCTCGACACCATCTTGACCGGCCTGCTGCATCAGGTCAATCCCTTCCCCGCACCCGGCATCCAGCACGAAACCGTGGAGCTTCAACGACAATCGCTCCATGAGGCGGTCCAGATGATACGGTTCAGGTGACGGCGGTTCGCCAGACGGCGATGAGGCCCGTGAGCGGCTCCAGAGGTAGCCGAACGCCGCCGCCGTGCGATGCGTCACGCCGGATGCCCTCGTCATGCGACGGCCTCCCGGAGGCCGGAGACCCGAGCGCAGAACAGCGCGAAATTCCCTTTGTCACCGATCATCGTTCGGTAGAGCTCATAGGGACGGTGGGTGGCGGCATTCAAGCCTTCATCCGTCGTCATGGCGCACGTGTAGCCGGCGCTGCGAACCGTCTCGACCACTACCGGATTCCAGGCCCCATACGGATAGGCGAACACGCGACAAGGCCTGCCGAGTTCCCGCTCAATGAGGCGCTTGGATTCAAGAGCCTCCGTCACCTGTTCCGGTTGAGCAAGGTCGGTAAGATTCCGATGCGTCAGTCCATGCGAACCCACCGTCACCAGCTTGGTGGTCACGGCCTCTCGCCACTGCGTCCAGCCAGCCGGCGCGAATTCTGGATACCGCTCCAGGATCCCCCTGCGCCCACCGGCGGCCAGCAAGGCTGGCATCACGGCGTGCCACCAACTGGAAGGCCTTGCCGCGAGACGACGGCTCACGCTCATGAACGTCTCCTCCGGAGAGCGCACCGTCCGTCCATCAATCACCAACTCTTCGGCGATGCGCAGCGCCGTTCGCTCTCGCGCGCACTCATGAACCAGCACGCGCAGGAGATCGAACCATGACCACGAACCCCGCTGGACATCGTCGGCCGGCACACACGCTGTCACAGGCACGTGATATGTCCGCAGGAGCGGCATGATCGTCTCCAGCGTCTGGCGGTACCCATCATCGAAGGTCACCATCACGGCCCGCTCCGGAAACGGTCGCCCGGCCGTGACACAGGCCAGGACGTCATCGAGCGAAACCACCGTGAAGGCACGCGCCAGATACCGCAGGTGTCGCGCAAACAGATCCGCCTCAACGAACAGGTTGCCAAACGCCGCCGGCCCGGTGACTCGCGGCAGCACCCCATGATACATGAGGATCCGCAGCCGGCACCCGTGGCGTCTTCGGCTCAGCAGCGTCAGGCCGCCGGCCACCGCCATGCGCACGGCCACCTGTTTGACCCTTGAGGGGCGCGCTCGTGCGGCCGTGAGGGTCCGCAAGGCGTTGGCGGCCGCCAACCGCATCCGGGGAGACCGTTTGAGCCGCTTCGCGCTATACAGGCATCCCGCGGCGGAATCCTGCGGGATTCCACGCAAGACCCCGTGCTGGGCGTCATGATACACCTGGTGGAACAGCGATGTGCCGCGAAGCGTCGCTTTGAGCGCCAGGGCATAGGCATTGTCCACCGATTCAACGGTCAACCGCTCCCGATACAAGATCGGCCCGGTATCGACACCGCGGTCAACGAGGTGCACCGTCACGCCGAGTCCTTCCGTGCCTTCCTCAGCCAAGGCCGAGAGGATCCCCTCCCCGCGGAAGCGCGGCAGCCACCCGTGGTGGAGATTGACGAAGCTGACCCCCTCCATTGCCAAGAGTTCCTCTGTGAGGAGGCCGGTGCCAAACACACAGACGAGCCGATACCCCCCATCGTGAATGAGCTCGCGGCATGGCGGGTCGTTGACCGACCCGCCCCGGCTCACCCGCAGCCCGGGATCCAGCCGGCGACAGGCCTCGCCGAGCAATTGGGTTTCCTGTTGCGCCTGCCGATCCATCAAACCGGCGGTGCGCAGCCGTGTCACGTAGTAATCCAAGAGCGTCGGCACATGGCCGTCGAAATCTCGGAGGTCGCGTCGGATCCGCCGCCAGACGCCGCGAGGCCCATAGCGCCAGAGCCGTCTCATCAGGGTTGTGGCATCCGGCTCTCCGACCGCCCCGTCCTCGAGATAGATCCCGTCAATCACCCCGCTGCGAAACAGCGTGTTGGCACAGAAGACCTGGGACGGCGACTCCCGCATCAAAAGGAGGGCCGGATGAACCGTCGATACCATAGCTCGAGGACCAGCAACGTCCATAACGGGTGCGCGTAATCGGCACGTCCGCTCCAATGGGCGTGCACCAACGCCGTCACCGCCGGCTGCCGAAGCAGGCCGTCACGGGCCGCCTGCGATGAGAGGAGATGATCACCGAGCAACTCGCGCAGTTCGGCTCGAAACCACGCGCCGATCGGGACAGCGAAGCCCCACTTGCGCCGATGCAGATTCTCAGCGGGGAGGAGGCCGGCGAACGCCCGCTTCAAGAGCGCCTTGGAGGTGAGGCGACGGAGTTTCATGGCCCTTGGGAGCCTCGCCGCGAATTCCACAAGATGATGATCCAGAAACGGCGATCGAGCCTCCAACGAATTGGCCATGCTCATGATATCCATCTTGACCAGCAGATCGGTCGGCAGATAAAACGCCGTGTCCACCGCCAGCACCGCATCGACCGCATCCAGCCCCTGCGCCTGCACGAAGAGTTGCTCCACCATATCGGGTTCAGGGCCGCGGCCATGGCGTTGAGTGAGCAAGGCGGTTTTCAGATCCTCCTGCATGACACCCACCCACGCGTGATAGCGGGCGGAGCGGGAACACGCTGCGGCCCGCAGGAATCGTCCAAGCCGTCCCGACCAGTGGTGGCGATCAGCTGTCGGCACCATGACCTGTCCGGCCAGCCACGCCGCCGGCTCGCGCACCAACTTTGGCATGCCCTGCCATCGTTCAGCCAACCAGTTGGCGGCATGTCGCCCGTATCCTGCAAACGCTTCGTCCCCGCCGTCACCGTTCAGCGCCACGGTCACATGCTCGCGGGTCAGCCGGGACAAATAGTAGGTCGGAATCGCCGAGGAGTCCGCAAAGGGCTCGCCGAAATGTTCCACCAGCGTCGGCAACACCTCGATGGCCTTCGGCCGAACCACAAACTCATGATGATCGCAGCCGAAGGCGTTCGCCACGCGGCGGGCGTGCGGCAGCTCATTATACCGAGCCTCTTCAAAGCCGATGCTGAACGTCTTCACCGGCCGCTCGGAGCAGCGGGCCATGAGCGCCACGACCGCGCTGGAATCCACGCCGCCGCTCAGAAACGCCCCCAGCGGGACCTCGGCAATGAGCCGCTTGCGCACGGCTTCGGTCAACAGCTCGAGCAGGCGCTGCGCCGCTTCGGTTTCGCCGATGGCCAGCTTCGGGGTGTACGCCAGCGACCAGTAGCGTTCAAGGCGCGTGCCGCTCCGATCACGGATCAACAGGTGCGCGGGCGGCAGTTTCCGGACGCCCCGGTAGATGGAGAGCGGCGCGGGAATGGCCATGTACGTCAGGTAGTATTCGAGCGCTGTCGGGTCAAGGTCCCGCGCAATCGAGGGGTCGCTCAAGAGCGCGTGGAATTCGGAGGCAAAGATCAGCCGATCTGCTGTGTCGGCATAGAGGAGCGGTTTCTTGCCGAACCGATCGCGGGCCAGAAGGAGCCGCTGCTCACGCTCATCCCAGAGGGCCAGGGCGAACATCCCATCGAGGCGATTGACGAACGCCTCGCCGGTCTCCTCATAGAGGTGCACGATCACTTCGGTATCGGAGCACGTGGCGAACCGATGACCGCGTTGCTCCAACTCTTCCCGGAGCGGTTGAAAGTTGTAGATCTCGCCGTTCAGGACAGTCCAAATGGTCTTGTCTTCGTTGGCGATCGGCTGGTGGCCGCCCTGGACATCGATGATGCTCAGCCGCTGAATCCCCAAGGCGGCGGTGGCTCCGCCCCGCCCGGCCCGCTCGCCGGACGGCAAGGACACGATCCCACGCTCATCCGGCCCCCGGTGTGCCAGCCGCTCGCACATCTGACGCACCAGCGCCTCCGCAATCGGCCGTCCTGAAAAATCGACAAGCCCCACGATCCCGCACATCGCCTCAACCGCCTCCCGCCTCACCCTCGGCCTGCGCGCCGCCACGGACGCCGTGACGCGGCCGGCATCCCACGCCCAGACCCAGGAAGGCCCAGAGGAACTTCAGGTGCGTAATCTCCACATGGAAGCCATTCAGCAAGCCGCCGACCAATCCGATCCCGATCAGGCGCCGCAGGCTGAAGGCATCTTCATGGGGGGACCGGCGCAGGAGCTGCGCGAGAAGCCAGCCATACACGACGATCCACCCGGAGAGGGCGATGATCCCGCCCTTCGCGGCCCACCCGAACCATGATGAATGCGGATCGATGCATGGCGCGGCAAGGATCGCCGGCCATGACGTGCGGCGCTCCGCCAGCGTCGTGAAATCCCAGAACCGATCTCCAAAGGTCCCCGGACCGACGCCCACGAGGGGCTTGGCACGGAACATCCGCAGGCCGGCCGCGTGGATGACCGCATAGGCGTTCTTCTGCATGTTCAGCTCAACGGAAAGGGTCTGGTGGTCCAGATCTCGCTCGAGTCGGATGGGCACAATGGCCCACACCGTCACGAGAACGCCGAGCACCACCAGGCACGCGGCACCGCACGCCAGCCAATGGCGTACCCGCCACAGTATCGGCACGCGCTCCCTGGAGAGATATCCCATGAGGGCCATCGCCACGACGAGGCCGATGAGGGATCGCGAGAACGACAGCGCGGCCGCAATGAGGAAGACGCCGCACGCCATCCACAGCAGACGCCGATTCCCACGCACCGTGCGGGAATCGCCGAGCCGCGCGATGCACAACACCACCGCCGTCAGCAGATAGAGCGCGAGGGCGCTGGGGCCCAACGTGGACGCAATCCGCACGAAGCCCGCGCCAAGATTCGGAGAATTGGCGGAGGCGAGCTGACTCATCGGCGCCCCAAAGCGCGTCACCGCTCCGTACGCCAGGATCCCGACGACGGCCACCACCACGGCGGTCACGAGCCACGTCTGAATGACCAGGCGACGCTCCGCGGTCGTGAAACGATAGTGCGCGAAGAAGGCCAGCGCACTCATGGAATAACCCACGCGCAAGATATCCGGGAGCGCCCTCCGGCCTGCGCCGGAGCCCACGGCCGAGATCACGATGGCGCAGAGGACAACCAGCGACACGATCAGGACGTCCCGCTGCACAGGGAGCAACCGCCGGGCCGAGGTGCTGAGAACGACGCCCAGCAGCGTCACGAATGCGAGATCAGCGAGGACCGCCACCTTGCCCCCCGGCACGACACCCAGAGACGGCCAGAGTAAGGGGAGACTCGCCACATACCAGAGGATCACACCAAGACTCAGCGTTGCGGAGGCCCTCATACGCATCAGGGAACTCCGTTCGATGCGACATGGTGATAGAGGGCGTCATATCGGTCGGCGATGCGTGGCAGCGCATACCGCTCGGTCATCGTCCGATGCGCCGCCACACCCAACCGAGCGGCTTCGACAGGATCGTGCAGAATCCTGCGGATGGCCGCCGACAAGGCGCTGACGTCGTCAACCGGCACGAGCAGGCCGTTGCGTCCATGCTCAATCACGATGTCGGTCACGCCGTCCAATCTGGCGGCAATGCATGGCAGGCCGCTCGCCATGGCTTCCAACAACGCGTTGGGCAGTCCCTCACGGCTGGAGGGCATGACGAAGCAGTCAGCCGCCCGATAATACGCGTCAATGTCAGAGGTCGACTCGACGAACCGCACGGCCTCCCCCAGACCCAGCCGGCCAGCCGCCTGTCGGATCCCCTCGGCCAACGTCGGATCAATCTCGTAGTAGCGGCCGCGCGTGGCTCCGACGAACACCAACGTGGAGGACGGCACTCCGTTGCGCTGCAACCCGGACCACGCCTCAAACAGGAGGTGCGGGCGTTTCTCCTGCGAGAAAAAGCCCACACACAGCATCACGCTCCGCCCGGCAGGCAGCCCGAGCGCGCCGCGAAGTTGGACTCGTTCTTCAGGGCTCGATGGATGGAACCTCGCTACGTCCACCCCGTTGGGAATCAGGCGAAATTTCTCCGGGGGAAGCCCCGAGGCCCGATAGCGAGCCGCCAACCCTTCGCTGACGCCGATGAACACATCCGCCTGACGGTACGATTGCCAGGCCCACCATCCTCGCTCACGGATGGCCAACGGGTCATCATGCCCGATGGAGGTCAGCTTGATGATGACGGGCGTGCGCAACAGGCGGGCGACCCATATCACCACCCACGTTTTTTGGGAGACCCCGTGGCAATGAATCACATCAATGGTTCCGCGCCGGCGAAGCACCCACCATGCCAGACGCAGCGCCGCCCACAGCTTGGAGCACCTGCGCTCCACCTCCACGTACAACCGGAACACGCTCACCCCCTCCATCTCGTCATGGCCGTCGAGACGGCGATCAGCCGTGGTCGTCAGGACGCTGGCACGGACGCGATCCCCCAGCGCGCGGATGAGCGCCCGGCACTGTAAGCCTGCTCCGCTCAGCTCAGGGTAGTACGACCCGGTCACCATCAGGACGGAAGGACGCCTCATCCTCCTACCTCGGCTTCTACCGGTCGATACCCCAGCGCTCGCCCGGCCCACGCTGGAGCGATCGTGATACGTTGCAGCCCCTCCCGCTTGAACCACCCCGCGATCTCCTCCCGACGATAGTATCGCTGCAGCGGAACTGAGAGCCCGTCAAACCAGTCGGTGCGCAGCACGCGGAAGGGATAGCGCGCGTACAGTGTGAAGGGCAGCCGACGCGCCAACGCCCGCGTCAACCTCAGCGGGATGCGGTTCAGCAGCCGGTACGGAAGGATCCACAACACCCACTGGCCCGCCGCGAGCAGCCAGCACAGCGCATCAAGAAGTTGAAACGGCACGCGGGTAGAGACGGCGCGCATGAGCGTCAGGAACGGGATTTGCCGACCTCGGCCCCTGGCGTAGACCCAGATAAAGATCGGCGCCCCGGGCTTCAGCCGCTTGGCGAGCGACGAGAAGCCGGCCTCAGGATCAGGCAGATGATGCAGGACGCCGATGCTGTAGACGAAATCGAGCGACTGGTCTGCGAAGGGCGGATGAAAGATGTCCGCTTGGACCAGGTGGACATTCGGCAGATGGCCGACGTTCCCCCGTGCCGCCTCCACCGCTTCACTCAAGTCCAGCCCGATCATCTCGGCTCCGTAGGAAGCCGCATAGTAGAGCGAGCGGCCGAAGCCGCAGCCGGCGTCGAGTCCCAGCCTGCCGCGGAAAAAATCCGGCGTGATCGGCTGCACCGAATCTCGGAAGACCTGCTCCCAGTGCGGGAACATGTCGCTGAACTTCCGCCACTGGTAACTGTAGCTGGCCATCGTGCGCCGCTCGGCGCGCCACCACCGGCTGCCATCCACCCCGGGCCGGCAGCGCTCGCGCCACGGCGCCATGGGGGCGGCATACCGTCGAAAAAATTCCGGATGGAACCGCAGGCTCATGTGCGCCAGCTCATCCGGCAGCAGGCGCGGGATGCCGGCGATGATGGGAAACACACGCGCGCAGCCTCGGCACATCAGCCGCCCCTCCTCGATCTCGCCCGACGCTCCCTGAAACGTTTCCTCCGCCAGCCCTCCGCCGCAGACCGGGCAACAGAGCACCTCGAGCTCCAGGAGCCGCCGTTTCATCCCCCCACCAACCCCAAAAAATCAGTCACCGTGAGCCCGTATCGAGCCAGCGCAGGCTCTGTGCCGATGCCCAGAAACGTACAGCCAGCCGCCGCGGCCGCTTGCGCGTCTTCGGCCGTATCGCCGATGAACAGCACGGCATGCGCCGGCCATCCCCGCCCCTGCCACGTCTTCGTAAGCCACACCGCCTTGTCCACCGGCGCTCCACGCACCTCTCTAAAGTACGCGCGCCATCCTCGCCGTTCAATGATCTCCACGAGCACGGCTTGCGGCGTGCTGGAGAGCAGCGCGGTTTCGCGCGCCCGGCCCATCGTTTGCAGGAACCGCTCCGCGCCCCGGATCTCCGGCGCGGCGATGATCTGCTGCGTCGTCTCTGAGTTGAAGCGCGCATGGAGCGAGGCGGCGATCTCGGAGGTGTAGGGCCGTTTCAGGATACGCTCGTAAACGTGGCGAAACTTCTCCCCGCGCGGCGTGTGATGATGGCCGCAGCAATAGGCGAGGATCTCGTTCAATTGAGCGGGGAATTCCGCAAAGCAGCGCTCGAACGCCCTCCGCTTGATCGGGTTTGTATCGACCAGGGTGCCATCGAAATCGAACACCAGCATCCGCACGGTGTCCGCGACCTGATACTCCGCCGTTAGCATCGGGCGACCTCGCAGAGCGTCCGAAGGCGGGCGACGTAAGTGTGTTCAGCCAGCACGCGCGCTCGTCCCCGGGCCGCCAACCGCATCCGCTCGCCGGCATCGTTCAAGTAGTGTCGGGCGAGGCGGCGGGCCTCCTCCGGCGAGCGGTAACACGCGACCTCTGTCTCAGGATCCAGCAGCTCCTCCATCCCCTCCACGTAATCGACCAACGGGGCGACCCCGCTTCCCAAGAGCTCAAACGTCCGCATGTTGAGGCCGCCCACGCGGCTCTGGACCTGATGGACGTTGAGGCCGATCTTGCAGGCACTGTAAATGCGGGCGGCCGTTCGATCGCTCACCGCGCCCCCCCGCACCAGGCCGCGGTCCCCGAAGCTTCTCCGGATCTCCGATGTTTCCCACCACCCGCCGCCCCACACCCCGACCCGGGCGTCGGCAGCCAGCGCTTGGACGATCGGCAAGCGCTCCGGGTAGTACCAGGCAACGAAGGCGATGTCGCATTCCCACCGCTGCCGTTGAGCGGCGCTCAACGGGAGGGGACGGTAGACCGTTTCGTCACAGGCGGCCGGCAGAAAGTGGACGCGCGGCAGGCCCATCTGGATCAGACGTCCAAGGTAGAACCGGTCAAAGATAAACACGCGGTCAAAGAGGCGAAAGCGCGGCAGGAACGCCGGGGTCCGCCATGGGTCGTCGTACCACCACGTCACCATCGGGCCGCGCGCCAGCCGCTTGATCTGTGCGAGCACCTCATACGAGAGCACATCCCCGTTCAACACGAGGAGCAGGTCCGGCCGCAGGCGACGCACCAGACGAATGAGTCCGCGATCCTGTCGGCGCCGCTGAGCCTGCTGCCACCTCTGGAGGGCCGCTGAGACTGTCGGCATCCCCTTCAGCTGACGGCTTAACAACGGCGAGGCCAGCCAGCTCTCGCGGAAGGGCACGACCGTGGTCCGGTGTCCCAACCGCTTCAGGGCCCGCGCCGTATAGGCCAGCCACTGAAAGTTCGGCAGGGCGAAGAGGCGAAGCGCCAGCCCGATCAGCACGACTTGCATTTCGCCTGTCTCGCCGGCTCCTTCGCCGCCTGAGGCTCCGTCATGCCGGCATCCCCGACAGCCGAGCCATCCAGAGGCGCAGGCGGTCATAGACACCGTACGGGAGACACCGCATGAGCCATGAGTCCATCCTGGCCTCAGGATACCGTCTCAGGTAGCCGCGTAATCGCTCAAGGGCTTGGTCCCGCTGGTTCCGTTCCCACGTGAGGCGCGCCTCGAGTCGAGCGATCTCAAACTGGAATCGCGCCGTTTCGGCTGAAAACTGCTGATCGAAGCCGGGGATGGTCGCACGCAGCTTCTCCAGAACCAGGAGCATCTCGACGGGGAATCGGTCGCGGAGCATCCGGGTGGCGCCGGCGCGTCGCATTATCACCCGAACGAGCGGCTCCGCGACGAACGCCAGGTGCCAACGGCGCGCCGTCCTGAGCACGAAATCGAAATCCTCCAGGACCTGAAAGCGGGAGTCGAACGCCGAACTGCCGTCTTGCAACACCCGCCGATGGATCACCACGGTCTGGATGCTCACGGGGTATTGGACCAGGAGCTGACGGAACACCTCCCCGCTGCACGGTCGCAGCCTGTCAAACTGGCGGAACCGGTACCCGCTCTCCAGCACATTGATGCAGTTGCTGTAGACCAGTCCAATCCGGCGATCGAGGTCGAAGAGCGGCAACTGCCGCTCCAGCTTGCCTGGCTGCCAGCAGTCATCGTGGTCGATGAACGCAATCACCTCGCCTGACGACATCTGCAAGGCGAGGTTGCGAGCCGCGCCCAAGCCGAGGTTCTTCGCGGCGTGGTGATAGACGATCGGCCACCCCGCGGCGAGGTGCCTCCGAATGATCGCATCGGTGGCGTCCGTAGAGCCATCGTTCACAATCACCAGCTCCCAATCGGTGAACGTTTGGAACCCGATGCTCCGGAGCGTCCGTTCCAGAAACGGCTCGGAGTTGTAGCAACAGAGATTCACGCTGACGCGCGGCATCGCCTACCGGTTCCCGGCGGACGTTGGGGAACGCCCCGTTGCGGCCACGGCAGCATCAAAGGCACGCACCGCCTCGATGACCGTGGCCACCTCTTCATCGGTCATGCCCCGATAGAGCGGCAGCGTCACAATCTGCTGGCAGAGCCGCTCGGTCCGCGGCAGCGGCTCCGACGCAAAGCGGCGGAAGAAGGGCTGAAGGTGGTTCGCGGGATAATGGACGCCGGTCTCCATCCCTTGCTGCTTGAGAAAGGCCATGAACGCCTCGCGGCGAGAGGCGTCCACCTTGACCACGTACATGAACGCACTGCTCTGCGCGTAATCCACCACGAGGCAGCGGATGTTCCGGAGCGACGCAAAGACCACGTCGTAGCGTTGACAGATCATTCGCCGTCGTCCGATCGCCTCATCCACTTTCTTCAGTTGGGCCAGGCCTATGGCGGCGCACATATTCGGCAGATGGTAGCGGAAGCCTTCCATCACCACTTCTGAGCGCCAGGCCGGGATGGTGCCCCGAGAGCGCCAATCCCCCCGCTCCATCCCGACCGTGCGCATGCACCGGATTCGCTCCGCGGCATCCCCGTCTGCCAATGCGACGGCGCCGCCTTCGCCGCACGTCATTGTCTTGACTGGATCAAAACTGAAACAGGTCGCCTGACCCGCGCTGTGCGTGCCGATGAGCCGTCCGTTGAAGCGCGAACCGAACGCATGCGCAGCGTCCTCAATGACCCGCAGATCATGGCGGGCCGCGAGCGCTAACAGCCGGTCCATGTCACAAGCCTGACCGGCGTAGTGGACCGGCATCACCGCTCGGGTCCTGGTCGTGATGCGGCGGGCGGCGTCGTCAAGATCAAGCAGCCCGGTCGTTTCATCGCTTTCGCAGAAGACCGGCGTCGCGCCGACGGCGAGAATGGCCTGGATGGAGGAGGCGAACGTCAGGGACGGCACCAAGACCTCATCGCCAAGCCCCAGGCCAAGGCTGGCGCAGGCCAGATGCAGCGCCGCCGTGCCGCTGCTGACCGCCACCACGTGCGCGCACGCCAGCTTTTTCTTCAGCGCCTGCTCGAACTCTTCCGTCACGACCCCGTGGCCCAACCAGCCTGTCGCAAACACCTTGGCGATCGCGTCAAGCTCTTCCTGGCCGACCGAGGGACGGGAGACGGGAATCATCTCGTCTCTGCCGATGAGAGGCGCTCCGCGCTGAGGCCCAACCGCTCCACCCACATGCGAAACCGCCGGAGGGCCCGCTCGTCAATGCGGACATGAGTCGGCAAGTTGACGATGTGCTCGGCGACAAACTCGGCAACCGGACATTGGCCGGACGCATACCGAACCGCCCCCCAATCGTCCGTGCGACCATGGGCGACCGACGAAAACCATCGTCCGACGACGAAGTACTTCTCCAGCACACGCTCCCATCGCTGCGGGGAGGGCACCAAGAAGCTGTACCGAAGCCACGTCCCCTCGTCCCTCACCGATCCTCCGCCGTTGAGGATCTCCTGATAGCGCCTGGCTACCGCCTGCCGATGACGCACGTTGGACTCAAGGGCTTGGATCGCATGCCAACCGATGAACGCCTGGACATTCGACAGGCGCGTCGGGTAGCTCGGTGGACGCTGCGTTCGGAGTTCATCACGGAACCAGAAGAAGAGCTTCATCCGCTGCAGGAGCTGAATCAACGGCTGACTCGCCCAATACAGGGACGGACGAGTGAAGACGGCCAGCACGCCATACTGAAGGGCGATGCGAACCCGATACCACCAGGGGAGCTGACCGGATCGCTGCTGAATCGCCTGGAGCTTCTCAGCTAGCGGCTGAGAAGCACAGCACACCGCGCCCCCAAGGCCGGTTGAGAAGACCTTGCTCTGATCGGTGGAGACAAAGGCGACGTCGCCGAAGGTTCCAAGCCGTTGGCCGCGAACGGACCCGCCGAACGCATGGGCGCAGTCCTCAATCACCACAAGGTGATGGCGTCGGGCGATCTCCATGATGGCCTCAATCTCACAGGGCCTCCCAAACGTGTGCTGTGCAACAATCGCCTTGGTCCGTGGGGTAATGGCCTGCTCGAGCTGACGCGGATCCATGTTGAACGTGTCTCGGCGGATATCCACGTAACGGGGTGTCGCTCCCCGGTAGAGGATGGCATTCGGGACGACCACGCACGTATATCCTGGAACGATCACTTCATCGCCCGGACCGATGCCCAGTGCTTCCAGCGCGGCATAGAAGGCCATTCGACCCGCCCCAAACGTGATGGCGTACGGCTGCCCGATCATCCGTGCGACCGCTTCCTCATAGACAGGCACCCAGTCGGTCAGAAACCCGCCCGCCAGGTAGCGCAACACCCACGAGGCCCGGTGATCGGCCCCGACGAAATCGTAGCAGTACCATCCCCGGCGCACGAGCACCTTCGCGCCGTGCTTCAGGAGTTTCTTCAACATCCACGGACCAGGTCCGACCAGACCCGCTCGTCCACCGGCGAAAAGACGCGCCGAACCAGCGGGGTTGGCGGGACCGGCGCGGGCGCCTCCGGCTGCGACAAGAGCTTCACCAGCGTGGAGAGGATCTCGCCCCTTGCACAGACGGTGAGCCGTTCGCCGTCGATGCCGGCCAGCCCGTCCAGATCCAGCCAGTCGCCCACGTACCGCACGGTCGGCACCCCCGCGGCGGCCGCTTCCCACCGTCCGCTTGTCGGAGGCGCGTACACCATGAGGTCCGCGTCAGCCAGCAATTCGCCCAGCGGCTGCGTGGACACGGTGAACCACGGCGGCAGGCTCCTCGACCGCGGCAGCAGCCGGCTGACCGGCAGCTCCGGATGGGCCTTCACGATCCACTGCAGGGGGATGACGGTTCCGTCAAGGACCGGCTGCGGGAACAGCTCCAACAACTCCTGCAGCAGCAAGGCGCTCTGGGGCTCAGAGAGCGACAGCGCCACGAGGATTCGGCGCGTGGTGGGCGTGGTCCGCACCCGAGTCGTCAGAGATGGCTCGCGCCCCAGGAGATATTCGTAGCGAAAGGCGCCGCCATCGAGCAGCCGATCCGAGGGGAACCCCCCGTCCCGCAACAGCGACAGGGCTAAGGGGCCGTTGGTCACGATCCGGTCCGGCAGCGGCACCCATGACGCCTCGTCGAGGCCAAGGCAATGGTCCAGCAGCATCGGCGTCAGGGAGGCATGTTGGTAGCCAATCAGCCGAACGTGCGGAGCATCCTCCCGAAACGCCAAACACAGCAATTTTTCCCATGGCTTGTTCTCAAACGGATACACGAGGACGGCGATCCGATGCCCGACACGCCGAGCGACGCGCTTCATGGTCCGGTACCACAGCTCGTAGCCGGAGGCCTCCAGGCTGCCCCACTCCTGCAGGACCTCGCGCCAGAGCAGGAGCCGGCAGTCGAGTCCCTGAAGGGGAGGCACCTCACGTAATCCGTCAATGGTCCAGCGGCTGAAACTGGTTCGAACGACGTCGCCCGGGTGGAGGGCGCGGGGCGTAACCAGCCACTGCGACGCCAACGGCCGCAGCCGCCGCACAAGGCCCCTCCGGATCCCAACCTGCAACGGGGTGCACCTGAGGACTCGCTGCCCCGCCCGAATCAGCAGCTCTTCGAGGCGTCCCGTGTAGGGGTCGTGAAAACGGCCTGGGCTTGCGAAACCGCCGGGGATGACCCACGTAAACAGCAGGGTCGTCGAACCGTCCTGATTGAAGGCGTCTTCAATGGGCCGCGGGAAGCACCACCGGGCGACCGCCGCGGACGCCAGGCCCCACACCAGCGCATAGCCCATCGTGACCGGCATCCAGAGTAGATTTCGCGCGGCGTCGCGGGATGCCGCGACGATCCCGCGGCCGATGAGGCGAACCCCTGGGGTGGTCCTCAAGGCCCGCCGCAGCGACCGGAACAGCCAGGAATCGTCGACGATGACCAACCGCACCCCCTCGAAGGTGTCGAGGCGGGAGGCCCACCGAACCACCAGGTGCGCGTAACAGGTGAGCAGAAACAGATGCGTCTGGATTGGGCTGCGGGACGCAGCCCGTCCGCTCCACCAGGTGGCCTGCCGACGCTGCCGAGCGCCGATGGCCGCGATCCACTCCACAAACGGCTGCCGCAGGTCCTGCGCCACACGGTTGAGCTCCTCTCCGACACTAAGACGCCGCGCGAGGGACAGCCGCTGCGTGAAGCGCTCTCGCTTCGCGGGGGACACGCCGACGTAGCACCACTGCCAGAGGGAGGAGCCAAGGGACGCGACCGCGGCTTCGGCCGCGCGCGGCGTCACCAGCCAGAGCGCCTGATTCATCGGTGGGATGGCGTCGCCATCTGCCGGTGGATCTCCTCCAAGCAATCCAACAATCCTTGGCCGAGATCCACGTGAGAGGAACTGAGTAATTTCCGCCCCAGTTTGGGACGGTAGCTGTAGGGGGTAATCGCATAATGCCCCATCGGCCCTTCCGAATCGCTGCGCGTGGCGGGATCGTGAAGCTGCACCTGGACGTCCGGCCCCACGATCTCGCGGATCATCCCCAAAAAATCCACCAGCCGCATGCCGCTCGGGCCGGTGAGGAGGATGTGCTCGTTCTTGAACGCCTCCTGCAAGATGTCGACGCTCAAGCGGGCCGCGTCGGTCACGTGGATGTACTCGCGGATCTCGCTGCCGTTGCCGTAGCCGATCACCCGTCGGTCCACCAGCGCCTGCCGCAGGTACCGGTGGACGCTGTTGCGCTCGGTGGCCCGCCGCCCATAGACCGTGCCATACCGCAGGATCGTATAGTCCAGGCCGTAGCGCCGCTGGTATTCCTCCACGTAGAGCTCGCACGACTGCTTGCTGCAGCGATAGAACCCTCCGGCGTCGCTGTACACATAGATGGTGCTCGCGAAGACGTACCGTCTGACCCTGGCATGCCGCGCCCTCTCGAGCAGCACGACGTTGCCCAGGATGTTCGAGCGAACCGTCTCCGCGGGTTTCGATTGCGCCTCATCCAAATCGGAGAGCCCGGCGAAATTGTAGACCACCTCGCAATCCTCCATCGCCCGCTCCACCGCCCGCGCCTCCGTGAAATCCCCGATGACCATTTCCTGGTTTTGGGAGCGATGCGGCGAGGCCACAAGGTCGAACAACCGCACTGACACGCCCGACGCCGTCAGCGCGTCGGCGACATGACTGCCAAGAAATCCGGATCCTCCCACGACCAGCGCTTTCATCGTCGGTCTCCTCGTCGAACCAGCTCCGCCAACACGGTGTCCACCGCCTCGCGCTCCATGGCACGCCATGATTCCTGCGTGAACGACGCCACATGAGGCGTCGTGATCACGTTCGGCAGACGCGCCAGCGCGCCGCGATAGGGTTCGGTCTCGAACACATCCAAGGCGGCTCCGGCGAGTCGCCGGTTCCGCAACGCCGACACCAGGGCCGCTTCATCGACCAGCGGGCCCCTGGCGGTATTGATGAAGAGGGCGGTGGGTTTCATCATCCGAAAGCGTGCGCGATTCATCAGATACCGCACCGGCGGCGAATAGGAGAGGTGCAGGCTCACGATGTCCGACTGGGCGAGCAGGGTCTTCAATCGAACCAGTCGCGCGCCATACCGCTGCATGAAGGGGCGGTCCGGCTTGGGCTCGCTCACCAACAGCGTCATGTCGAATGGCCTGACCAGCTTCACGAGGCGATGCCCAATCCGCCCCAGCCCGACGATCCCCAGCGTCATGCCGGCCAGCAGCCGGCCGGGGACCGCCTGCCAACGTCCTTGCTCCATGATGTCGCGATAGGTCGGCAGATGGCGCAAGAGGCCCAGGATCATGCCCAACGTCACCTCAGCGACCGGCTGCGTCGTCGGAGACGGCGTCGTCGTCACCGCCACGCCTCGACGCTGCGCCGCCTCCAGATCAACGGCATCGAGCCCCACGCCGATGCGGGAGATGATTCGAAGATGCGGACAGGCGGCCAGCAGGCCGTCATCCCACCGCTCGACACCGGCAATGACTCCGACCGCGTCATGCGCCAACGCGCGGGTCTCCTCCTTCCGCAACGTCCGGCCTGTCGTGTTGCGCGTGACGCGGAACCCGGCCCGCTCCAGCCGCCTGATGGGATCTCCCCCCACGCGGCCAAATGACCAGACGGTCACAGCAATTGTGGGTTTCGCCGCGCGCATGATTACTTCGCCGTCCAACCACCATCGACCATGAACGCGGCGCCCGTGATGTAGGCTGCCTGGGGCGAACACAGGTACGCCACCAGCCCGGCCAGCTCAGGCGGTTCGCCCATCCGTCCCATCGGAATGGCCCGCAGGAATTCCTGCGCCGCCGGCTCGCGCATCCATAGCTCGTTCATCGGCGTCTTGAAGACGCCGGGGCAGACGGCATTGACCGTCACGTGCTGGGTCGCCACCTCAAGCGCGAGGGTCCGCGTCAACTGCAGCAGACCCCCTTTGCTCGCGGAGTATGCCGCTCGCCGCTCCCAGGTGACGACACTGAAGATGCTGGCGATGTTGACGATGCGGCCGAACTGCCGCGCGATCATGCCGGGGAGCGCAGCTTTCGAGAGCAGGAAGGGCCCGGTGAGATTCGTGTCCATCACCGTCCGCCACTCATCCAGCGATAACTCAGAAACCGGCTTGCGGATGTTGACGCCGGCGCAATTGACCAAGAGGTCCAGGCGGCCGAACCGCTGCTCCACCTCCTGCACCAGGGAGCTGACTCGCGCCTCGTCGGTCACGTCGCCCCGGATCGCCACCGCCTGCGCGGCGCCGCGGCGCCCGATGGCCTGCGCGGCGCGCTCGAGCGCATCCAGCCGCCGCCCCACGAGGGCGACCGTCACGCCCTGCTCCACGAGGGTCTTGGCGATCGGCGCTCCCAGCCCGCCGGCCCCGCCCGTCACGATTCCGATCTTCCCTTCCAGCGCGAGATCCAGCATGTCGTCACGAGGCGAAGCAGTGCTCGCCGCCATCCACCACCAAAACCTGCCCGCTGACGAAGTCCGACAGGCCGCTGCAGAAAAACTCCACGACTCTCGCCGCATCCATCGGCTCGCCCAAGCGCTCGAGCCGCGAGCCGCCGCCCGTGAGCCGGTTGGTATCCGTCGGCCCGCGCTGCGCGACGGTCGCGAGGAAACGGCCGGAGCGCGTCGGGCCGAGCGCCACACAGTTCGCCGTGATGCCGTGGGGGCGCACCTGCGTGGCGAGGCATCGGGTGTAATGCACGACACCGGCCTTCCCCACCGCGTAGGCGATCTCCTGCCCCACGCCTTTGATCGCGGCGATGGAGGCGATGTTGATCACCTTGCCCGCTCGACGGGAGATCATGGAGGGCAGGAACGCCTTGGTCGTCTGCATGCAGGTCAGAAGGTTGCGCTGGAGGACCTCCATCAATTGCTCTTCTGGGATCAACGCGTCATTCGGAGCGGGCTTTCCCCCGGCCGCGGCTCGATCGCTCCCGATCACGTCGCCCCCCGCGTTGTTCACCAGGACATCCACCCGTCCGCCCAAGGCGGCCAGGGCCTCTTGCGCGAAGCGTTGAATCTCTGCGCGCTGAGTCAGATCCGCCGTGAGGCCGGCGCTGAACCGACCTTTGGCCCGGATCGCCTCCACCGTCTCAGTGAGCGAGGCGGCTTCCCGATAGACCGCCGCGGCCTCTTCGCTCAGATCATGGACCACGACATCAGCCCCGCAGCCCGCCACGTGCAGCGCGTAGTGCCGACCCAGCCCCCGTCCCGCACCGGTGATGACGACCTTCAGGCCCTCGAGCGACCCGCTCATCGTTGAGGAACCTCCGCCGGCATCGATCGAAGAAAGTCCACGCTGCGTGACAGCTCCTCAAACTCGACGCGCTCCAAGGCCTCGTGATCCATCCCCCGTTCCCACGACGTCTGCCACGCCCCATCACCGTCCGGTTCAAGATGCGCCGACAGGAGGCGCAGAAACGGGACCAGCTCGCCAACCTCCCGAGGCGGATACGCCCGCCAATAGTCGAACTTCAGCCAATGGACTTCCCGCGCCACCACCGCCCCCAATTCAATGCTGGCCCGAACGTCTGGCCGGGCGCGTGCCATGACGCGGACAATCTCGGCGAAGTCGACGACCCCCTCGCCTAAGGCGCACCGCACGAGCCGGAACCCGTCCGGCCCACGAACAAGCCGGTAATCTTTCAAATGGAGATTGCGCACCCACGGCGCCACCGCCTGGGCAAAGGCCACCGGGTCCTCGCAGGTCGCCAAGACGCTTCCGGTGTCCAGATTCACGCCCAGCGCGTCATCCCCCACCGCCTCGATCAGCCGCAGCAGCTCGTGCGACGTGACATCCTGATGGTTCTCAATCGCCAGCACGACCCCGCGATCACGGGCGATCGGCGCCACGCACTGGAGACGCCGCAGGGTCTCGTCAAACCACGCCTCCGGATCCGCATGCGAGAGATACCGGTTGCCTCCGAGCGTCTTGCTGAGCTTGACCCGGACGAACCGTTCGCCGAACCGCGCGGCCGCCTCGAGCGTGGCCGGCAGCGAGCCGTCATCCACCACCTCGGCATCAATCGACAGGAAGAGCCCGGCGTCCGTCACCTGACGCTGGAGGCGCGCCAGCGATGACGCAGGCAGCCCCGGATAACAACGCTCCAACGGCAGCTCGATGCCGCTGAGGTCGTGACGCCTCGCCAAGCCGATCAGTTGGTCCACGGAGAGCACCGCTCGATCCTGCTCCTGCGCTCGTCGAGCAAACCCGCCGAGATAACCGAAACTAAACAGGGAGAGTCCGATCGGCAGCATCGTCAGCGCGCCGAGTGTTTCGTGATCGCCGGGGCCGCGATGGTCTCATAAGGCGTGGTCGTCTCGGTGAAGCCATGGCGCCGCAGCCAGTATTCCGTGAGGGCCATCCCTTCCTCGTCATCCACGTCCAACCCGCCGCGCTGGACGATCGGCCAGATCCTCCGGCCCAGCCACCGGAACGGCGGGAGGCCCTCATGGAGATGCTCCAAGGCTCTCGGCCGCACCACGGAGAGCGCCGCGTCGACAAAGTAGATGTCGCCCGTCGTGTTGCGGTCGCAGGTGACACGGGTCAGTCGCTCCTCCGGCAGAAAATTGGTCAACAAGCCGTCCGGTCCGATGACGCGCGCCCGCACCGGCGTGTACTGGTTCCAGCGCGTCACGGTGGCGACCGAATCCAGCGACGGATCCGCCCGGAGCCGGCGCACCGCCTCATCGATCGCGCCGGGGGGGACCGTGGCGGCGTTGGACAACAAGGCCACGACCGCATCCGGCACGCGAGGATCCCCCTCCAGGACTTGCCGATAGGCCGCCGCCATGGCGTCCTCCAGCAGCGCCTGATCGCTGGCCAATCCGTGCGGGCGCGGCAACCAGCGGGCGCCGAACTGGTCACCGACCTTGGCGAGCTCTTCTGAATCGGTCGACATGTACAGCTGCGTCACCGAGGCGGCGTGACGCGCCGCCAACAACGGATAGACAGTCAGCGGCCGCCCCAAGACCGGCCAAAGGTTCTTGCCCGGCAAGCCCTGGCTGTTTTTCCGCCCGAAGACAATCGCCACAACATGCGGCATCGTCATCGCCTCACGCGCCTATGCAAAGGGGATATCCAGGCCTAACGCACCATCGGTCAGGGGGAGCGCAAGACGAAGATGCCCCTGCCGGTCCGATTCGTGGAACGCCATCGCGATCTCCAGCGCTTTGAATCCGGCCTCCCCATCGCACGCCACGGGCCCGCCGGAGACCAGCGCCGCCAACGCGTGACTGGTCAACCCGACCACATCCCACGGCTCGATTACGCGAAACGGCACCGGCTCCATCGCCGCGAGGTAGTTCGTCAGGGGTTTGCCTCGTTCCACGTCGGGGCGCGCTTCGATCGTCCAGGCATTCTGGACTTCATCAATCACGACCCGCCCATAGGCCCCGACTAGATGGAGGACATATCGGACGCCCGTGTCCTCCGACGTATCGAGGAATGCCCGGATGCCGTTGTGGAACTGGAGAAGGCCGTACCCGCCGGGGTCCACAAACTGGGCGCCACGGACGCTGGGCGTGCCGGTGCGGTCGATGAATCCCAGGACCCAGTCGACCTCGCTGCCGGCGTAAAAGCGCATGGTGTCAAAGAACACGGTCCCCATGTTGCCCAAGCCGGTCGAGCCGCTCTGGTAGTACAGATGCCTCAGCGGGCCGATCAGGCCGGCGTCCAACCGCCGCTTCAGCTCCGCGTGGTTGCTGCTCCAGCGGCGGATGTGATTGATCGCAAGACGGCTGCCGCTCGCCCGACATTCGTCAATCATGCGGCGGGCATCGCGAAGATTCGTCGCCATCGGTTTCTCGCACAGAATATTCCGTGCCCCGGCCTGAGCGGCCTGGATTGTCAGCGCCGCATGCGAGGGGCTGTTGGTCACCACGCTCACCACATCGACGTGCCTGGCCTCTGCGGCGAGCAACCGCTCAGCGTTGTCATACAGACGCGCCGAGGGAACCTGGTCCTTGGCCTGCTCTCGTGCCGCGGCAGCGGTATCCGCAATCGCCACGACGTCGATGCCGGCCATCCGGCAAGCCGCCAGGTGGCGCTTCCCCATCCCCCCGAAGCCCAGAAGTGCGGCTCGTGTCGGCATGGTCGCTCACGCCCCCTCCTGGATGAAGCCGGGGAACGTGGCCCGGCCTCCCTCAACCCGCTCAACCCCTGAGAGCGACAGTCGCGCTTCGATGTCCTCGGGGACATCCAACAAGAGCCTCGTCCGTGCCGTGGCGGCATCCCCCTTGAGGAGATAGACGACGCAGAAGCAGATCGGCTTGACGGGCAGCACCACCGACTCATTCGGATGCCCATAATACCCGACCGCGGCGATCGCCCGCGGACGCGGGCGCAGCCCCTCGAGGAGAAATTCAAACATCGGCTGTGGATGCTCCAGGACGTACGGGACGATCGTCTGCTGCTCGTCAATCTCGCCGGCCCCGTCGTGGAATCGTCGCTTCAGCACCATGTAGGAGGTTGACCGGTCAAAGGCATAGGGGGCCGTCACGAGCCGCGGGAGATCGATGACACAACGCAGTGAAGCGACGCGGTAGCACTCCCGGATCATGTCGCGGTAGTTCGGATTATGGTGCAACACGCTGGTGCACAGCACGAGATCAAAGGCCCCCTCGCCGAAGGGAAGCGGAACCCCGTCATTCACCTCGAAGGTCGCCGAGGGATAGCGACGGCGGGCGAGTGCCACCATGTCCGACGAGGCGTCGACCCCGACGTAGCAAATCCCGGGTTTGAGCGTCTGAACAATTTGGCAGAACCCTCCCGCTGCGCATCCGATGTCGAGCACGCTCCGACACGCCTCCACCGACGGCACCAGCAGCGCCCGCTCCGAGTCGTACAAGTCGTCGACGCGATGCCGCTGGCTCCCGTAAAAGCTGACGACGTGCTGACGGGACCAGGCGGCGTAATTCTTCTCGGCGGCCATGGTCCGGCTCATCGAGGCGCCTCCGACACCTGCCGTTGCGCCAAGACCTGCTCACAGGCCGCCAGAAACCGCTTCGCCTGTTCCATTGTCCCGACGGTGATCCGGAGGTGATTGGTGAGGGGCGCTTTGGTTTCGGCCCGAATCAGGAACCCGCGCCGTTTGAGGGCTTCGAAGGTGTCTGTGGCGGAGCGCTCAGGGGGCAGCGGCACCAAGATCGAATTGCTCCACTTCCCCGAGGCGGGAAAGCCCAGGCGACGGAAGGCCTCGACGAGAAACGCCATCGCGTCCTTCACCTCGGTCACGTACGACGTCATGAGATGGTCGTGCTCCAAGAGGTACAAGCCGATGGCGATGGCCACCGCATGCGCCTCGTAGATCAGCCGCACCTTCGCCAGGTGCGCGATGTTTTCCGGCCGGCTGAGCAGGTAGCCGAGCCGCACCCCGGCGATCCCGAACGCCTTCGAGAACGTCCGCACCACGATCAGGTTGTCATGGTCATTCAGCCGAGGGACCGCCGTCAACGGACAAAAGTGGTGGTACGCCTCATCCATGACGAGAAGCGCGCCGTGCCGAGCGCAGGCCTCCAGCAAGGCGCCGACCTCGGCCTCGTCGTAGACCCGCTCCACCGGCTGGTTGGGATTCGCGAGGACCACGAGCTTCGTCTTCCGAGTGATCCGCTCAAGGATCCGCTCAAGCGGAAGCGACAGGTCGTCGTTGAACCGCACCTCCCGCGAGACAGCCCCCGTCATGCCGCAGTAGACGGGATACATGAGGTACGACGGCGCCGCGCTCACCACCTCATCCCCCGGTTGAACGAAGACCTCAAAGATCGTCTTCAGTCCCCCATCGGCCGCCATCGTCAGGAGCACCATCTCCTTCGGGAGGCCCAGCCAGGCGGATAACTTCTCGTACAACGGCCCTGGTTCCGGATAGGCCCGCAGCAGGAAGGGCGTGATGCGTGCTCGCAACTCGCGCATCACCTCGGGCGGAAAGTCGACGGTCCGTTCGTTGCGATCCATCAGCTCATCGCCCTCGCGGGTTGCCGATGGATGCGGCATCCGCCACACCTGCTCCAGACAAGGCTTTGGTTGAACGAAGGTCATGGCTTGAATGCGGCGGCGAGCTCAGCGCGCCCCATCCCCACGAGCCACGGCATCGTCCAGATCAATCCCGCCGCCGCGGCCAGATAGATCACGCCTGAGCACGCCATAGGCCAGACCAGGCTGATGCCTTCACCGTTCACGTCCCATATCAACCCGACGCTCTGGTGCGCGAGGCACCCCATCGCGACCAATGCCGTGATGCCGACCACCTGATACGCCCAGTCGTAGGTCCACCCTCGTCGGCGCGCAATCAGCCACGCCATGACGTTCGCGTCGACCATTCCCAGCACGACCATCTTCAGCGCCATGCCGATCGATCCAAGTCCAAGACCCGGCACCGGAGCCTCGCGCGAGGCTTGCAGGAGGTACGACACGGGCAAGCTCACGGCCATGAAGATCATCCCGACCATGACATGGGTTCGCGTCTTCCCCGTTGCCAGAAACATCGTTCCGCTGACCTGCCCCAAGGCCTGCGCCACGGGGTAAAGGAGCATCACGGCCAGCACCGGCCACGCCGCCGCGTACGCCTGGCCAAGCGCCAGCACGAGGATCGCCCTCGACCAGGGGATCAGAAAGCCCGACAGCACGGCGCCGACCATGACCAGCCCCCGAGACGCCTTCTGGTAGAACCGCCTCACTCGCTCCCCATCGCCTCGCGCGTCCGCTTCGGCGATTTCCTTCCAGAAGATCCTCAGCACCGAGGCGGTCGCCATCAGACTGATAGCCGAACATTGATAGCCGACCTGGTAAAAGCCTTGCTGCGCGGATCCCCCGAAGTACTGGAGCAACCACCGATCGCCGAACTCATACGCACACCCGATGAAGGAATACAGGACCAAGGGAGCGCAGTAGATCGTGTAGTCGTGGAGCATCCGCCGCAGGGCGCCCGGCGCCGGCCCTGCGCGATCCACCGATGGGAAACCGGGTCTGAGGAGGCGGGAGGCCCACCCCACCGCGACCAGGTATTCGATGACATACACGCCCAGCACGACCGGCACCGAAATCCACCCCAGGCTCACCAGCACCGCCAGCAGCGCCACATGGAGCACGCCGACCGCGAGGTTCAACGCCTGCACCCGGACCGTCTGCCGGGTCGCTTCCCCAACCTGCCCCACCGTGTCCCACACGTGCTGTTGCAAGAAGGAGGCCACACAGGCCAGCACGATCAGGCCCCGCGAATGCCCCAGCCACACGCGGTCCATCAGCGACCGGGGGAGGAGTACGGTGACCACGAGCACGGTCACCAGCAACTGTACGGCCATCCAGCCAAAATAGACGAGGTAAAATTGCCGACCCCTTGGCTGTTGTGAGAGCAACGTGTAGAAGGCGTTGGAGCTTCCCAGATCCAGCAATTGTCGGATCGCCAAGAAACTGCCCAAGAGAAACGCGAGATTGCCGTAGTCGGCCGGGCCAAGCCCCCGGGCGATCAACACGCCGGCGAACAGACTCAGCACGTTGCGCAGCAGGTTGCCGACCACCGAGGCGATGGATCGCACGCTGATGGACGAGTTGTTCCAGAGTTGGTTCATGACCCGACGGCCACCGGCGCTTCAGATGCGTGGCTAAACGTCGCACCACGCGGCTGGCGCGCGATCTCCCGAAGCGCCGTGACCACGCGGCCCGCTGAGCCACTACCAGCCTCCGCGGTCCCGTAGGCGCGGAGGAATTCGTCGTTCGGCGGCGTCAGCGGATCCCAGGAGGGCGCGCGAAGCGCCGTCTCGATGTCCCGGAGAAACTCCTGCGGCGTGGTGGATACCGTCGCGCGTTTCTTGAGGAGGGCAAGCGCCTTCGGAGGGAACGTGAGGAACCGCTCGTCGGCAAACACGAGGAGTGGCTTGTCCGTCGTCAGGGCCTGCAGCAGCGTGGTAGACGGGCTGTCGATCAGGAACAGGTCGGCCGCCGCCAGCGTGTCGGTGAACGGCGTCTCCCGCAGGATGCGGCACGATCGGAGGCGCTGACGACGGACCCATGCCTCCAAGGGGTTGGGCACCTCATCGCGCGGATCCAGCTTGAGGATCAGCTCGGTGTCCGGTGACCGGCTCACCTGCTCCACCACCTGCCGTTGCAGCCTCCAATACCAAATATCGGGATAGATGTGTTGGCTAAAATAGCGCCAATCACCCATGAGCAGGGTCACGACATACACAACCGTCCGGCCAGGCCGACGGGCATGCCGTCGCTGCTGAGTCAACAAGCGGTCGAGATCCGCCGAGCCCACGGTGATGGACCGCGTGCCCCCGTCTCTCCCAGACGGCGGGTCATCGCCGGCCGCCAGCCCTTCCATGGCCTCCGAGACGCCCGGACCATAGCTGAGGAAATAATCCGGAAGGCCCATATCACAATACCGCCGCATGGGAATGTCGACGTACCCGTAGCAGCCTCCATGCTGATAGGACACGACGGGGATCCCCATGCGCCGCGCGGTCACGGCGCAGGCGACCGTCTCGGCACCGGCAAACACCGAGCCCAGCATGATCGGGTTGGGGACCGTCGCCAGGGCGGTTTCCATCGACGAGGCCACGCGCGCGTACCGACACAGCACGTCACGCAACAACGGGCGGAGCCACGGCTCCATCACCGGAGCGATGTCGATCCCATCGAAGATCAGGCCGCGTCGAATCTCCTCGTCACGGGACAACGGCTCCCAGCACCGGCTGAGGATCACCTCCACCTCGGCCTCAACACGACCAGGCGCGGGCGATCCCGTGGAGCGCCTGAGAAGGTCCCGCCAATGCACCAGCCGACCTCCAGAGGCTTGCCACGCCGCGAGCGCATCCCTGTCTGACCAGAGACTGGTCAGCACGACGGTGATCGGCCCCGACCCGCCGCCGTCGCGCGCGTCGCCTCCGCTGGATGATCGCTGCAGACTGGCCTGTACGCGGGACTCAACGAGCGACCTTACGACACCGATTTTGTTGACGAGGCGGCGAAACCATCGCGTGGACGATCCGTCACGCACAGGCCGAGGGCCCTTCGCCTGGAGCGAGACAACCTGGCAGCCCATCTGACGCGCCACATGCGGAATGAGCAGGACACACAAGGATCGAGGCAATGCCGCAGATGTCGGTGGGCTCGCCTCCGCCGGATCCATCACATGCACGACACGCTGGGCGGCCTGTGAGACGACCGCCCGCTTCAGCGTCAGGGTCCGGTGCAGCAAGGCATCCAAAATCGACTTGAAGTCCTTGTACAGATGACGCAAGGACACGCCGTGCCGCGTCCACTCGACCCCGCCCCCCGCGGTCAGATGGCGATCGACGACCAGGCACAACCGCTCTGCCAGCTGAAACTGCGCCATCCCCTTCGCCAGCAGGTCGGCCTCGGCATAGCAGTCTTCAATCGTCCGGTACGGGATGCCGCGCAGTTCGGCGGCCGCATCCGCCTCGGGTGTCAGGGCGACGAGGGCGGGGCGGGCGCGCTGCTGCGCCGACCACGCGAGCAACTGCTCCAGCTCTCCCGCCGTTTCAAAAAAGCCCACGGTCTCACCCATCACCAGCAGGTCCTTCCGCCGTCGATCACCACATTCGCCCCGGTCAGGTACGAGGACGCGTCGGAAACCAGGAAGATGACGGCGGCCTTGTATTCGTCAGGGTGCGCCATCCGGCCCAGGGGAATCAGCTGATTGATCCGTTCGACAAATTCCGCCGGTTGGCCGGCCGAAACGCCGCCGGGCGAGAGCGCGTTGACCCTGACCCCTTGCGACGCCCAATACGTGGCGAGGTAGCGGGTCAATCCCAGCAATCCCGCCTTGACGACGCTGTAACTGACCGGTTTCACCGGCTGCCGCTCATCCGGAAGGCCCGCCTGACGGTACACCCGCTGGTCGGGGGCAATGACGGAGAGATCCGAGGCGATAGTGAGGATGACCCCTTGCTTCCGCCGGGCCATCTCGCGCCCGATGAGCTGGCTGCAGAGGAACGCGCTGGTCAGACCCACGGTCAAATCATGATTCCACGCCTCCAGAGCCAACTGCTCGAACCTCGACCACTGCGGCTCGCCGTCCTTCGTCGCCGATACCTTCGGATCGCTCGCGGCGTTGTTGATCAGGATATCAACGCGCCCAAACGTGGCGAGGGTCTGCTCCAACGCCTCTGCCACATCCTTCTGCTGCGTCACATCCGTGCGCAGTCCCAGGGCGCTCGTGCCGTACGCCTTCGCGATCCTCTCAGCGTGCGTCACCGCCAGCTCGCCGCGCAGATCAAGGAGGACCGGAATGCCGCCCATCTCCGCGATGGCTTCTGCATGCTGGACGCCGAGGAGGCCGGCCCCGCCCGTGATGATCGCGACCCGTCCGGTCAACTCGAACTGATCCCGCACCGACCTGCGTATCTTCTTTTGCGCGGCGCGCGTCTGAGCGTCCTTCATGTTGGTGAGGCCACCGCACGGAGGCACGTCCGGTCTCCCCCATAGCTCAACTCATCGGAGCGACACAGGGCGTCCAGCCGAGCCGACCATCTCAACGCGTCCAGACGGTTCCTGACGCTCCGCGGCAGCCGACTGTGGAGCGCTCGGTACCCGCGCTTCGCCAAGCGCCTGAGCCGCGGCTCGGCGAGCGGTGGCGCCGCGCAGGGACCGTCGGCGGTCTCGTCCGACCACCAGACGTCATAGAGCTGGCTGCAGGTCTGAAGGAATTTCACCGAGAACCCGGCGTGGACAAGCGCCGCCCGGAGGCTCTCCACGCTGAAGAACGCCAGATGCGGCGTGTCGTTCATCCGCCGCTCGGCATGCCGTCTCAAATCGCAATGCGGCACCTCGCACACGAGCAGCCCGTCGTCGGCGAGCAGACGCCGCACGTTTTTCAGCACGGCGATGACCTCCTGTCCATTAAAATGCTCTACCACATGCGACATCAGCACCAGATGAAACACGCGTCCATCAACCAGTTCATGGACGCTCGGGTCGGCTGAAAACGATTGAGGCAACACGTGGACGCGCATCGCGTCCTGAAGAAATCGGCGCGCCGACGGATCCGGCTCACAGGCGAAGGGCTGCAGGCCGGGGATCAACCGTGCGAGGGCGCCGAAGCTCGCCCCGTAGCCCGGGCCCACATCCAACGCCGCCTCTCCGGGTGAGAACGATCTGAACATTTTCGCCAGGAGCAGCTGCGACACGGCGCGCGGATCGAACGGTGCCGCAGTCTGTGCCAGAGGATCGCTCACGTGATGGGCTGAACCTTCCCCCCGGTAGGCCGTCCGGTAGAAGGCCTCCAGCCTCGCCGGGGCCACGGCGGGAACCGCCCATCCGAACCCACACCGAGGACACACACGGACTTCCAACGCGGCAAAGGGATTCTCTCGTACCGGAAGATGGGAGAATTGTCGTTCGAGATACGGCAGCCGAGACTGATCCGCAACCCTCGACGCACAGACGAGACAGGCGAGCTCGTCTTGATGCTGTGGCTCACTCACCTCGGCCGACGCCGCCTGCAGCCAATCTCCCACGAAACGTTCCATCATTCACCACGACCGTGTTTGTCCGCCATCCACCACCAGACACGCGCCGGTAATGAATGACGCCCTGGGGGACGCCAGAAAGACGACCGCCTCGGCGATCTCTTCCGGACGGCCGAAGCGCTGCAACGGCACCTCGGAACGGATATACGACTCAATCTGCTTCGGGGACTCGGCGAGTTTCCGCTCCCAGGCGCCGCCGGGAAACAGGACATTCCCAGGAGCCACCGCATTGACTCGAACCCCGCGCGGACCCAGCAGCCGCGAGAGACCTTTCACCGCGCTCTGCAGCGCGGCTTTCGCGGCGCTGTACGGAAGCGGAGCGTCGATCGCCTCGCAGCCGGCGATCGAGGAGATGAACGTCAAGCTCCCACCACGATCCAGCAGGTGCGGCGTAGCGGCACTCGCCAGCGCCATCCCTCCCAGGAAATTAGTCTGCAGGGCTGCGCGCCAATCCTCCAGACCCAGCTCCCATCCTCCGCGAGCAACCCCGCTGCCGATGTTGGCGACGACAGCGTCCAGACCGCCGAACGCCGCGCGCACCTGATCGAGCGCGCGCCGGATCTCATCGGGCTGGGTCAAATCGCCCCGAATAGCCAGCACTTGTGACGCCTCCGCCGCGCTGGTGAGTACGGCCACCGCGTCCTTCAACGAGTCAGCGCCTCGGCCGCTGACGGCGACGCGAGCCCCTTCCTCCAGAAACCGTCGTCCGATCGCCAGGCCGATACCCCGGCTCGACCCGGTGATCATCACCGCCTTGCCGCTCAATTGGAGATTCATCCGTCACACCAGCCGGCCAGTGGCCGCCGCGAGATGCTCCTCGACAAACCGGCGGTTGCGGATAGCCAGCGCCACCTCGCCGACACCGTTCTCTCGAGCCGCTTGGAGAATCCACTCACCTGCGAAGCCGGCTTCCCGGATCAACCGAACGCAGGTGGGAAAATCTGCGGCCCCGCGGCCCAGCGTGACCGACCCGCCGCCGACCATGCGATCCTTCACGTGCACGCTGCCCAGCCACGGTCCGATGGCCGTCAACTCCTCGACCGGATCGCGGCCAAGTGCGGCGTTGTTGCCGATGTCATAGGTGATCCGAACCAGCGGATGGCCGTTCTGTCGCATCAGCCGCACCGCCTCATCGGGTGGCAGATCGGTTTCAAGGTGCAGTCCGACGCCGGCGGCCTCGGCGGCAGGCACGACGGCCGCCAGGAGCGCTGCGAGTCTCCCTCGTTCCCGGAGCGTCGCGAGTGATGACGCGTCCACGAATGGCAGGACAATGTGGCGAACCGGCAGCGCGCCGGCCCGGCCGACCAACCACACGAGATGCTCGATCCCTCGCCTATTCAGCGTACCATCCGATTGGATCAGGCGGTCCGTCATGTAGTAGTCCGCGCAGATGGACCACACGGCGACACCGGTGTCGCTGGCCAATCGCCTGATCTCGGCAATGCCGTCGTCGGTGCCCAGCGGATTGTCCGACTCCGTCTGGCGCTCATACACCCATTCGAGGCCTGCAAGTTCCGCCTCGCGGGCTCGAACGAATTCATCGCGCCACGTCTCAACCGGAAACGACTGGAGCCGCCCGTTGCGCGGCGGCGAGAGCCGTCCCTGCATAATGCCGACGGCGTTCATCGCCGGCTCCGGAAGACGTACGGGGAGGGCGCCTCGGAACCCCGATTCGATCGGAGACGGTCCCAGGCCTTGATTTGTCCGGGGATGTCGACCCCGACGTTCTCGCTCCACCGCTTCAGCAGCGCGCTGGTGACCGGCCCCATGCGGCCCTCACCGATTGGCACCCCATCGAGCGAGGTCACCGGCAGGAGACAAAACGGTGTCGCCGTCAGGAACGCCTCATCCGCCGTGAGAACCTCCTCGGGCGTCAGATTCCGCTCGAGCGTCTGCAATCCCAGCTGCGGGGCGAGTTCCTTGAGGACATACGCTCGGCTGATGCCCCGCAGGATATTCCGGCCCTCGGGCGTCATGATGACGCCGTGCTTCACCATCAAAAAATTATCCCCCGTGCCCTCCGCAATAAACCCGTCAGGATCCACGAGCAGCGCCCAGTTGTTCGCGCCGGGCAGGCGGGACGTCTCGATGTTCGCCATCATGAAATGCAGCCGGCTGCGGTGCTTCACCGTGGCATCCAACAGCGCCGACGGGATGGCCCGCTGCGAGGGGATCACCGTATGAATCCCGGCGTCAAAGAGCTCCCCCATCCCAGCCACCGTCCACCGAAGCGGGAAGTCGGCGATCATCACCTGGGGCCCGGGGGCGATCCCGACCGCGTCCTCGTAGATAGACAACACCCCGCGGGAGACGTTCACCATCACGCGGTGCTCATCATCGTCGTCGAAGGCCGGGGCATTGGCCGCGATCGTGTCCTCAACGGCATGCTCCAGGTCATCTTGCGTCATCGCCAGCGGAATCTCCACGGCCTTGATCGAGGCGAAGAGCCGCTCCAGGTGCTCGCGCAGTTTGAACTGGACCTGCCGAAACGAGCGGGTCATCTCGAAGACCATGTCGCCGAACATGAGCGCGGAATCGTAGATGGACACGCGCGCCTCCGCCTCCGGAATCAAGGTCCCGTTGTGCCAGACGACCCGCCCGGCGTCACCCATGGGGCCTCACCTCCGCCAGCAGCAGGCAATGCTCTGCATCGAGCAGCACGCGCGTGCGAATCACAAACCGCCGTTCCACTTCCGCGATGAGCTGAGCGGCTGACTTCACGAACCCGATCGGCTGCGGAGGGATGTACTCAGCCACGTAGAGCCACTGGGTCATCCGGGCGACCGTGCCAAGCACCTGCGGCCAGCCCTCGACATAGGCAAAGGTTCCCATGACGACCGCCAGGTCAAAGGTGTCACCCAGTGGCGACAGGTCGCGAATGTCCATGACCCGAAAGTCGATATCGGGAAAACTCGCTTGGGCCCGTTGGATGGCCGTCGGCGACGAATCGATAGCGAGGACATAGTTATTCTGCTTCTTGAGCAAGTGTGTGAACGTCCCTTTTCCGCAGCCAAGGTCCAGAATCCGGGAGAAGTTATACCCACTGAGGATGATCTGACTCAGCGTCTTGCGCAGCGGTCGCAGGTCGCGCTCGTGCCAGCTATCAAAGCCCTCCGCATGTTCTGCTTGATACATCTGCTCGAACTGTCCGATGAACTCTTGCTTCCCTAGTATCAAAGACGAACTTATGGTAGTCTGCCATGAGCCATCGCGCGGGTGTACACCGTGTCATACCATCGAATGATGTCGGTGATAGAAAACTGCTGGTTCTGGGGATACAGGGCGTCGTAAAGGGCCGCCATGAACTCGTACTCCTCAGGCGTGTTCACGTCCAACACGAGATCCGGGCGCCGAAACGCCGGCGGGCATTCGAGCGTCCCCACGCGGTAGACCGCCGGGTTCACGTCCCGGTGTGAGGCGTAATCGTAGAAATTCAGGTGCGGATGCTCTCGTTCGCGAGGATCGCCGCACGTTCGCCAAACCTGCTCGAGCGTCTCGAGATTGAAGACCTCCGCGCCGATCCCGTTGGGGTAACCGTTGCCATGGACCTCGGCCAGGTTCGAGGAAAAGTCACTCTGGCCGGTGAGGTGATAGGCGATGATGCGATCGATCTCGCCGGGCTCCGGCACCGGGTTGTCCGCCGGGAGGCGGGCCACCACCTCCGCATGAAACGTGACCGCCGCCTGATAGTACCGGTCCACCAGATCGTCCTCCGACCCCCTGAACACATCAACCCCGTCCTGACGCGCCAACCGCTCGAGCACGTCGTCTTCGGATTTCTGCGTGGTCGCCACGACGATGCCGTCGACCCTCCGACAGCGTTTTACCCGCTCGATGATCCGCGCCACAAGGGGAGCGCCGGCCAACGGCAGCAACGATTTCCCCGGCAGGCGCGTGGAACCCATCCGTGCCTGGAGGATGAGCATGGTCCGAGGCTGCGCAGACTCAGCGGCTTCACTCATGCGCGCGGATTCCGTGGCAGCCAATACCGCAACTTCTCGGCGTTGGCCTGCTCGATCGGCGTCACCCGTTTGACCCCATCCCCCATGACGACCGGAATCGTCCGGATGTAGCTGACGAGCATCTCCAGGCCGCGCTTCTCCAGTGACGCGGCCTGATCGGTCCCGTACATGGCGCGATCCAGCGTGATGTGCCGCTCCACCGCCACCGCTCCCATCATGGCCGCGAGCACCCCGGAAATCATGGTGGCTTCGTGGCCGCTGTAGCCCACCGGACAGCCGTAGCGCCGCCGCAGCTCGAGGAGGCATCGGAGATTGAGCCGGTGCTCCGGTGTAGGGTACTCCGCCACGCAATGCATCAGGACGAACGGGCAGTTCCGGCGGCGGAACGCCTCCACGGCCGCATCGATCTGTTCATAGCCGCTCATCCCCGTGGAGATGAAGGTGAGTTTGCCCTCCTGTGCCACCGTGTCCAGCAGCTCACGATGCGCGATCATGGGGGAGGCGATCTTGTTGTACTTCAGTGCGTACCGACGGAGAAATTGTTGGCTGGGCACGTCCCAGGCGGACGCAAACCAGTCCAGGCCGAGGGATCGACAATAGGCGTCGATCTCGTCATACTCCGCTTGACCGAATTCGAGCGCTTCCTTCTGGGCCCGTTGGGTGACGCCCCACGGGCTCTCCCGCGGGGCATCGAGAACGGCTTGCGAATAGACCAGATCAATCGTCCGCTTCTGAAACTTCACCGCGTCGCACCCGGCGGCCTTGGCCATGTCAATCAACCGCTTGGCGATGGCGAGATCGCCGTTGTGGTTGATGCCGATCTCCGCGATCACCACGACATGATTGGCGATCGGCCAGGGTTCCTCTTGGATCACGTCCGTGGCGAACTGGCAGGTTTCGACTCTCGCCATCTCCTCACGAACCGCCATCTCGACCTCGCTCGGTTCGCTTCAGCCGCAAGGCGCGCCGTATCTCAAACCAGAGCCGGGGCCCGGGCATCTGCTGTTCAGCCCGCAGCATCTCCGGAACCTCGAAGGGAGACAGCCGTTCGAAGTACCCCGCGTAGGATATCTCGATGGGAACGTCGTGGGCGAGGTCGGCCAGGAAGGGAGCTGCCAGGAGCGTGTCGACGGCGACGAGCTCACCGTCGGGGTCTTTGAAGACCACGCCCTGTGCGACATCAAATACGCGCCACCGGCCGCGCACCTTCGCAAAGGAGAAGATGAGCCCCGGACGTTCAGGAACGTCAGGGATCACCCTCCAGAACGCGGGCACGCCGGCATAGGTCGCCAGCGTGCAGAACACGTCCGCCATCTGATCCCCGGTCCCATGACCCCGGATGATGATGTCGAGGATATGGTCATCCACGATCGGCCAGCCTCTCGGGGTGGGCCGGATGGTGCGCCGCGTCCAGTCGAACACCGCCAGGACGCGTTCCTGGTTGGTTCGGCAGCCGGTGGTCATCTCGCGGGCGAGCAAACGATAATGCGCGTCGCGGTGGATGAAATCCAGGATTTTGACATACAGCGGAATGGGGTGAGGCGAGACGGCGTAATTCACTCCTTGGCGGGTCGTCGCGGTCGTCCGCAACCCCCACAACGCCGCGCCACCGACCACCACGCCAAGGCAACACGCCGCAAGGACGAGACGACGTCGCCGGGTCATCATCCAGCCACCATGTCCGGATGCTCGAGCATTGGCGCGGCGGCCACCTCAGAGAGCCTGGGCACGCTCTGCTCGGCCAGGACAACGATCTTGGCCGCGGGGACCTCAAGCTGACGGAGCTGGTGCACGATCTGGCGCGTCTGCTTAAACGTCGCCACCACAACCCAGTCAACGGCGAGTCCCGAGAGCGTGTCCAGGCAGCGCACCGGCTGATTCATGAACGTGGGCTTGCCGTTGCCGGGCTCTTCAAAGACGGCGACCACCCGCAGTCCGCGTTCCTGCATGGCCAGGAACGCCACCTCGGCCAATTCCCCGGTCCCATAGATGGCCACCCGCGTTCCGCCGGCGCGCATCATCTGCATGAGCGTCTCGGTCATCAGGGTCCGCATATGGCGGAAGAGCGCCAGCGAATACTCAAGATATTGATAGGTGAGGCGGGCTTTTTCGGCGAGCCCCCTGGGGGTAATCAGGTACCGCAGACGCTTGCGCTCGAGATTGACGATCTTGACATAGCCCTTGTTGACTAACCGTCGGATGAGAAAATTGGTCAGCCCCAGGGCGAGCCCGTATTTTCGGGCCAGCCGCCGCTGCGTCACGGCGTCCCCGGACGCGATTTCGGTCAGCAGACGAAATTGCCGATACGCGTCAAGATCCATCGAGTCGTTGTATGTTCATTTTCTGAACACTGAGCCATTATACGCGGCCCTCCGCTCACCCGCAAGCACATAAAAAAACAACCCGCCTTCACCCCGCGGGTTGTTCCCACCGTTCCGACTTGCCGTTCCGATCTACCGAACGCCGAACCGCCTGACGATGCGCTTCCCTCTCAACGCGACACGGTCCCCGCGCTCACTCACCACTTGCGGCCGCCGATCAGGCTGAACGCGTGCCGCTCTCGCAGACGCCTGGCGTTGACCCATTCATTCCAGACGACCTTGCGAACCTTGTGGCCTAGGGCTCGCACGTCGCCCCTGAGGAGGTACCGGAGGCCGTTGATGAGATAGTCAAAGGCCCGGCTTCTCCACACCAGCCCTCCCGGCGCGTAAATCTTGCCGAGGAGGACGGATTTGAGATGCAAGTAGTTCAGACCGATCCTGGCCTTGAGCGATTTGCTGAAGACGGAAGCCCTGACGGTCTTCTCCCCCGCAAAATTCCGGATCACGAGCCAGATCACGTTCTGCAGCATTTGCTTTCTGTTATAGGGGAACAACCGCGGGACATACGCCCAGTTCTTCGTCGTTTTCTCCAGGAGCGTCTCCGCATCCGCTTCCTCCGCCTTGATGTGTCCGTCTTTCAAGGCCATGTCCGTAAACGGGTACTTGGGAAAGTACTGCAGGGAGAACAGATTCAAGAACAGCGGTTTGGGAAGCTGCAGGAACAGCTCGATGCCGTGTTCCAGGCTCTCCTCGGTGTCGTATGGATTGTTGATGATGAAGTCGTACTTGACCCGGATCTTATACTTCTCCAACTCGCGAGCGAGATCCAGGATGCTCGTGTTCTTCCCCGGCCGATTAAACAATTGATTCCGCATGTAGTCCGAGCCGGTCTGGATGCCGAAGCCGATCTGCTCCAGGCCCGCGTTCACCAGCTTGGCCAGCGCGCCGTACTTGACCCCGTCGGGGTTGGCCTGCATCTCAAACGGCAGCCCGATCTCGCGCTTGTACTTCTCCTCAAACTCGGAGCACCAGTCCTCCTTGACGCCGAAAATCTCGTCAATGAACAGCACCATCTTGACCGGCTTTCGCGGCATCCGCAGATTGACTTTAATCTCCTCGAGGAGATTGTCCACCGACCGGATCCTGACGAGACGCCCCAGCCCCTTGTACGTCTTGTGCAGCACCGCCTCCACACAGAAGGAGCACGTGTAGGGACAGCCGCGCGAACTCTGCAGCCAGAGCACGTCCTCCTGCAGGACGGGATCCTCATTGGTGAGCCGGTTCGACTCAATGAAATGAAAGGACTCGTCCCCGGACGCCATGAACGGCATGGCATCCAAATCCTGGAGCAAGGGCCGCATGGGATTCTGGATCACGCGGTCGCCGTGGTCCGGGTCCTTCAGCCACAAGTTCTCGACGTCATGGAACGGTTTGCCGTCCCGGAGACGGCTGACGAGGTCGGTCATCGCCCCTTCCCCTTCCCCCTGGCAGACGATGTCCGCATCCTTCGTGCACTCTTCCGGAAAGATGGTCGGATGCACGCCGCCCCACACCACGAGCGCCGAGGTGTGTTGGCGCACCATCGCGGTCAATTTCCTCGCCATGGGGACATAGGGCGTCAGGACGCTGAAACCCACGAGGGCGGGATTGAGCTTGGCGAGCAGGTCGATGAACAGGCGCTCCTCCTTGGCAGTGGGAGGGGTAAAGAGATTCGTATCGCAATGCTTCAAGAAAATCACGTGCGGCTCGACGCCGGGAATGGTTTTCAACAGCGGGTGGATCATACGCACGGGGACGTTCCGGTACGAATGCATCGCCACCTGCACGACCACGATGTTGCTCATGCGTTCATGGCCTCCTGGCGTTGTCGGTTCAATGACATTCATCATAGACAATACTGTGAAATGTTGTCAATCAAAACATGACGTAGAGATCGGAGCGCAATGCCTTCTCCGGAGGTTGCGAAGCCAGCGTCTTCCACGGAAGGATGGAGAGGAGGATGAACCGTTTCAGGAACGTCAGCCCCCCCAGCAGGCGCGGGTATTCCTGATACACGCGGCAATCATCGGAATCCACTCGCGCGGAAGCCCAATAGCTCTTCACCGCCGCCCTCCCGTTCAGGGTCAGCGGAAGCGCCTCCTTCCGCCGGCACCGTAACAGCCACGCCGCAGGGGTGACGACCAGCAGGTAGGACAGGGTGAGTCCCATGGTCAAGCACGCCTTCCGCCATCGCTCCATGACGGGGACCCCGTTTAGTCCAGACTCAGGGTGCGTTGCCATGCGTCCGATTCGTGCCACGGAGGTTGGTCCTCTTTGACAAGCCAGAAGCCGTCCAGATACAAGGCATCCATCTGGGTTCGCATGAAACAGCGGTACGCGTCCTGCGGGGTGCACACGATGGGTTCGCCCCGCACATTAAACGAGGTGTTCACCAGCACCGGGCAGTTGGTCAATTCGTCAAAGGCCCGAAGGACCCGGTAGAACTCGGGGTGCCGTTGCGGATCCACCGTTTGGAGACGGGCTGAGTAGTCCCAATGCGTCACCGCCGGAATATCGCTGCGGCGGCGATTGATCGCCGGCAGCAGATCGCCGTCTTCGGGCAACTTCCCGCGAGGCAGTCGTCGGTTCTCCAACACCGGCGCAACAAACATCATGTAGGGACTCTCGCCCTCAAAGTCGAAGTACGCGCCGACCTGGTCATGGAGGACGGCGGGGGCGAAGGGGCGAAACGACTCTCGGTATTTAATCTTCAGGTTCATCAGGGACTGCGTCTGTTCGTTGCGTGGGTCTCCCAGAATCGATCGAGCGCCCAGCGCCCGCGGGCCGAACTCCATGCGGCCCGAGAAATATCCCACGACCTTGCCTTCCGCAACGGCACCGGCCACCGTGTGGGCCTTCTCCTGCTCAGAGAGTCTCCGGTAGGGGTACTGGTGAGACTGGAGGAAGGCCAGAATCTCATCTGCGGAGAACGAGGGGCCCAGGAAGCTCCCTTCCTGCCGATCGCCGTGCGTCTGCGGGCGGGGGTGTCCCAGGTAGCCATGGTAGACGACCAGTGCCGAGCCCAGCGCCCCTCCGGCGTCCCCCGCGGCGGGTTGGACCCAGACCCGCTTGAACGGCCCCTGTCGGAGCAGGTGGCCGTTCGCCACACAATTGAGGGCCACTCCCCCGGCCAGACACAACTGGTCTTGGCCGGTCTGCCGGTGGAGATGCCGGGCCATCCGCAGGACCGCCATGTCGGTCACCGTTTGGATCGAGGCCGCGAGGTCCATCTCGCGTTGCGTAATCCGGGACTCCGGCTGACGGGGCGGTCCGCCAAAGAGTCGCGCAAAGGCGCCGTTGGTCATCGTCATCCCGGTCACGTAGCCGAAATAGTGCTGGTTGAGTCGCAGGGAACCGTCGTCTTTCAGGTCCACCAGTTCCTGCAGCATCGTCTCCACGTAGCGCGGCTGACCAAAGGGTGCCAGGCCCATCAGTTTGTACTCGCCAGAGTTCACCTTAAATCCGCAGAAGGACGTAAAGGCCGCGTAGAGCAGCCCCAGCGAATCAGGAAAACGCAGCTCGTTCATCAACCGCACCTGCTGACCTTCACCCACCCCCATCGTGGCCGTCGCCCATTCCCCGACGCCATCCATGGTCAGAATCGCCGCGTCGTGAAACGGAGAGGGATAGAACGCGCTGGCGGCGTGAGACAGATGGTGAGGGATGGCCAGGATCTTCCCCGCGTAGCGCAGCCGACGTCGGATCAGCTCAGGGATGTACAGTTTCTCGGCCAACCAACGCGGCATGGAGGTCAGCCACGAGCGCAGGTTCCGGGGAGCGACCGCCAGATAACTGCTCAGGAGTCGGTCCATCGTGAGCGTCGGCTGATCGTAGTAGGCGATGGCTTCCAGATCTTCCACGCGCAGATCGGCTTCTTCCAAGCAGTACAAGATGGCGTTGAACGGGAAACGGGGATCGTACTTGATCCTACTGAATCGCTCTTCCTGAGCCGCCGCGATCACCTTGCCATCCACAACCAGCGCGGCGGCAGCATCATGATAAAAGCACGAGATGCCAAGCACGGTGCCTGCCATCCAGTCAGCTCACCGGCATGGGTCGGCGAAGCAGGCCTCTGTGTGCCAGCTCGTGGCAGAGGGCCTCAGCGACGACCTGGTGGCCTAACGCCGTGTAGTGGACATCCTGCGGATACCGGCAGGCACGCCTGTCCTGTTTGGGCAGCGCGTGAAAGTAGGGGAGCAGATCCACCAGATGGACTGAGGGATGTTCGTGGACCAGTTCTTGATACCGCTTCAAGTAGTTGGGAGGGCTGATGCCCTCGATGTGATAAAACATGGGGAGGGGGGCCAAGACGACGGTGCGGCCGCCGGCCCGCGCGATGGCGCGTTTCAGGAGTGCCCGGGTGAGCTGCCATTCCGGGGTGTCCGGCCCATCGTACTGGGGAAACGGCTGGGGATGGCTCCATCTCCAGACAATCGGTTTCAGAGGTCCAAGCAGGAGGCCGACGAACCGTTTCAGAGAGAACCCGTTGGAGGAGAGCAACCCCGCTTGCCGGCGATGGGCTTCCGGAATCTCGGACAGCGTGGGCCGTTGCCTGGGCACGGGCACGTGGTGCAAGTGCAAACCATCCTCCTGCAGCGAGAAGTACGGTTTGGGCAGGAAGACCAGATCCCCCGAGGTCCTGTCCAAGACAGGCCAGAACGGCAGGGCCACCCGACGGATGTTCTCCACCAAGGGGCACAGCAAGATCACGTCCCCACCGAATGGGTCGGCCAATTCCTCAAGGATCAGCAGCTGTTGATCGATCCCGCTGCCGTCCAGACCAAAGTTCAAGACCTCCACCCCCGGCAGTTGGCGCTCCATCAGGTCCGAGAACCGCTCCTCGTTGTGAACGCCCTCTCCCCCGGTAAACGAATCTCCGAAGAGCAATATCCTGCACACGGAGGGGTCAGCCGTGAGCGGATACTCCCGGCTGCTGCGCATCCCCCAGCGGTTGGTTCGTACGACGAAGTAGCCCCGTTCATGGGGCACGTAGGCCTTCAGGTTCGGGACGTGCCATTGTCCAAACCGCTCATGGTACTGAAAGATCATCCGATGAGCACGTGTCATCGATCACCTGCACGGCCCCGGTAGGTCGCTTTGAAGTAATGGGGATGCATCTCAAACAGGAACGCGGTCAGAAGACCCATCCGGCGATCCACCCATCGAGGGATTGGAACCTGGCGGAGCAGGTCCACCCCGGTCCGAAGGACTTCTTTCACGATCCGCTTTCCAGGAGCGTTCGAGGGCAAGGAAAGCCGGCGTCGCCATCGCTCCAGTTGGCGCGAGAAGTCGGTCGCCGGCGTCACGACCTGCACGTCAAACCGCGCTTCTTCGAAGGTCCGCCGGATCGAGCGCTGACTGCGGGCCACGTAAAAGACTCCAGCAAGATCATTGAGATGATTGGCCCGGACAGCATGTGGCGTGGCGTGGACCCAACGCTTCCAAATCCTCTGTCCTGCCTCCAAACGGGATTGAAAGTCTAAGCCACCGCGGGCCCAGCTCAGATAATTGTTGACGTACTTGAGGAACCCCAGCCTGGAGTTGTAGCTGGAATGCGTGAAGTAGAAGACCGTGCCTTCGCGACAGCAGGCAGCGACGGCCTGACCCGCCCGGCCCAAATCGAAGATGTGGTGCAACGTTCCCGTTGAGAAGATCACATCGGGCTCGACGACCTTCTGCGGCAACGAGGCCAGATGGTAGAGCGACACGCAGTGGAACTGGACGTTCGTGATGTTCAGGAGGTTGCAGAAATGTACACCGAGGGCGACCGCCTGCTCCGACACATCGAAGGCGTGCACTTCCCTGGCCCCCGCTTGGGCGAACCCCATGGCTCTCCAGCCGACCCCGGCGCCGAGATCCCAGAGGATGCGGCCCTTGAAGGCGTCCACCCCCAGGCCGAAACAGCAGAGCATCTCGTCGTTGGCGCGGCGGAATCCCTCCAGCATTCGCCAGGCATCGTCGGTCGTGTACTGTGCATACCCCTTCTCAAGTGGATAGGGGAAGGGATACCGCTCGTACGCCTTCTTGATCTCCAGATCGAGATTGCACGCCGTGCCGCGTTGGATATCCCGCAGCAGGCCCCACCCTCTTTTCTTGACGCTCACGCTGAAGACGTTCATGCCGGTCCTGTGGGCAGGGTGCCCCGAACCCACGCGGAGAGATACTGCTGCAGGACGCCGACCATGAGGGCTCGTCGCGTGGCAACCGAAGGGCCCAGCTCAACCCGGTAGAAGGTGTGGCCATCCCGGCGAAGGTTGGGGAATCCCCCGCCGATCAACACGACCTGCACCTCTTCTTCCCGAAGGACCTGCTGGGTCTGCTCATTGAAGGCGCTGAAGGGATAGCCAAACACGCGTCTCCCTCTGGGGTGATTGTCCAAGATTCGCTGATTCTTTCTGTACTCGTCTCGCAGCCGATCGGAAAGCACCGTGGCGTTGTAGTGGTTGTACAGATGATTGCCAAGAGACACGGAGGGGTCGTTCGAAACCGCTTGGAGATCCGCTTCGGTGGCAACCGGCCCACGGAAACGGCGAACGCGCTCCATGAACTGATCGGTGTCCACCGACTCGAGATATCGGCGCACCTCGGACTCGCTGAACCGGCAAAAGTCGTCACGGGTCGGTCGGGAACTGCGGGTTTCGTAAAACCCCGGCTCGCAGTGCTGGAGGTACGACACCAGACCCGACCAACAGACGTCGCCGCGGATCGAGGCCATGTTCAGCAGTTGAATGGACGGGATCCCCTTCTCTCTCAGGATCGGAAGGGCCTGCTGGAAGTAGCTCAGGTTCCCGTCGTCGAAGGTGATCAGGGCGGCCGGCGTTGGATAGTCGCGCCGAAGGAGCTGGGACAGGGCAATCACGTGAAACGATTCTTGAATGAGATCCAATTGCTTGGAGAACACGGCGGGAGGCACGTTGAGGTCAAAGAGTTGATTGAACTCGCTGGGATCGTCCGAGACCTCGTGCCACAGAAAGACCACCAGGGCGTTGCGGAGCAGCCGGCGACTGACCGAGGGCGAGGCCGCGAGGTGGCGCTTGGCCGCGCGGAGCATCCCGCATGCAGCCGAACCACGAGATTCAGGCATCGGCGCGATCCTCAACAGGCGCTTGGCCATGCGCTCGCCACCCATAGGCTTCGGTCGGCGTCACGTGGATGTTCGTCAGACGCATCTGTGCCAACCACTGGTGAAGGGCCGGCCCATCGTAGTAGGCCCGATGCGGAGCGGCAAGCCGGTCGAACCAATCCGCCCACGTCACCGTGAAGGGATACCGGCTGTACAGCGTGACCCGTTTCCACGCGAGGCGTTCGACCTGCGGCCCCAGGCGAGGGATCGCCCTCAGCGCCTTGTAGGGCATGACAAACCCGCCGTAATCCACCAGGCCCGCAGCCAAGCTGACGACGCGGACGGCGGGAGCCGGCAGGCGGGTCGTCACGCAGCGGACCGCCTCCAAGATCCGATTGATCCACCGCCGCGTATTGCTGTAGACCCAGATGATGATCGTCCCGCCGGGTTTCAAGAGCGGCACCAGGGCCCGGAAGCCGGATTCCGGGTCCGGGAGATGATGCAGCACGCCGAGGCTGTAGATAAAATCGAACGTCCCGGGCCGAAACGGCAGCCGATAGAGGTTGGCCTGCGCCATGTGAACGTTCGACAACCCCTGGAGATTCCGTGACGCCGACTCAATCGCCTCGCTGAAGTCGACCGCGATCATCTCGGCGCCCAACCGGCTGGCGTGGTAGGCGTGGCGTCCGAACCCGCAGCCCGCATCCAACCCCAGTTTCCCGTCGAAAAACGCCCGGTCCAACCCCACGTAGCGGAAGAGGTCCTCGCGAAACACCGGGTGCATGGCTGAGAAGTATTGCCACTGCTTGCCAAAACTCTTTTGCGTCATCCGCTGGGCGCGCAGGAACCGGCTGGGCGCCATGCCCGGGGGCGCGCCGTGGTCGATCCCCAGAAATCTCGGGATGCCCCCCCGCACCTCATAGGAGGCGCCGCAGCGGCACCGCAGCGCTCCCTCGAGCTCTGGCGCTCGGTCAGACGGCTCGGCGAGGGACAGCTCACCGCCGCACCCCGGGCAGCACAGCCATTGCAACAGGCGGGGGTTCATCGTACCTCCAGAGGCGCAAAGGCCGCGGCAAACGAGGGACGCTTACGCGCCGTCAGGAGCCGGCTGACTCGTCGGAGTGGAAATCCCATCACATAGCCAATGACGGAGGGCGAAACGACGAGAGCCCGCCACGTCCATCGAAGGCTCTCGGCCCAGTCGCCGTGGCGGAAGTACCCACCCGCCAGCATCGCGTAGAATCGAGCCCAGATCATCATCTCCCGTCGCCGGATGGCCGGCGAAAGCTCCGGGTCGGCGAACACGCGTTGGAGCGTCCTGATGCCGCTGTCACGGAAAATCTCCAAATCATGGCTCCGATTCCCCGCATGCTGGCGGTAGAGCACCAGCGACTCCGGGAGGCTCCGCAAGCGATGGCGCCGGAGCAAGCGGCAGCCAAAATCCCACACCTCCTCGCGATCAGTCGAGAAGCCGCCGATGGCTTCGAGACACGGCTTGCGCGCCAGGAGGGTCGAGGCCAACGCGGGCATGTTGCGGAACAGCAGCGCATCGAGGTAGGTGTCGCGGCCCTGACGGCAGCGCCGGTGCTCAATGACCTCCAGCGCATCGCTCACCAGGTAGGCGCCGCATTGGACCGCATCCAGCGTCGGCTCCTGTCGGAGGACGGTCATTTGCCGCTCAAGTTTCTCCGGGAGCCAGAGATCATCCGCATCCAAAAACGCGACGACGTGGCCGCGCGCCTCAGCCACCCCACGATTGCGAGCCGCGCCCGGCCCGAGGTGCTCTTGACGGAGGTATCGCACGCGATCGCCGAACGCGAGCACGCGCCGGGCGGTGCCATCCGTGGATCCGTCGTCCACCACAATCAGCTCCCACTGCGGGTAGGTTTGCCGCAAGACGCTGTGGATGGCGGCCGTGATCGTGGCGGCTGCGTTGTAGGCGGGCATCACCACGGACACGAGCGGCTCTGCCGCCATCGCCCCGTTGCCCCCCATCGCCGCTGAAGGCTCGATGGTGACGAGGGCTCGCGGCCGACCGCGAAGCCAATCGGCGATCCGCTGGAGGGAGGGGACCGGATCGCCGACCGCTGCCACGATCAACAGCGGCAGCAAGAACAACAGCCGCAGCCGGAAGAGGGTGCCGAGATTGGCCACGACCAGTGACAGCGGAACCGCCGTCGCCAACACAAACGCCACCAGGAAGAATCCGTCAGCGCGGCGGATACTCACGATCCTCCGCAGGCCCCAGTAGAGGGACGGAAGCAACAGATAGAACACCACCATCTCGAAACCTGCGAAGATCCGCATGAAGCCGGTCGAGCCCTTCACGTCAAACCACTGCGAGGGAAACGGCGCGAGGAACCCGATGAGCAGCGCCTTCGGCAGATACGTCACCAGCTTGCGCGGCGAGGAGATCTTCGCCCAGGCATCCATCAGGGAGTGGCCGCCGGTCGAGACGAATCCCTCGCGGCGAAAGGCCAGGGCTTCCGGCGTCGTCTCCTGGGCGCTGAAGACCGCCTGATCCCGCATCTCCAGCGCTTTGGCATTCAAGTGCGCCAACACATGGCGTTGCTGCCGCGACGCCACGGCGCGCTCAGACCACTCCCCTGCGCTGGAGGAAAACAACGCCACCGCGAGCTCAACGACCGGACGCTCCGGCCCGCTATGGCTGATGGAAATCCCCTGGGATGACTCGGCGAACGGATTGGCAAAGGGGGCCGGCGGAGCAAGGGAACCCGGTTGGGTTGGGAGAACCAGAACGGCTGATGGTTGAGTGAGAGATGTGGACGGTCGTGCGCGACGTTGCTCAAGGAGCCGACTCAGTTCGCGTGCGGCCTCAGGATCCGGATCAAGGCGCAACGCGTCCCGATAGAAGTTCAGCGCGGATTCATTCCCCCGGTGAAGCTCCTGGCGCGCCTTCACGCGGTAGAGCCTGGCCACAAGCAGCCGCACGGGCGTCGCGTCCCCGCCTCGAGAAGCGCTGAGCTCCAGGGCCCGCGTGGCCATCGTCAACGCGTCATCCAACTCGTGCGCCTCGGCGGCCATCATGATCCCGCACTCCGCGAATGCCCTGGGAACGGCGTCCAGATGCAGCGACGCGACCGCCGACACCACAGCCCGATTCCAATGACTCATCCGTGCCTCATGCCACGCCATGGTCATGTACGCCTGCGCGAGACCGCTCCGGATGACCGCGCGCTGCGGCTCATCGACCGCCCCCCGGAGCGCCTCGCTGAAGACGACGAGCGCCTGGTCAAAATCCCCCGCGTGCGCCAAGGCGAGTCCGAGATTGACCCTGGCATCGGCCAGCAACGGGTCATACGAGAGCGCCTCTTCATAGAGGGGAACCGCCGCAATGGGCTGTCCATCTGTCAAATGCTGGTTGCCCATGCGCAGGTAGATGCTGGCGATGACCGGCTTGATCGCCGCGCGCTGTGCAGGTGTCGAATGGAGCAGGACGCGCGTGTAGGCCCAGATCGCTTGCTCCATGCGGCCCAGTTGGAGCGCGGCAGCCGCCGCGCCGAGGTACGCCTCGCGGTAATCGTGCTTCAGACTGATCGCATGGACGAAGGCGTCCTCGGCCGACTGGAAGTTACCGTCTTGCAGGTGGGACACCGCGAGTTGGAAATGGCCTCGCTCCGGGTGGGCGGGCGCGAGCAGCTTGGGAAGAGGCAGCGTCCGGGCAAACACCATCGAGAGGCAGACGACGGCTGCGACACCCAGATATCGAAGACCGCGCCGCACCTGTTGACGGCCGAACGCCCACACCCCAGCCGGGACCACGCTCACCAGGACAGCCACGGAGAGCGCCAAGCCCACATAGAATCGTAGTTTGGTCAGGCCGATGATGGACACGATGAGCGCCAGCCACTGACTGGCCTCCCGTACCGATGACGGCCAAGACCGCCGCTGCGTTGAGCGCATCAGGCGGATGACCAGCCACAGCGCCAGGAACAGCAGGACCCAGCATAACGCGTCCTTCAAGAGCTGGGCGGACCACACAAATGACGATGGCCAGAGACTCACCAGCGTGGCGCTGACTCGCGCCACGCGGCGATCCGCAAGCCGTCCGGCGATCAGGTAGGCCAGCAGCCCGGTGGCTGCGGCCAACCAGCAGTTGATGATGATGGGGTAGACCGGATGCGCACCGAAGAGCCGATAGATCGCCGCCACCACCGCGTAGTATTCAATGGACGTTTCAAGACGCGGCAACTCCACCCCGTACCTCAGCGCGTGATCGATCAGCGAGCCGATGTAATGGTACGTGTGCGCGTCCGGTCCGAACGCCCAAAACCCGTTCTGGATCTGCAGCGACTTCATGAGCGGCCAATGCCACAGCGAGGTGGCGTACAAGGTCAAGCCCAACAACAGCCGCACGGCGTAGGACCCGAGGAGGAGACGAGTCGCCAACCCATCCTGCGTCAGGCGGCTCGCAAGAGCCCAGAGGCACACGCCGCCGATGAGGATGTAGGCAGTCAGCCAGAGGAGTGGGGGGAACGTGGTCGGAAACATCTCGTGCATCGTGTTAGCTCAGTTTCAGCAATCGTCGAAAGGCAACGGTATGGTACGTCGCCCAGGTCAACGGGCTGGTCAATCGCATCTGGATCAGGAGGCGCATCGCCGCATAGACAAGGTATTCCAAGGCCGCCGTGCGATACGTAGCCAGCTGATCCAGTGCCCGCTGAAACGCCTCTGGACTCAACCGGTATCCTAAGATTTCAGACGTTGTCTGAGACGGATAGGGGCTCGACGAGTCGTTGGCGTCTTGGTGGCGGCAATGCAACCCCACCTCAAACGCTAACGCCCAAAACGCGTACCGGCGGATCAACCGCTTCCAGCGGCCAACCTGCGTCTCGCGCTGCGGCCAACGTCGAAGATAGCCGTCACAATATCGCGTGAGATTCTCATCGTAATCGCGCACCCATGATTCGATGGGCCGGGCGCTTTGGGCGTCAGGGACCTGCCGCCAACGCCAGAGGCGCTGAGGGATGTGGCCGACCGCCGCGCGTTCCGCCAGCTGAAACCAGACGGGAAAATCCCCGAAGCCGATCGGCGCCTCCACCTCGAATCGAATGTCCCCCAGCGAGGCCCGGCGGATCATGGCCCCGGGAATCCCGACGGAACAGCGTCCTGATCGGATGGTCCGGTCAATGAACTCGACCCCGTCGGTGACCGGCGGCACGTCATGGTCCCGCGTGCCAACGACCACACCCCGCTCATCGATCAGCTCCCAGTTGGAGCTGACGACCCCCGCCTCGGGATGGGCCTGCAACCAGGAGACGTACTCGCTGATGAGGCGGGGCTCCCGCTCATCATGGTCATGGAAAATGCACACGAACTCGCCGCGGGCCAGGTCCCAACACACGTTATGATTGGCGTGCAGCCCGATATTCTGCGGGTGGCGAATATACCGAATCCGCGCATCCCCTTTGGCGGCCGCTTCGGCGATCGCCGGCGTGGCATCGGTTGAGCCGTTGTCGCTGATCAGAACTTCCAGCGGCTCATAGTCCTGCTGCCGAATGCTGTCCAGGCAGGCGGCGAGGGCAGCGGCCCGGTTGCGCGTCGGAATCCCAATGGACACCAGCGGTCGCCTCATGACGCGATCCCCTGCAGGGCCGCATCCCACGATCGAAGCCGACGCAGTCCCTCCTCGCAACTCCGAAACGGCGGGCAACCGGCGTCCAGGAGCTTGCGGCAATCCAGTCGCACGCACAGCGGCCGCCGGGCGGCCTGCCGGAGCCGGCTGGTCGGCGTCGGGATCACCCGTGAGGCATCCAGCTCAAAGTGGGTGCAGATCCGCCGCGCAAACGAGACACGGTCCATGAACTCCGGGCCGGTCGCATGAAACGTCCCCACCGCGTCGCGATCCATGAGCCACCGCGTGGCCTCGGCCAGATCCCCGGCAGAGGTCGGGCTGCCCCATTGGTCATCCGGAACCGGCACGCGCTCACCGTGACGAAGCTGATCCACCAACTGCAACACAAAGTTCCGTCGCTGCGGATCCGCTCCGTACACCGAGGCCGTGCGAACGATGAGATGCCGCTGCGGCGCCAACGCACGAATCGCCGCCTCACCTTCCGCCTTGCTGCGGGCATACACGTTCAGGGGATGTACCGGATCGTTCTCGCCGTAGGATGGTTGCGCTCCATCGAACACATGATCGGTGGAATAGTAGACGACGAACGCGCCATGGACGTTGGCGTACTCCGCGATGGCCTGAGGCCCCTTCACATTCACCCGCCCGCACATCTCGCGTTCCGACTCGGCCCGGTCAACCCCGCAGAAGGCACCGGCGATGATGATCCACTCTGGCGCGAGCGACCGGATTGTTGACACCGCCTCGCCGGGCTCTGACAGATCCACCCTCACCTGAGTGGCGCGAGGAAATCGGTGCACGCCCTCGATGGCGTCCCTGCCCGCGGCTCGAATGACCGCGCAGAGGGCAGCGCCGAGTTGTCCCGAGGCCCCGATGACCAGACACCGGCGGCCCATGACGCTAGACGATCTCCGGCTGGGGAATGGGAATCACAAACCGCCCCCCGGCTTGAGCAAACGGCCGCATCTGCGCCATGATCTCATCTTTGAAATTCCACGCCAGAATAACCATGTGCGTTGTCCCATTCCGCTGCCAGTTCGACGCGTCCACGACCGGCAGATGGGCGCCGGGGGTGAAGCGGCCGTGCTTGTGCGGGCTGCGATCCAAGATGGATCGCAGCCGACGAGCGGCCGCCGGGCAGAAATTGAGCAGCGTGTTGGCTTTCGCCGCCGCGCCATACCCGACAAAGGCGGCGCCGGTTCGTTCCCACTGTTCCAGCAACGCTTCAAACCGTTCCTTCCATTCGGTGACCCGCCGCGCGAAGCGCCTCAGGGTGGTGGCATCCGTCAACCGCATCTGGTGCTCACGCTGCTGAAGGTCCTCGACGCGAGAGGAGGCCTGGCCATGCGCGGCGGCCCGGCGGATCGAGAACAGGAGCGAGCCTCCGTGAAGCGGAACCGGCTCCACGTCCACCACCGTGAACCCGTGCCGGACACAGAGCGCTTGCATGGGTTTCAGCGCCACGTACGACAGATGCTCATGATAGATCGTGTCGAATTCGAGCTGCTCGATCAGCGTCCCGAGATACGGCACTTCGATGAGCAGCAGCCCCTCCGGCGCCAAGAGCCGACTGACCCCCTCAAGGAAATCATGCCAATCATCAATGTGCGCGAAGACGTGACGCCCGAGGATCACGGCGGCGCGCTCGCCGTGGGTGGTCAGTCGCTGCGCCGTCGCGGCTGAAAAGAACTCCGACACGGTCGGAACCCCGTTGGCCTGGGCGAGGGCGGCAAGATTCCGAGCCGGCTCCACTCCCAACACCCGCACGCCGTACCGCTGGAAGGCCTGCAGCACCAGTCCGTCATTGCTGCCCAGTTCGACGATGAGATCGGAGGGCCCGAGATGATGGCGTCTCACGAGGCGCCCCGCCAGGTTGCCGGCATACCGACGGACCGCCTCTGAGGTGGAGGACACGTAGAGATAGTGACGATAGAGTTGCTCCGCCGGCACCACATACGTCAATTGCACCAGGCCGCAGCGGGGACAGGCCGTCACGGCCAGCGGGTAGGCGATTTCCTGCGAGAACTCCTCCGGCGACGCCAAGAAGGCGTTCGCCGGCGGCATGCTCCCTAAATCCAGGAACGGTTCAGGCAGCGGCGCGTCGCAGGTCCGACAGGAGGCGTGGGCAGGCATCGCTTACCGGTGCTTCAGCGCCCAATCGTAGGGGATGCGATCGCTCATCGGATTCAGGCGCTCGATTTCCTCAGGGTCGTGAGGGATCGTCGCGCAGTTGGCCACGATGGCGGGAATCGTCCCGACGCCCTTGAAGCCGTTCCAGATGAGCGGGGGCACCTTCACAAGACAATAGCGCGGCTCGCCAATGAAGAGCTCCTGGAGCTCACCGCTCGTCGTGGACGCGGGGCGATCGTCATACAGGACGAGCTTGATCGTTCCGACCACCACGGCATAGTTGATGGTCATGCGCGAGTGCCGGTGCCACCCCTTGACGATCCCGGGATACACCTTCGAAAAGTAGATCTCCCCGAACTGCTCGAAATGGGGGTCCGTCGCCTTCAGCATATGCATGACCGCCCCCCGCTCGTCGGGGATTTGCTTCAAGGGATAGATCGCCACGCCGTGGATCATGCCCCCACCTCGACCCCTTCGAGTCGCTCCTGAAGGAAGACCCGGTACCACGCAATGGTGCGCTGAAGACCTTGGGCGAGGTCATAGCGAGGCTGCCAACTGAGGCGCGTCCTGGCCTTGCTGGCGTCGAGGTACTGCCGCGGGATTTCGTTCGTCGCCTGGTTGAGGACGACCGGCTTCAGTGCCTGCGCGTCCATGAGCCTCGTGATCTGCCGCACCACATCCAGCACGCTCACCGGCTGTTCGTTGCTGAAGTTCACCGCCTCCCCCACGAGCGACCGATCGCTCGCCAGCTGCTCGGCCAACCGCAGGTACGCGCTCACCCCGTCTTCGACGTAGAAGTAATCACGCACGGGAGACCCGTCGCTGCGAATGACCGGCGGCTCGCGCCGGAGGAGCGAGCGGATCGTGCCGGGTACGAGGCGATTCCAGTTGAGATCGCCGCCGCCATAGAGATTCCCACACCGCGCGATCGCCACAGGCAGCCGATAGGTGGCCGCGTAGGACTGGGCTAATAAATCCGCGCAGGACTTGCTGACATCGTAGGGATGGCGGCCACGCAGTGGCGTGTCTTCCCGATAGGGCAACTCCGGGGCCTCGCCATACGCTTTATCGGATGACGCCATGAGGACGTGTTGGATGGTCGGCGAGCGCCGGCAAGCCTCCAAGAGCGTCCACGTCCCCCGGATGTTGCTCTCAAATGTCGAGGCGGGATTGCGATTCGCAATGGGGACGATCGCCTGGGCCGCAAGGTGAAAGACCGTGTCCACCTCGTATTCTCCCAGCACCCGTTCGACGAGGGCTTGGTCGCTCAACTCTCCTCGAACGACACGGACCTGCTCCATGATTCCAGACCGGCACAACTCGGAGCCCGGCACCCAGTCGCGCACCAGCACTACCGTCTCCGCCTGGGCGCCGTGCAGGGCCTTGGTCAGCCAACTGCCGAGCAAGCCGGTGGCTCCGGTGACGAAGACCGATCGATCACGCCAGAAACGAGGATCCCATTCGCTCATCAGCTCACCACACCTTCCACGGCGCCTGGCCGCCCGCCCAGCAGTCGTTCAGCATCTTGTATTCCCGATAGGTGTCCATCGGCTGCCAGAATCCTTCATGGGAATAGACCATCAGCTCGCCCTCCGTCGCCAGGCTCTGCAGAGGGCCTTGCTCCAGCACGGTGTCATCGTGATCGCTCAACCGCTGCAAGAACGCCCGCTGAAAGACAAAGAATCCCCCGTTGATGACGCCGCCCGTCGCCTGCGGCTTTTCATTGAATTGCGTCGCGCGGCCCGCGCCGTCCACCTCCAGTTCGCCGAACCGACCCGTCGGTCGCACGCCGGTCACTGTGCCGATCTTCCCGTGCCCCCGATGGAAGGCCATCAGCGCCTTCAGGTCGATGTCGCTCAGACCGTCGCCGTAGGTCAAGCAAAACGTCTCCTCTCGCACATAGCGGCCGGCTCGCGTCACGCGGGCGCCGGTCTGGGCGGTCAGGCCGGTGTCCACGAGCGTCACGCGCCAGTCATCTTCCCTGCCGCTGGCGTGATACTCGATCGGCTGCGACGCATGGTCAAGCTGCACGGAGAAGTCACTCTGATAGGCCCGATAATTCAGAAAATACTCTTTGATCATGTGCCCTTTGTAGCCCAGGCACAGGATGAAGTGATGGAAGCCGAAGGCGGCATAGTATTTCATGATGTGCCACAAGATCGGCCGTCCCCCGATCTCCATCATGGGCTTGGGCCGGATCTCGGTCTCCTCCCGTAGACGGGTGCCCATGCCCCCGCAGAGAATCATGACCGGCGGCACCCGGGGTTGAGGAATGCGCTTCCGTGCGACACGACTCATCGCCCTCTGCCCTCCAGATTGAGAACGGCGCGAGCCCGCTTCGGGATGACCGAAACGAGCAGCTGTTTGCTCGCGGTCATCGGCGACCATCGAACGGCGCGCCGGAGATCGCGAAGCAGCTCCGCGAACCGTCCCTCGGCCCCATCGCAGCGGGCGCGGCTGATGTACGTATACGAGAGGCTGACCCGCAGGGCCGCGCGTTCCCGCCGCGCGCACCCGTCGGCGGCCAACACCCGCGAGAAGATCGCAATGTTTTCATCCACGCTCGCCGTAAGGAACGATTTCTGATTCGAATGGCGCCGAATTCCCAACAAGGGCCGGGGAATATTCGCCGCGCGGCAGAGCGCCAACAGCCGGTGATACAGATCCCAGTCGGCGGAATACCGATAGCGCTCGTCATAGCCGCCTGCTGAGAGCAGCAGCTCGCGCCGCATGATCAGCGTGCCGTGGATGAGCGGAATCACGCGCCAGAAGTTTCTCCGGATGGCAGCATCATCACACGGTTTCTCGATCACCCCGTCCGCCGACTGCGGGTCGTCACGAAACACCCATGCGAAGGTCCCGATGCATCCCAGGGAGACTTCGCGCGTGGCCAGAGCCATCTGGGTCTCCAGGCGCTCTGGGGCCGAGTAGTCATCGGCATCCATCCGGGCGATCCACGGCGTGGTCGCCCGGCGCAGCCCGAGGTTCAGCGCCGCCGTCTGTCCTACGTTGCGTTCCAACATCACACACTCGACGCGCGGGTCCTCATAGGACCGCAGGAGGTCCCGCGTGTCATCGCTGGAGGCATCGTCAATGATCAACACCCGAAACGCCCGGTACGTCTGCGCGAGGACGCTGTCGACGGCGGTGCGCAGGTACCGCCCGCCGTTATGGACCGTCATCAGCACGGTCACCGGTGTGGTGGTCATGCGACGACCGCCTCGGCGGAGGTGCCGCGCGCGCTCAGGGGGCGACCGCGATCTGCCAGCACTCGTTGCAGGTACGAGGTGAGAAAGGTGAACAGGACATCGGCCTTGACCACATTGGCAGGTCCAAGGGAGTGCTCGCCGGCGTGGGGAACTTCCGATGAGTGGTAGGCCCAAAACGCGTCGTAGGAGCTAACCACCGGCGTGGGATCGCTCAGGAGGTTCAGGAAGGTCTGGTTCATCGCGTTATGGACGCCATTGGTAAAGGAGGCGTCCGCCCCGCTGCGATCCGGCGCGATGTTGATGAAGAAGACGATGCGGTACCGTCCCTCGCGGTGCAGCTGTTTGAAGCCGTCCACCGCGAGCCGACAGGCGGCCATCCCCGCCTCGTCAGGCTCGTACGGCACGCTCGGAGACGGCGGGCGTGGGGCACGGAGAGCATGGTGCTTCAATGTCATCCCTTCGAGATCGTACGGGGCAATCTCCTGGGCCGGCCTGGCCACCAACCGCTGCTCATACGCCGCCGGTGTCTCGTGCTTGGCCTGCCGATACTTCAGCCGGTGATACAGGTGCCGAAGCGTCGTATACACGTAGAAGTGGCGCTTCAAGAACCACTTCAGGTCGTACACCCACACGGGCATGACGGCTTTGGCATGATAGCCTGCGGCGCTCACATCGTTTTCATGAAAGCCGATGACCACCAGGTCCGGCTGGTAGGCCGGTCCGATCTCCTGAAGCGTCCGCAACTCAAGGGTCGTGTCATACCCCGGCACGCCGAGATTCCACACCTGCCAGGCCACCTCGGGCCGCCACCGCGTGAGCCGCTGCTCCAACAGGTACGGCCAGGTTTCCTCGAACCGGCATCCGTGGCCGAAGGTGACCGAATCGCCCAGGACGACGATGCGAAAGACCCCCGGCCGCTTGCGCAACTCATACTCTCGGTCATCGCGAAATCCCAGGTTGTTGATCCGCAGCGGTTGGCCGACGAAATACCCTCGATAGTTCGGCGCCAAGACCTCCACGCGCGTGGGATGCCCCAACACCAACCCTGGCACCCCCTGGCGCCGATCCCAGGTCAGCCGGATTCCGAACTCGAGCAACAAGACGGCGCACACTACGCCGGCTCCGCACAGGGCCAGCCTCACGAACCATCGTCTCATGGGATCAGGGGCTCTGTCCTTCATTTAATCAAGCGCCAACTCAGGCTGCCACTGCGGATCGGGTTGCGTGGAGGGTTGCTGAGCTTTTTCCAGGATGAACGTCTCGAGGACCAGCGCGTCCATCTGCGTGCGCATGAAACACCGGTAGGCGTCATCCGGTGTCGCAACGATCGGCTCTCCCCGCACATTAAAGGAGGTATTGATGACCACGGGGCAGCCGGTGAGTTCATCGAAAGCCTTGATAATATCATAGAACAGCGGGTTGGTATCCCGACGCACCGTCTGGAGGCGCGCCGAGTCATCGACATGGGTCACCGCCGGGATGTCCGACCGCGCCGCCTTCAGTTTGTCCAAGCCCTGCAGGGTCTTTGCTTGGTCGTCCAAGGCGAAGCGGTGCGCAGGAGCCACGTCGGTCACCAGCAGCATATAGGGGCTCTCCGCCTGGCAGTCAAACCACTCGCCGGCCTGTTCCCGGAGCACTGAGGGAGCGAAGGGCCTGAACGATTCCCGGAACTTGATCTTCAGATTCATGCGCGATTGCATGGCAGGCGAGCGGGCATCCCCGAGGATCGACCGAGCCCCCAAGGCCCGCGGCCCGAATTCCATCCGCCCCTGGAACAGCCCCACGACCTTGCCCTCGGCGATCAGCTGTGCGACCGCGCGAGGCAGTTCCTCGCGGGAGTGCTCCTGGGCCTGATGGCCGCGCTGCGCCAACCACGCGCGAATCTCATCGCTCGAATACGACGGCCCGAGCAACGCGCCCTGCATCTGGTCGCCGGGATGCGGCGTCCGAGGCTTGCCGAGATACCGATGCCACAGGGCCAAAGCCACGCCGAGCGCACCGCCGGCATCGCCGGCGGCCGGCTGAATCCAGAGATCGTCGAAGGGTCCTTCCCGCAGGATGCGGCCGTTGCCGACACAGTTCAGCGCCACCCCGCCGGCCAGGCACAGACGCCGCTGTCCGGTCTCGCGGTGGACGTGACGAGCCATCCGGAGCATGATCTCTTCCGTCACGTCTTGGATGGAACGGGCGAGATCCATCTCGCGTTGGGTGATCGGCCCCTCGGGCTTGCGCGGCGGACCGCCGAAGAACTGGGCGAACTTCCGCGAGGTCATCGTGAACCCCGTACAGTAGTCGAAGTAGTCCAGATTGAGCGTCAGGCTGCCGTCCTCGTGGATCTCCACCAACTGATCGCGGATCTGGGAGACATGCCGCGGCTCTCCATAGGGAGCGAGTCCCATGAGCTTGTACTCGCCGGAGTTCACCTTGAAGCCGGTGAAATAGGTGAAGGCCGAGTAGAGCATCCCCAGGGAGTGCGGGAAACACATCTCCTTCAGCAGTGTGAGCTCGCGGCCCCTTCCAATCCCGTACGAGGCGGTCGCCCATTCACCCACCGCATCCATCGTCAGCACCGCGGCTTCCTCAAAGGGGGAGGGATAGAACGCGGAGGCCGCATGGGATTCGTGGTGGTCCCCGAAGAGGATCGGCTTCCCGTAGCCCAACTCCCGCTGGATGACATCGGCCAGCCACAGTTTTTCGCTCAGCCAGATCGGCATGGCCGTGAGAAACGACCGCAGCCCCCTCGGCGCGTAGGCGATGTAGGTCTCTAGGAGGCGATTGAATTTCACCAGGGGTTTCTCGTAAAACCCGACGAGATCGAGGTCCGACGCGCTGATGCCGCCCGCCTTGAGGCAGTACGCGACGGCATGGCGCGGGAAGCTCGGATCGTGCTTCTTGCGCGTAAACCGCTCCTCCTGGGCGGCGGCGATAATCCGGCCATCCACCACGAGGCACGCGGCCGCGTCGTGATAGTACGCCGAGATTCCCAGAATGCGCGTGGTCACCGTTGGACCTCTCAAAACAGGGTGTAGATGAAGGGCGCGACCGGACTGCTCTGCGCCACCACCAGCAGGAGCCCGAAGAGCACGAGGATGACAACGATCGGGATGAGCCAATACTTCTTCTCATGCCGAAGAAACTCCCAGAACTCCCGCAAGATCCCGAGCTTGCTCATGCCCCCTCCTGTGTGAATCCCTCAGTACATCCGCTTGAAATGTTCCGGATCCTGATGCCGCTCGGGGCACGGCGTCCATGCGCTGTCCGTGGCTGCGCGGCGCCTGCGCAGCGGATCCCATCCTATCCGGCGCAGGCACCACCCCACCGGCGTGACGATACCCAGAAACACAGCGCTCAAGATGATCCGCGCGTTGAGCCATCCCAGGACATTCGCGAGCCGCTCCCACACCAGGCGCGGACCACGCAAGCTGGCAGGGCACAGGAGGCCGCCAAGCAGCAAGGCGATCCCCATCCCGCCCGCCCACGGCACCCAGGCTTGATGGCCTCGCCACCACAACAACCCCGCCACCAGCAGACACGCCGTGCCCACCGTCATCCCAAATGCCCGCTCAGTCATCCGTTTCATCGGTGGCTCATTCCTTGAGCGGCTCCTTGAACGTCCAGCGCTGCGCATCGCGCGCTCAAGGGGCGGCCGCGGTCTGCGAGAAACCGTTGCAACCCTGTGCGAGCCTCCGGTAGGTCGCAGCCGGTCAGACGCACAAACCGCTCGCTATTCAGCGACATATCCTTGGGGCGCCGGGCGAGAGAGGGCATCTGCTCCATGGAGCCCGCGCTGATGTGGGCCGTGGAGAAGCCGCCGACCTGCGCCAGGAGCAGACCGAAGGCGTGTTTGGAGAGCCGGTCGCGGCCGCCCAGATGGACCAGGCCGCGACATGACCCATCCAGCAATCGCATCAATCGCTCCACAAGATCCACCACATAGATGGGGGTGAAGAAACAATCGGTAAAGAGTGTGGCCGGCTCCCCCCGTTCCAAGACATGGTAGAGCCATTCCCCAAACGTCGGCTTGCGCCCTGAGGACCACCCATAGAAATTGGTCCGCACGATGAGCGCGTTCGCCGTCACCTGGGCCACCTCGTGCTCTCCCTGAAGCTTGGAGCCCCCGTAGACAGTCCGGGGAACCGGGAGCTGCTCCTCAGTGGCGAATGGGACGTCCCCCTGAACCACTCCGTCTGTAGAGATATAGACGATAAGACAGGCAGCCGGCACCGCACGAACCAGCTGGCGGGTCAGCGTGACATTGTTGGCCTGGGCCTTGTTCGGGTCCTGTTCACACGCCTCCACGTCCGCAAGGGCCGCGCAATGGATCAGAATATCCGGAACCGCGGAACGCATCGTCTCGCGCAAGAAACCGACCTCCTGCAAGTCGCCCCTCAGCACCTCCAGCGGCTCATCTCCCCACCACGGGTTTCGGTCAACCCCCACGACATGGTACCGCCGCGAGAGGCCGGCCATGAGGTGGGCGCCCAGCAAGCCGCACGCGCCGGTAATTAAGATGTTCGGGCTCGACATCAGGGTTGCTTATCGCTGGTTCCGCGCCACATGGTCCACGACGTGCTGAGCGCACCGCCGCTCCATCGCCGCGCGCGACGCCTTGGTGAACGAACCGATGTGCGGGGTGCAGACAACCTGCGGCAGTATGGCGAGCGGGCCCGCCTGCGGTTCTCTCTCGAAGACGTCGATCGCCGCGCCGGCGAGATGACCGGAGACCAACGCCTCGTAGAGCGCCGGCTCCTCGACCAGGTAGCCTCGAGCCGTGTTCACGAGATAGCTTCCCCGCTTCATCTGCGCCAACTCACGGCGGCCCACCAGGGCTCCCCGCTCCCGCGGGGCGTTCGCGTGCAGCGAGACAAGATCCGCCTGGCTCAACAGCGCCGGCAGCTCAGCCAGCTCGACGCCGTCCGGAAAATCGGATGCCCTGACGTGAGGATCGGCGACGATCACCCGCGGGCCGAATGCTCGCAGCAGCCGCTCAACCGCCCGGCCGATGCGGCCATACCCCACCAACCCGATCACCCATTCTGACAGGAGGCAGCCCAACCGCCTGTTCCAGACGCCGCTGCGCATCTCCCCCACGTGCTGGGGAAGATTGCGGGCCAGCGCCAGGATCATGGTCACGGTCAGCTGCGCGACCGGTTCAGCGACTTCGTCAGGCGTCGTATAGACCGCGACGCCTTTCTGGCGAGCCGCCTCGAGGTCAATCGCATCCGTGCCGACCCCGCAGCGGCTGATGCACTGGAGTGCGGGAAGTGCAGTCAGCAGCTCGGCATCATACGGCTCAAGTCCGGCCAGCACGGCATCGGCCCCGCGCAACAGCATCACCATCTCCTCGCGACGCAGGACACGGCCTGACGTATTCTCCCGCACCTCAAAGCCCGACTCGAGAAGGATGCGGCGGGGTTGGTCATCCTCCTCGCAAAATTGCCTGAGCGCCACGTACACCCGGGGGGGGGTCATGGGACGCGGAGCACCTGCTGCATCACGCGTGTCATCCGGTAATCCCACGTGGCCGTGAACGCTCCGTCGGAGCGATCCTGAACCGTCACCCGCCCCGGCCGATCGGTCTTCTTGAAGAGCCCCACGGCCGTCTCGGCGGCGCCGGTTTCCGTGAGGTAAAGGTCCTTGGGAAGGAATCGGTTGTTGGACCCTCCCAAAACCATGTGATGCCGGTACACCACGACTTCGCTGCCCGGCGCCTCGGCGAGCAGATGATCGATCAGTTCCTGCAGGTTCAGCACGATGTACGGCATCCAGCCCCCATAATGGTACTGACACGACCGCTCAGGATCGTACTCGGTCTGGCCGCGATCCCGCGTCCGGCATCGGACAATCACCGCCTCTGACGCCTGCCGAATCAGGTCAGAGAGGAAGGCCAGCGGCTCCACCTGATGGGGTACCACGTCCTTTGAATAGATCACGTCGGGATGTGCCAAGATCCCGAGGGTCCGGAGGCTGTCCGCCAGCGGGCGGCCGGCCTCCACCATGAAAAACGCCGTCTGGGGGTACTTGGCCCGCGCTCGAGCGATCGCCGCTTCGGAGAGATCGAGACCGACATAGCGCGCGCGGGGGAACCGCACGCGCACATACCGCGCGAACTCCCCTGTCGCGCAGCCCACCTCCAGCAGGTCGATGGCTCGAGAGGAATCCAATCGTTCTTTGAGCAGCCGCACGTCGTTGAACGCTTCGTAATTCCGGATCAGGTTGCGCGCGTCGAGCCGCGACCGCGCATCGAAGTGCATGACGTGTTCCGGGTGCTGCCAATCCGCGTACCAGTTCATGGCGCCGTCACGGCCGTGTCCAGATCTCATTCTCGCACTCGCCGGAGCGCGGCCACTCCCGGCGCAATCCGGCATCCTGCAAGAGCTGCGCGCACGCCTCATGGACGTGGGGACCGCCGAACATCTCGACGACGAGCGAGCGCAAGGCCGTCGATCGGAGCGTCCGCGCCGCTCCCTTCAGCACCTCCACCTCGGTCCCGTCGACATCCATCTTGATCCACTGCGGATTCAACCCTGTTTCCTGGCAGAACGCGTCCAGCGTCATGGCGTAGACGCCTTCCCGCCAGATCACGGGTTTTTGGGTCCGCGTCACCTCCAAGGCCGTGTTCGACTCCGTGTGGAGCGCGGATCCCGGGGTCGCATCCTGGATGTGCAGATAGCTCAGGCCGCTGCAGCTCCCCACGGCGATCGAATAGACGGTCACCCGGTCCTGGACCCCGTTCGCCAAGAGGTTGTCCCTCAGCAGGTGCGCGTTCGCATATTCCGGCTCAAAGGCCACGACGCGCACGCCGGGATGCCGAAGGGCCGCATAGAGAGCGAACTGTCCGACGTTGGCTCCGATGTCGAAGAGGATCCCCTCGCGCATCTGCCGGTCGATCCAATCCAGCGTTTCCGGTTCCTTCGTGGCGTATGTCTGCCGGCGCCATTCGGTGATCCAGTTGTCACAACGCAGTCTCACCCGCAACCCGCGGATGGTCACGGTCCTCCAGGGAGCGACAGCGCGCAGCGCGCGCCCCGGCAGCTCCTGGAGACGGCGCATCGACCGCTGCCCGTTGCGTGCGAGGCTCCTCAGGCGCATCGTGTCATCGGCTCACGAGGGATGCGGTCCCGGCAGCCGCTTCCGCCAGCAAAATCATGTCGACGCCCATCGCAAGAAACGTGTAGCCATCCCGCAGCGCTCGCCGGGCCTTCTCAGGGCTGGGGTGGACGAGGTGCAGGCCGCAGGCGATCCCAGCTCGGCGAGCCGCCTCGATTGCCCGACGGGAGGACGCGCGCACCATCGGATGATCCAACTGCCCGATGACACCGAGCGAGGCGGAGAGGTCATACGGCCCGATGAGAAGGCCGTCGAGGCCCGGGGTCGCGGCGATCGCCTCCACCTGCTCGATCCCTTGTTGACTCTCCACCATGGCGATGACGACCAGGGTGCGCTGCCGGAGACGCCGATAATCCTCGAGACCGCGGCCATAGCCATACGCCTGGGCGCGGGCCAGACCCACACCCCGCGTTCCGGCGGGCGGGTAGTAGGCGGCCTCCACCGCTTGGCGTGCCATCTGGGCTGAAGTCACGTGAGGCACCATGATGCCGGAGGCGCCGGCATCCAGCAGGTTCTTCGCCAGTGCCGGATCCAACGCCGGAAGGCGGCAGATGGCTGGACGACCGGCCAGCTCGATCACGCGAATGAGCCGCGCGGCCTCCGCGAGATCCAACGGCGCGTGCTCCATATCCAGCACCAGCCACTCAAAGCCTGCCCGTGACATGATCTCCGCCGTCGCCTCGCAGGGCAGCGCCAGCCACGACCCAATGGTCCGGCGACGCGCGCGGAGGGCTCGTTTCAGCCTCGACGCACCACCTTCACCGACCCGGTTCATCTGTTCTCACCCGGCATCCTCGCCCATCGTCACTTCGCAGTCAGCACGCGCCCCGGCCGTGGGGGGCGCTCGCCGCGCTGCAACTTCACGCCATCCTCCAGGAACATGCGCACCGTTTCCTTGCTGTACGGATGCACCAGCATCCCTTCCACGAGGTGGGGGGTGGCGGTGACGATGTCCGCGCCCGCTTCCAACCACTCGATGATATTCAGCACTTCACGGGTGGAGCCCACAATGATCTTCGCCCGGCTTCCTAACGCGTCCAGCAAGCCCCGCAACCGTCGGATCTCGCCGCACGCATTGTAGCCCATGTTGTTCACCCGCCCCCCAAAGAGCGAGACGTAGGTGGCACCCGCCATGGCGGCCAACAGGCACTGCTGGGCGCTCATCATCGCCGTCACGTTGACGCGGATATCCTCCCGCGTCTCCAGCTCGTGAACCAGCCGGAGATTCTCCGTGCCGCCGTCGGGCCCGTGAACGGGAATCTTGACGTTGACATTGGGCGCCCACGCGGCCAACACCCGGGCCTGTACCAGCATCTCCTCCGGTTCGTTCGTCGTCACCTCGACAGACACTGGCAGCGGCTGAATGAGCTCAGCGATCTCTCGACAGCGCCGCTCCATATCCACCCATCCCCCGGACATCCCCTCTTTGTTGAGGAGGGTCGGGTTCGTCGTCACGCCACGAATGACCCCGAGGGCATGGTACGTGCGAACCTCCTCCAGATTTCCGGTATCCAAGAAGATGCCGGTCAAGGGGCTCATCGGCATCTGGCCTCCACATGAAGCGGGGCGGACGTCTCCCACTTGTTTCCCTGCACCATGAGGCGCGGATCGCACACGATCCCGTGCCAGACCACCCCCTGGAAGGCTTCGGTGTGCGGGGTGACGTGCTGCTCGTTGACGGTCGGAATGACCAGCACAAGATCGCCGCGCTGCTTCGCATAGCCGCCATCGCGTCCGACAATCCCGAGGATCGCCATCCCTCGCCGCTTGGCTTCCTCAATGGCCGCGACGAGATTCGCGCTGATGTTGCGTTCGCGACTGCCGCCCCCCACGGACAACACGAACAGGACATCTCGCTCGCTGGCGCGGCTGACCCGCAGCCACGCGGCGAAGACGGTTTCCCATCCCTCATCGTTGGTCCTGGCCGTCAGCTCGGCGACATTGTCCACCGGTGTGGCGGCATCGATGCCGGACAGTTTCCTGAAATCGTTCACCGCATGGCTGCAATTGGCCGCGCTCCCCCCAACCCCGCAGAGAAACAACCGCCCCCCGTCGTCCCGTAATTGGACGAGCCGCTCTACCATGCGATCAATGGTGCCGAGATCCAATTGCTGCGCGATCTCGGCCGACTCCGCGAAATACTGCTGCAACCACGTCTGCGTCATGCCTGCCTCCTTGCGACCATCCGCGCAAATGTGCTGAGTCCTTGCTGCTGCAGGAACATTTGGAACGCCTCTCGTGCGTCGTCGTCCGCCTCGATGAGCTGCCGTTCAAACGGGGAAATTGTGATGCCGGGATCCTGCGCGAGGTGCGCGCGGACGATGCCGACGTCCAACACTCCCGGCGTGCTGACTTCCAGCGGCGTGAACCCGGACCGGCCGATGAGCGCCTCGAGCGCCCGCACGCTGAGGCAATTGGCGCGGTCCGGCGGATACAGATAGCGGTTCTGCGCTCCTAGGACTGCCAGGTCGAAGCCGGAGGCGACCAGCGCCGTCACGAACAGCAGGCCGCCCGTCTGCAGCCGGTGCGCCACCCCGCGCAGGAGCGCCTCAGGATCATCCACCCGGTCGAGGGACTCCAGCAGGACCGCCGCCTGCACCGGGACTCCGCTGCGCGCCTCCGCGCCTGAGGGGTGGGCCAGCGTCATCTCCTCCACCGCCGTCACGTCGGCGAACGACCGGCTCTCCATCAGCAGGGACGTCAGGCGGCTCGGTGCCGTCCTCACCTCCAGAAGCCTCGGCCGGGACATCTGCTGCAGGCGCAGGGTCTCTTGAATCCACTCCAGCTTCGGGGCATAGACATGGTCCGTGCGGGACTGTGCGAGGCCGGCATGGAACGCCTCCGGAGAATTCCGGAAGCGACCCACCTCCCGCAGCAGCTCCGCCCACACTTCCGGTTCCGGCAGGTCAGCCAGCAGGAGGCTCCCATTCTGCGGGTCGCGAAGGTACTCGAAGCCTTCGACCGTCCCGAACGGCTCAAGCCGCCCGCCATGGACCGGCGAACGACTTCGGCGACGCGTTCCGCGCTCGAGCGCGCGGCGCGTGGCCGAGAGGCAGTACGCCCGGTAGGCCTGCAGCCCCTCCAGGGGCTTCACGGCCGAGAGCGGAAACGTCACGCTCGTCTCAATCGAACGCATCAGCGGGACTCCGAGGCGACGCGACGCCCGGCCATGGCATAGACATCGCGGATGATCTGCATGACCCGCTTGGCTTCTTCCAACGTGCCATGGGTCGCCGGCCGCCGCTCCCGAATGGCGGTCAGAAACTCGTTCACTTCTTTCTCCCACGATTCATCGCGGTCGAAATGCACAATCTCCTCACGCGGGTTGCCCAGCGCGAGCGCCTCATCCTCGAACTGGCGTCTGCCGATCACCAACCGCTCACGGCCGTAGCTGCCGGTTTTGGACAGCAGGCCCGTGGCGATGAGGTAGCCGTCCCGGCAGCCGATTTCCAGATGAAAGGTGTGCTTCCACAGCGTCCCGGAGGAGTGCAGAAACGCCGGCACCCCGTGCTCAGACTGCAGCAAGACCAACGCATTGTCCTCAAGCCCGCATCCCCAGAAGGTATCGCGCAGCAACGCGTCCGTCGGCCTGATGGGTCCGAGGAACAGTTGAAACAGATCGAGCATGTGGATGCCCTGATCGAGCAGGATCCCGCCGCCGGCCAGCTCAGGCTTGGTGCGCCAGTTCTGCGGATACGTCACGCCGCCGGATTTGCCGTACGTCCCCTTCAGGTACAGGATGTCGCCGAGCCCCCCCTGTCCGACGAGGGTCTTCGCGGCCTGAACGGAGGGATGGAGGCGGTGGTTAAACCCGAACACCAGCAGGTGCCCGGGTGTTGAATTCGCCGCCTCCTCGATCCGACAGAAATCGTCCCAGTCGCGTCCAGGCGGCTTCTCACAGAACACCCGTCCGCAGCGCCTGAGCGCCTCCACGCACAGCTCGGCCGTGACATGGTTCGGCGTGCAGATAAAGACGGCATCCACACGGTCCCATGGGATCGCCTCGCCGGGGAGTAAAAAGGTGGTCGGAATCATCCCGTGATACCGTACCCGCCCCTTCGCCGCGGGATCCGGATCCACCACGAAGATCTCCTGCACCTCCGGACAGTTCTGCAGCATCTGATATCGGATCGTGCCCATGTAGCCAAACCCGAAGAGCAGGCACCTCATCGAAGAGAACCCCCGCCATCGCGCAGTCCCACGGCGTCGAGCAGCTGGTCCAGGGACGCGTCATTCATCGGCCTGGTATACTCCGTCGCGTAGTCGGCGCTCGAGCGCCACTGCTCGACGGCCTCAGCCGAAGGGGTCGCCGCGTATCGCGCCAGGCCGTCTCGGAACTCGTCAAGCGACGTGACGGTCTGGCGCCACTGCGTCAACGCGAATAACGGATCGGCATTGGGAACGCGCCCGTCGTGGAGATAGAACGGTTTCAGCCCGTGCAGCACGGCATAGAGCACGGCCGACGAGCCGCGGTACAGCGCCACGGACGACCGGGCGCAATCCGCCGTCAGGGAGGCGCGCTCGGAGATCTCAATGTTCGGGAAGCGCTCCGGAGGCACCGGGAGGCTCGGGCGGATCGCCTCGAACGGCAACACCGGATGGCAGCGAAAGATGAAGCGATGATCCGGGAATTCGGCGGCGGCCCGCAGCGCGAAACCAAACAGGGACTCGTATTCGATCGGGATCCCTTCAGGGATGACCAGCACCGTGCGCAGGTCTGGCCGAGGCGGCATGGGGCGCTGTCCCTCCATCCGTCGGCATCTCCCAAACGAGATCAGACGGTTCCGAAACGCTTCGTGCCCGTGGTTCATCATCTCACGCGTCACGTTCCCCAGACACAGCACCACCTCAGGAACGACCGGGTCCCACGGCCTGCGCGGGGGCGAGACGACGGTCTGCGAGAACGGTTTCAGAACCGTATGCTGGTAGCCGACGATGACACACGTGGCATCAGCGGCTTTCGCGCCGCGCCAGGCCGCAGGCTCCCACGCCTGCCCCTCGTAGAACGTCACATAGACGCGGGCTCGCCACTGCGTCACCGCTGACCGGGCGATATAGAATTGCAGGGCGTTCCACAAGGTGAGCTGTCGCACGCTGTCCTCGCAGGCCGCCGCGCAGACGGCCGCGAAATGATCCGTGTCAGCCTGCAGGGCGAGCCGACGCAGCGCGAGGGCGGCGGTCAACTGCCGCCACGCGATCCTTAACGGCGCCCAGATTGGCACGAGGAGCAGTTCCGGCACCCGCCGGATCGCCGGGTGGCGCAGCACAGCGCCGACAAAGGCGTTGTCGAATCGCTCCCGCGTATCCCCGCACAGCAAGACCGAGGAAACGCCGCTGGCGGCCAGTTGCTGCGGGAGGGTCCCATAGTAGAAATCGTCTTCCGCCTCCGGAGACGGCGGCCCGAAGCACCACGTCCTCAGCAGGACGCGGGCGGGGTCTCGCGTGAGGCGCTGCAGCATCGAGCGAAAGCGGATCGTGAGCGCGCCAATGCGCCCCGTCATGCGCACGGCGAACAGCAGGCACCGCAGCCACCCGGCCATGAGGCGGATCAGAGACGGCGGCGGCCGTCGCCTCGTCGTGGCGTTCGCCTCCAGCTCGCGCAGCAACCTGACTTGCTCCGGCGGAGGCGCATGCCGAGGATGGAGGACCGAACTGCACAACACCGGCAACTGCGGACACTGGAGATACACCCGTTCCATCAGGGCCGACAACTTCGCATAGCTCGAGGACCAGTCCATTTAGATCCGTCCGACGTATTCGAAATACGGTGGAAACGTATACGGCTCATAGAAGAAAAATGCCCGACGATACTCGTACGTATGAGGAACGGCCGGCCAGATGCCGAAATGGATGCGTTTGTCCGGATCCCAAATCGGGTAGTCGAGAATCGTCACGTCCGTGTCATAGTCGGGTTTCGGGTGCACGCGGTTGACCGTGAAAAAGTACCGGGCCGTGGTAAACACCTCGGACCGGAGATAGGCATTGAACGCTGCCCGAGACATTTCCCCCAACGAGGCGAAGTTCGCAAACACATCCACGAGACCTGCGCCGAGCTGATGAAACCGCTGCACAGGAACCAGCAGAACGTCATACGGCTCCATAGCGTTCTTGGTGACCATCGCCCAGCGCTCCAGCTCCTTGATGCCGGCGATGCGTGCCTGGGGAAGACAGGAGCCAAGAAAGTAGCGGGCCAGGATGAGCTGCTCCGGAAAATCCACCAGGATGACGCGGGCGCCGGGAAATTCGCTCTTGATCAGGTACGGAAAGATCCCGTAGCTTGAGCCCAGATCCAACACGACCGCCGGGCGCTGTGCCAGGACACCGCCCACGTGCTTCTTCAACAATCCCAGATAGTAGATATGCTTCAGCCATCGAACCGTAAACCGCCGGCCTCGATACGTCAACATGCGCGGCTGCCCGGCCGGGTGGCAGGGGTAGCGTCGCAGCAGCTCACCATACCCTTCCCGCTCGGTAATGGCGAGGCACTCCAGCAAGGTCCGCCGAATCCCCCGCCGCGCTCCATCCAGGACATTCCTCAGCGTGGGCCGGCTCGGATCGAAGTAGCCGGGGATATCCATCACAAACACCTGATCGCGCCGGAACGTTCGCAACGACTCGACCCTGAGCGTTCCGTTCGCCGTGACCACGCGGCCGGTCTCTTGGTCAAGCAAGTTCGCCCATTTGGGAATGAGGGGGCCGCGATCGCCAGACCACAGCCCCAGCCTCCGAGAGACATCCACGTCCTCTTGGATCTGCCGGAAGAGCTCCGCTTCTCGCTCCGATGTCACGCCCGTCGGTCCCTTACCCATGCCTCGCTGCTGGATGCTTCACACATAGGAAGCCCACAAAGTTGTAATACTGGAAAAACGTCTCGCACAGCTCAAATCCGTTGCGTCGGAACAACTCGACGTTCTCCTCGATGCGATACGGCACCAACACGTTTTCCAGGGCCTCGCGTTTGCGGATGATTTCCTCATCGCTGTAGCCTTGGGCGCGCTTGTAGTCGTAGTACAGCTCGATGAAGAGCCGGTTGACGTGGCTGTTGTTGGTCAGGATCTTCTCGGCGAGAATCAGCGCCCCGCCATCCGCCAGGCCGTCGTAGATCGTCCGGATGAGCGTATCCCGGCTCAAGGGCCTGACGAACTGCAGCGTCCAGAGCATCGTCACCACGCTGGCGTTCTCAATGACCACCCCCTTGTTCAAATCCCCATGCCGAAGCTCGATGAGCCGATCGAGCCGGCGCGCCTTAATGGTTTCCCGGGCCCGCTCAATCATCGGCATGGAGCTGTCGTACCCAACCAGCCGTGCATCCTGACGACCCAGCTCCTGTGCGAAATTGATCAGCGTGGTCCCCAGCGAAGAGCCGAGATCATAGACGGCGGTGCCCGGCTGGTAAAACTGCCGTCCCAGCGCCTGGATCATCGCTTGTTGCTCCGTATAGAACGGCACGCTGCGGCGAAGCATGTCGTCAAACACGCCGGCGACCCGCTCGTCAAATTGGAACGTCCGGGCTCCGGACGCCTTGTCTTCGAAGACCTGGTCTTTCATCGGTTCTCCCTCTCTCCGTTTACTGAAACGATCATCGTCTGAAAGCGCTCGGTCGAATTCGTCCCCGGATGGCTGCCGACATACGGTTGGACCTCTTGAGGACGGTAGGGGACGCGGCAGGCCAATAGCTCATCCACCTTCGCGCGCAACGCCTCATAGGAATGGGTGATCGCGCTCCCCTCCAGGGGAAGGTAGCGGTGACACCGGCACCGGTTCAGCGGATCATGATAGATGGCCGGCTTGCCGTAGTGCAGCGCCGCCAGGGCCGGCGAGGTAAACGGCATCGCGATGCACAGGTCCGCGACGGCCACCGGCACCCAGGGGTTGATCGTATCCTTCACCACCACCGCCCGGGGATGCTCGCGCAGCGCCCGCAGCCGCTCGGCGCGTTCCTCCGACGGCCGATACTTGGCCTTGGCCACATCCCGCTGCGGTTTGTAGACGAGCAGGATGTCCTGCCGCTCATTGAGCAGTCGCGCCATGTCCCTGAGAAACGCCTCGGCATAGTCCTCCGGATAGGGATGCGAGTAGAGACCGCTGTTCGGGAAGTGCCCCGTGAGGACCGCCGCGACATCAAAGGCCACGATCACCCGCAGGTTTTGGGTACCATCCCGTGGCACGATCTGATAGGCCTGTCGCAACTCGCACGCCTCACGAGCGCACACGCGCTCGTCTCCAGCCATGAGGGGACCCACCACGCGGATCTCAACCCCCTCCTGCGGATGGGATTCAAGGAACTGCTTGTAGTCTGTGTGCCACACGACGACCGTTGACACCAGGAGATGCGAAAAGAACACCGCGCGGAAGTCGCAGCGGCCCCTCTGCGGGGTAAAGAGGTACGAGTTGGAGGCATAGCAGTACATGACGGTCTGCACGCCCGCTGCGTTCAAATACACGATCGCAGGATCTTCCACGCTCATATCGCCCAAGCTGATGACATACGATCGAGGTCTGAGATGCTCCACGATGGGTTTCCACGCGAAGAGCGTCAGGGCGTAGCTCACCCGCTTGACTCCCGCAGCCCCGCTGATCGCATGCAACGGATAGGCGCACAGCAATCCCAACAGCGCGACGAGACTCCGCCCCAAGCAACCCGCCGGCATGCTGATGACCAACTCTCGCAGGCTGAAGACCTGGTAACTTGATTGGCGGAATGCCTGTTGGACTTCAGGCTTCACACCGGGCGGCATGATGAAGATCACGTCGCGCGCGTTCACGCGCTCGCCATCCACCACCCACACGGCGTTGCGCTCGTCCTGCGAGAGACTCATCTCATTCGGCTTGACCGCCTGGAAGATACAGCTCGCACCAGGTTGAAGCGTTGGGCATCGGTTCGTCCCTTGCCGCAACATGCCCTCGGCCAGCAACAGCCCCGTGCGAATGGCCTGGACGAGATTCACGCCGTGGAGAAACAGGAGATCGCTGATGACGTGGAGCGCAGACAGCCACCCGATTGCGCGCGGGAATGGAATCGACTCGGCACCAGGCAGGCTCCTGAGGTAGCGCATGGACGCGGATTCGACCACCCAGGCTCTCCGGCCATGCCGCTGGCGGCGCTGGACCTCACCCAGAAGCCGCAGCACCTCGTACTCTTTCGCCAGCTCCTGTTTGGCCTTGCCGGAATAATCGAGCGCGCAGCCGCCGACGCTCACGCGCCACCGTCGCCCCTCCACCGCTGGTGCCAGCCGCTCCCAGCCTCGAACCACGTCCGACCGGAAGGAAGGAATGTCGTCCTGGCTGACAGAGTCGTTGAAATTCAGCCAGGCCAGCCGCCCGTGGAGGAACCGGAAACAGGTCGGGTGCACCACGTGCGCCTCGATCCGGTAGACGGCCGACAACAGCCAATAGAGGCCGACGTTCCCCGGGTGGAGCCATGGAATCAACAGGACGCGTGTCATCGGGCGAGGCGCTGCGCGATGAGCCGGCTCGTTGGAATCATCTGATGGCCCGCCAGAAAGCGAGGAAGCGCCGTCCGATGGATGACGTGCAAGATATCATGCTCCCTGCGCCGTGGCCTGACCACCTGCAAGTCGCCGCTGAGCGCCATCGTGCAGCCAATCACATACAGCCGGTGCGTGACGTCGAGCATCAACGAGAACGGCTCAATCGCGCGGATCCGAGCCGGCGAGAGCCCGACCTCTTCCTCGAATTCCTCTGCCAGTTGCTGGTCGAAGCGCACGCGCCCGCGTGCAATCTTATCCGCGCTGATGCTACCGGACGGAACGAATTCATACGCTCCCGGGTATTCCGTCACCGTGGGCGCTCTCCTGCCAATCAGGGTGTTGCCGCGTTCATCGATGATAGCCCCCGCCACCGTCAAGGGAAACACGCGAAGCCGAAGGGCCGGATCCTGCAACTGCGCCAGGAAGTATTGATATTCGGTCCTCAGACAGTCGATCACCAGCGCGTCCCGTCCGACACGATGCGAGAGGTAACTGATGATCGTCCCGTTAAACAACGAGGGATTCCGCGCCGTGGCCTGCGCCCAGAGCCTCTGGCTCGCGCGCTTCTGCTGAGGACTCAGGGACAGCCGACGAGGAGCGAGGCGCGCTTCGATCCTGTGATGGCAGGCCACCATCCGGCAGGACGCGTGGCCGTTTTCAATGATCGTGGAGACGTCCTGGATCCGCGACACCGTCTCAACCGCCGGGTGCGGCGCGCGGCGCTTGAGCGGATCGAAACGGATCACGCGCATACCCGCCGCCAGCGCCGCGGCGACCCCATGGTCGGAATCCTCCACCACATAATAGTCATGCTCCGCCCCGAAACGCGTCCGGACCGCCTCATAGATGTCTGGCGAGGGTTTGGCGCGCCTGACGTCATCACCCGAGACAATCAAGTCAAAATACGACGCCAGCTTGAACCTCCGCAGCACGAACTCGATGTGGCGGCGTGTGGCGGAGCTCGCCAGCGCCACACGGTACCTCGCGCGCCGCAGCCGCCGCAACGCCGCGCGCATCCCCTGCGTCAGCGGAGCCTTCGCATAGACTGCCCTCATCTGCCCGTCGTAGCGCGTGGCGAGCTCGGAGGCTGCCGGCGAAAGCCGATGCGCCGTTTTGAGATGCGAAACGATTTCCAGAAGTTTTTTGCCGTTGAGGCGGTTGAATTCCTCTCGGCTGTCCCGGACGCCGTATCGCCTGACGAACGCCCGGTAGACGTCATAGTGCAGCGGGACGCTGTCGATGAGCACGCCGTCCATGTCAAAGACGAACACGGTGTCCATGCGCAGGTTCGTCGAGGCCGATGTGCAGCCTCGTCAGATACAGGCGGTCACCCTGGCGGTCCTCCACGGCGAGCGCCCGCTTCCCCTTCATGACGTCAGCGCTCATAGCCACCAGGTCCAGGCGGGCGAGGTCGCTGACGCGCTTGATCACGATGGTTCCACGCCGTCCGTTCCGGCTCCCCGCCTCCAACGATGAGCGCTCGATGATCAATCGGCGACCGCCGAACGCCAGATAGGCGGGCTGGACGTACGTGTTGGCGTCGGTTTCACTCTGCGCGCGGATGATGTTGTGCATCTCCACGGCCGTCATGCCGCCGTCCAACCGGAGCTCCGCCTGCTCCGGCGTGACCCGTCGAGCAACACTCGGCGGCGTCTTCGCTTGCGGACGCGGACGCCAACGCCCTCTCTCCAGCCTCCGTAAGTAGTTCCTCGTGAGTTGGCAGCCGATCGTCGTCATCCGCGCCCACACCGCATCCACCGGCCCATCGAGCGACATCCGCTCCCGCAGGTACACCGGACCGGCGTCGGTCTGTTGCGTCAGTCTGATGATGTTGGCATAGGTCCACGGTTCGCCGCGCCGGATCAGGTGTTGCAACGGACTGCCGCCCCGGTCCCTCGGCAGCTTGCCGGGGTGAAGCGTCACGTTTGGGCACAGTGCCAGCAGCTCGTCGGGGACCATCCACGACCATCCATAATGAAAAATCGTGTTCGGCCGCAAGCCCCTGATGCGCGCATAGGCCTCGCCGGGCCTCCGGAAGCAACTCGCCGGGTCCCCTACTCTGAGAATCGGGATCCCCCGCCGTTCGAATTTGGCCAACGAGGAGACACAGCTCGCGGGCGTCACGATCAGGCCCGCACGCCAGCCGTCCAGCCCCTGGAGCCCTTCCAAGATGCGAAACGACCAGTCCCGATACGTGCACCAGACATAGGTGCGCACCCGCGCCATCTCAGGGGTGAATCTCCCGAATGAGCTCGAATGCCTCCGCAGATCTCATGCTGACTTCCAGGCCTCGTTTTTTGGCGAGGAGGTCCAACCCCTCGGGGCTTCTTGGATGAGGGTAGACCCGCACTTCCGAGCGGTAGCACTGCAGGGCCGAGATCTTCGCGCGGATCGTCCGCTCGACGTTCCGGTAGACCGTCGGCTTGAAACCGTCGTTCACCTGGGACGCCCATTCGGTGCTCGACGGCACCTCAAAAGCATACAGCCGCGAGGGGACATGCTCGCCCGCGCAGGGCCGGCTGGCGAAGAGCGTCGCATCAAAGGCGATGCGGTGATCGGGGTTATAGTCTCCGGCATGATGGGTGTAGATGCAGTCCGGACGAAACTCCTGCACCACGAGCTGGATGCAGTGGACGACGTCAATAAACGGCACCGTGTTCATCTTCATATCCGGGAATCGTCCGAAGACCAGATCCGACTTCCGCAGGCCGAGGGCGGTCGCAGCTCGCTCGGCATCCCGATAGAGCGCGCGCAGCTCTCGTCGAGCTCGATCGTTGACCTTGGCGTATCGCGCGGTGATCCCGTCCGCCAAAATGATCACGCGGACCGCGGTGCCTCGCTGTCGTTCCGCAGCGATGGTCGCTCCACAGCCTAGGACCTCATCATCCGGATGGGCCGCCACCACCAGCATCCTGTTCATCGTTTCCAAGCTCCTGCGAGCATGGGAAACGCGTGCTCCACGGGGATCTTCCTGATGATCGACAGCGCGCAATCCTCCTGAGGATTGCCGCACGACAACCCGCCTTTGTGTTCCGCCACGGATTTGCGGATGAGCCGCATGAACGGCAGCCAGGTAAAGTACCTGGCGAAATCCGCCTTGTAACTCCACGCCCCCTCAAGATGATGATAGGGTTGAGCCTGGGGCACGGAATCAAAATCATACACCACGATACACCCCCCTTCATTGAGCGACTCGATCGCGCCGGAGACGATGCGCGGGATCTCGGAGGGTGGAATCAGATAGAGACAATGGGCGAAGGCAATGACGTCAAAGGTCATGGTGGTACTCGTAAAAAATTGATGGGCATGGGTGTGGATGAGCTCGTCCTTCGTGAGCCCATAGTCGGCACGCCCACGGTCAATCGCGGCACGGCTTGGTTCGATGCCGAGCACGCGAACCCCCAGCTCCTTGATCCACGGCAAGCGATAGCCATCGCTGCATCCGACTTCGAGATAGGACCCGCCGCGGCCGTGGGACAACAAGGCCTGCACCTCGCGAAACAACAGATCGTTGTCACGCGTCCTCGTCTTGATGAACGCGCGGTTTCGGCGAAACCACGCGTCACCCTCGCCTGTGACGAACAGCTCGGTCTGGCTGGTCATCGTTGCAACACAGGCGAGGCGGCGTCCCTCGCGCGCTGAGGCCTGCCGTCAGCAGCCCCTTCAGCGTCCTCTAGCATCGTCCACCGCAGCAACGCTCCGGCCTCCAGAGGAAGGCGCAGCCGCTTGCCGATGACGGCCTCAAGCGCATTCGCGAAGAGACCGTCTTGCGGCGCCGGCCGCAACACCGTCAGCATCTCTCGGGTGATCCGTGTTCCTGCCGAGAGCGCGCGAGCGGCGCGAAGGCCGCGCCGTTGGATGACGACGGTCTCCCGCTCATTAGCTTCCACCTGCTTGACGCCACGGCCCAGCGCCAGTTCAAGCTCCCGCGTCCGGTCCACCATCTCCCGCCACGTCGCCGGCGTCATCGAAAACCCATGGTCCGGTCCTTCGCGACGGTCGTCGTCCGTGAAGTGTTTCTCGATCACGCGCGCCCCGAGCGCCACGGCGCCCAGCACGGTCGCGTGCCCCGGCGTATGGTCCGACAGCCCCAGCACCAGGTCGGGAAACATGGCGCGGAAACTCGCGAGGACGTTCAGGTTGATGTAGGCAAAGTTCTCCGTCGAACCGGTGTAGTTGGTGTTGCACTGCATGAGCGCCAACTGGGGATTGATGGCCCGGATCGTTTCAACGGCCTGCACCACCTCGCCGATGGTGGAGGCGCCGCATGCCAGGAAGATCGGTTTCCCCCTCCGGGCGATCGCCCGGAGGGTTTCGAGCCACGTGATATCGCCCGAGCCGATCTTATACGCCCGCACGTACGGATCCAACATCTCGATCGCCTCGAGATCATACGGCGTCGAGAAATACTCGATGCCGACCTTGTCACAGTACGCTTTCAGCGCCGGCGTCCACTCCCACGGGACGCTTGCACTTTCGTACACCTCATACACGGACCGCTTCCACTTCGCCTGGTGCGAGAGCTGCCGCCCAAGTCGCTCGAATCCCACGCCGCTGACAATCTCGGGGGCTCGGAAATTCTGGAATTTGGCCGCGTCCGCCCCGGCCTGTTTCGCCAGTTCAATCAGCGTCTTCGCTCGTTCAAGACTCCCATCGTGATTCGCCGCGATATCCGCGACAAAATAGGTCGGGAATCCTTCCCCGATGCTGCGGTCGCCGATCTGCAGCTTGCTCATGTCGGTCCCTCCCCTCGTCATGCGCGACGGAACACCGGCACAACCGGCGGGCCCTTCAACCGCCGCGCGGCGTCGCCGGCATGGATCGCTTCCGCCAGGATGTCGAGCGCCTCCCGGTAGACCGTCAGCGTCTGCTCGATGTCCTGCGGACTGTGACGATAGCAGATGTTATGACTCGCCGTGAACAGGATGCCCCGCGCCAGACACTCCTGCTGGACCAGACTCTTCAGGATCTCCGACTCGGCGAGCGTCTCATCGTTGAACGTGATCACCGTTCTGGGGGCGAGCCCCACGCACGCCGTCCAGCGCTCGATCCCCGCTTCCCGAGCCAGGTGGTTGTAGCCGTCTTTGAGCCGCTGGCCCTGCTGCCAGAGGTGGGCGATCACCTCCCGCGACTTCAGTTCTCTGATCGTCGCCGCGGAGGCGGCCAGCGACGCCGCCTCTCCGCCGAAGGTGAAGGAGAAGAAGACCTCGTCAAACAACTGCATGATGTCCCGCCGCCCGACGACCGCGGACAAGGGAAAGCCATTGGCCATCCCTTTGCCGAAACAGGCCAGATCCGGCGTCACGCCGAAATATTCCTGAGCCCCGCCGAGCGCCAGCCGAAACCCGGTGATCACCTCGTCAAAGATCAACACGGCCCCTTCACGGTGCGTGAGCTCACGCACCGCTTGCAAGAATCCCGGCTTCGGCTCCACCACCCCGATAGGTTCCATGATGACCGCCGCCACCTGTCGAGGATGCGCCTCGAAAATCCGCCTGAGGCTGTCCAGATCGTTGTACTCGAAGGTGCGTGTCAGCGCCTGCACGGCTTTCGGGACACCCTTGTGTCTCGTCGTGGAGCCGATGAACCAGTCCTGCCAACCGTGGTATCCGCAGCTCGCGATGAGATCCCGGCCGGTGGCGGCCCGCGCCACGCGGACGGCCCCGGCGGTGGCATCCGATCCGTTCTTGCCGAAGCGCACCATCTCGGCGCAGGGGATGATGTCGTTCAGGAGCTCGGCTACCTCCACTTCTAGGGGGTGAGGAAGTGAAAACGCGACCCCATCCTGCAGTTGGCGCGTCACAGCCTCGGTGACCGCAGACTCGTTGTGACCCAGGATCACCGGCCCCAGCGCCATGGCGTAATCGATGTACTCGTTGCCGTCCACGTCCCAGACATGACTGCCTTGGCCGCGGCTCACAAACACGGGGGAGGCGCCCTGCACGAATTGACTCGGGCCCTTGCTGAACGTCTGGCTGCACGATGGGATGAGCTGCTCGGCCTTCGCCTTCAGCGCCAGCGAGCGATCCAGCCGGAGCGTGCCTGGCCCCGCGATTGCGCTGCGTGACATTATCGCGCTCCCTCCGTTGCGCCCGAGCGACAGGCCTCCGGCCTCGGCCAGAGGCGCTTCGGCACCACATACGGGGCCACCAGCGCCTTGAGCGACGGCTGGCTGTCCAGAAATCGGATGATCTCTCTCATCGGAATTCGTGGGGCGTACCGCTTCAACTGGGCATACACGCGACGACACAGCACCAAGTCCTCCGGATAGTCGACCGTCAGGCGCAAATCGAGCCGCTCAAGATCTGCCGGGATCGGCAGCGCCTCCACGCTGAAGTCCTCCAGATGCTCGCGCACATAGAGGCTGCAGATCTCCGAACGGTGCCGGGAATCTCCGAGCCGGTGCGAACGTTCCAGGGCTTCCATGGTGTAGATTTCGAAGTAGCCGCCTTCCGGCAACCCATCGGTCGCCGTCACGTCATGATGCGCCGCCTGATGCCGCTCCCAGGCCTCCCCCACCAGTTCGTAATAGAGGAAGGGACATTCCGTCGTCACCCGGAACACATCGCTCGCCCGGCCGTGTCGGCCGCAGGCGATCAGCCGACTGAGCACGTCCCGCTCATCGCCCACGATCGCCCCGATCCCGTGGCGCGTGGCCACATCGAGAAACACCTGGTTGGCCGCCCCCTCGGAGACGCCCAGGACGATCTCCTGAATCGCGGGAATGGTGCGGATGACGGCAATGATGTGGTCCAGGATCGTCACCCTGCCCTCCACGTCAAGATGCTGCAAGGGCTTGCCGTACAACCGGCTGCCCTGGTTGCGACACGCCAGCGCGGCAACCAGTTTCCTCATTTGAGCATCTCCTTCGTCACGGGCTGATTGGGTTCGACGTCCGCTTCCACGACGCGGCCGACCACCTCGTGGAGATGCGGCACCGTGGATGGACCTGGGGAGGCCGGCCGTTTCAAGCAGACGTCATCCGCCGTCACGACCTGGCCCTGTTTCAACGGCCGGGAGGCGACCACGGCCTTGACGGCTTTCCGTCGGTACGTCAACTCCGCCGGCGTCAACTGGAGCTGCGCCGTGCCGAGCGCCGGCTCCAGACGCCTGAGGGTCTTCACGAACGTGTAAAACTCTTGCACCGACAACGCGGAGACGTAGTCCTCCAGGCGCAGGGGGCGGTCGAGCGTCAGATGCTTTTCGACGCAGCAGACGCCCAACGGCAGGGCCAGCAGCGGCAGGGTGAGCGCCTCCGCGGAGGCGGCATCCGTGTGATCCATGAAGCCGAAGGCATAGCCTGGAAACCGCTCTTGCAGCGCCCGGAGCCGGTTGAGGTGATTCGATTCGATCGGGGTCGGCTCAGCCTGGAATCCGTAGAGCAGGCAGACCTTGCCCTCGGGACGAAGCTGGTGTTGGGCGAGAAATATCTCGACCTCATCGGCCGTGATGCCGCCGATGGAGACAAAGACGCGCGGGATGAGCTCCAGCGCGAGATCCACCACGGAGGCGTTGAAGAAATCAGTGCTATGGATCTTGACGGCATCCACCCCCAGCGCATGCGCCTCGCGCAGACTCTGTTCGCCAAAGATATCGAGGTAGAATTTGATCCCTTCACGCCTGGCCTCTCGCGCCGCGGCCTCCCACGCTTTCCTGGGCATCTCCAAGCTGCGGAAGATGTCGTAATGTTCATGTCCCGGCGCCAGGACTTCATCGACATAGACCAATTGGAATTTCACGGCGTCCGCGCCGGCTCGCGCCGCCCCGCGCGCGAGCATGCGGGCCAGCGTTGGATCCCCCTCGTAGCCCTGAGCCGCCTCGGCGATGATTTCAACTGGCATCGTCATCCCTCCGCGTGTCGACTCGCTGGCTCCAGCGAGGGCTGCGGCGTGCCTCCGGCGCGTCCCGAGAGCTGCACGATCCGCCCCTCCGCCGCAGCGGTTTTCGCCGCCAAGGCGATCTCGAGCACCCGGGCGCCTTCTACGACGTCCTGTGCGGACGACTCCTCGCCGCGCAGACAGCGCAGAAAATGTTGCATCTCCTCGAGGTACATGTGATTGGGCTCCCATCCCTCTGGATTGGCGATCGTCTCCCAGTGACGCGTGGCGGCGCGGAACCATCGCGTACGGCCCTCCGTGTAGTCCCAACGGATCGTGCCGTCCTCGCCGATGACCTGGCAGCTTTTGCTGTACGCCCGCTGGACATAATCCAGGTGGACGTGCCCGATCGCACCGCTGGCAAACCGCAGGATCATGGATGCGACGTCTTCGGTGTCGATCGCCAGAGCGCTGAGCTTCCCCGCAAAGGCGGCGACGGCCGTCACGTCACCCAGCAACCACCGGAGGTAGTCCAGTTCGTGAATCAGGTCGAGAATGACGCCGCCGCCCAGCGTCCGTTGGGCGCTGTAGCCATCCCGATAGTCCTCCCAGGGGTGCCAGTCCGGCAGATACTGCCCCCCCTCCACCCGGGACGCTACGATATGTCCGACCGCACCCTCGCGGCACAGGGTTTTGACATGACGCAGGGTCGGATGGAACCGCATGTTGCACCCCACAAGCGTGACCAGCCGGCGCGCGCGGACGAGCGCCAGCAGACGATCCACCGCCGCATCCAGCCGATCCGACAACGGTTTTTCAATGAAGAGATGACAGCCATGCTCGGCCGCCTCCAGCGCCAGGGGAACATGCAGGCTCGTCGGCGCGGCGATCACAGCCACCGTCGGGCTCAAGGCCCACGCCTGCTCGAGGCGCTCGACGGTCTCGACGGGATAATGCGCCCTCGTCTCCTGGAGGCGGTCCGGCCGGGGATCGTAGGCCACGATCTGTGTGACGCCAAGCGCCAACAGATTCCTGATGTGGCGTTTCCCGATCGAGCCGCACCCCGTCACGAGCACCCGCCACGAGGCCGCCCGCTCTGATTCACGCGTCATCGTTCAACCGTCTGAGCCGACCGGAACGGTCGCTGGTTCTTTCGCGAGATCGAGATGAGCGACCATTTCCCGAAGCCGCTCGACGCTCAACTGATCAGGATTGTTCCGGCTGCTATAGATAAACCCGTCCTGCAAGGGCTTGCCGCCGGTCCACCGCTCCATCTTCCACCACGGATGGACGGGCTGGATGACGAACAGATCGTCGAACTCCAGCGTGTGGCGGGCTTCGTCGGACGAGATCAAGACCTCATGCAGCTTCTCCCCGGGCCGGATGCCGGTGAACGTCACCTGGCAGTTGGGTGCGACCGCCGTGACGAGATCCATGAGGCTCATGCTGGGAATCTTCGGCACGAAGATTTCCCCCCCGTGCATCGCCTCAAGCACTCGAAGCACCAGCGCCACCCCCTGTTCCAAGGTAATCCAAAATCGAGTCATCCGACGGTCCGTGACCGTGATCGATCCGTTGGTCCGTTGCTTGAGGAACAAGGGAATGACGCTGCCGCGGCTGGCCACCACATTGCCGTATCGGACTGAACAGAAGCGCGTGCCCTCCAACCCGGCGTAGGCGTTGCCTTGGACGAACAGCTTCTCCGCGCAGAGCTTGGTCGCCCCATAGAGGTTGACCGGGTTCACCGCTTTGTCCGAGCTGAGGGCGACGACCCGCTTGACCCCGCAGTCAATCGCCGCGTCAATGACGTTGACCGCCCCCAGGATGTTGGTCTTGACCGCCTCGAAGGGATTGTACTCGCAGGCGGGCACCTGTTTGAGCGCGGCGGCGTGGATGACGAACGCGACCCCGGTCATGGCCCGGCGCAGACGCTCCTTATCCCTCACATCCCCGATAAAGAACCGAAGCCGCTCATCTGGAAAGCGCTGGCACATCTCGTGCTGCTTCAGCTCGTCACGGCTGTAGAGGATGAGCTTTTTCGGATGATGGTCCCGCAGCACCGTCTCAACAAACCTGTGGCTGAACGATCCCGTTCCGCCGGTCACCAAGATCACCTGGTCATCAAGGAAGCTCATTCGGTTCCTCCAACGGTTGTTCGTAGAACGCCAGCCCCAGACGCTTGGTGTGGCAGATCGTCTGGAGCGATCGAGAGCGCCCATCAATCATTCCCCGAGCCAGCCGATCGACAAACTCCGCCACCCCGTAGCCGCCTTCCGCCGGCGCGACGGCGTCGTGAAAGACCACGAGCCCCCCCGGTTTGACCAGCGGGTGATACAGCAGCCAATCGGTGAGCACCGAGGCGTACCCGTGGTCTCCGTCGATGAAGAGCAGATCCACGCCGTCCTTCGCGCACTGATAGGTTTTCTGGATGGTCGCGGGCTCGTAGGACACGCCGATGATAAACGAGCTGCGGCGATCCCCGAGCACCCACCGGCCATGGAACGCGCGCAGATTCGTGCCGAACGTTCGAATCCGTTCATGGGATTTTTCGATCGTGATCACCTTGTCGAACAGCAGCCGCCAGAGAACATGGGTGCTCCCATAGTACCCCAGCCCCACCTCGAGGGCGGCGCCGGGACCGCCCCGCGAGAGCAGGAGCGAGACGAATTCCTTGATCTCCTCGCGATGCTGTTGAATGCCGGTGTCATCCGGAATCATGAAATCCTGCATGGGTACCCAATCGCCCTGGTCGTACTGGCCGTTGCCATGACGGGCTACCCAAGCATCCAATTGCGTCATGATCTGCTCGAGACGATGGCCGGCTGGGCGAGGGGAAGGCGGTCTCCCCTGGTGTGTCGAACGGGGCCTCGTCGCGCCTCGTCTGGTGCTCATCGCGCCCCCGCTCCCACCACTTCCGCAGGGCCCCTGGCCCAGGGCCCGTGCGCCGCAGACGTCACCAAACGATAGATGGGCATGAAGTCGGCATGATGCGCCGAGGCGGGGTCCAGGAGGGCCGGCAACGACCAGGGATCGCGCGCACGCTGCGCCTGCGCCCGCAGCGCTCGCCACGCCCGACGCAGGCCGGGGACCCGCTTGGCGGCGGCGCGAAATCGAGAGGGTCGTGGCGGGGGCCGCCGGTCCCAGGCTTTCTTCATTTGCACAGCGAGATACGGCCAGAACGCCTGCTTGAGGACGGCATGAGCACGTTCTGCATCGAGGCCATCCTGGCGGACCAGCTCCTCGACGATGCGATCATGAAAGCACTGAAAGGAGGACGACCAGACGGGATCCGTAACCCAGTCATAGACATGAGGAAACCGATAACTGGCTTCCCCATGCACCTGCCGCACCAAATAGAGGCCGTCGATTTCCTTCACCTTGCCCCGAATCACCGACACGCACGTTGCGATGAGCTCATCCTTGAACACATTGCGATTTCTGATTCCCTCAAGGCGTGAGAGCCCGCGAAACATCGCCTTCCATTGGTCGCTCCGATGCACCGAAAAGACGATCGCGCCCACCCCCTCCAACCCCAAGAACTCCTTCAGCCGCTCAGCACCGGTGTCCGATTCCACCACGGCCTGGGGATACGACGTCATCGTGCCAAAGACCCCATGGGGCACCGCTCCCTCGGTTTGAAAAATTACCGCCTTCCCGTGGACCGCGCCCACGTCAGAATGGCGCGCCAAGAACGCCATGCACCGGTCGAGGCTCTTCACGCAGAGAAAGTCATCGTCACCCAAAAACGCGCAAGACGGGGTCGAGACCATGTCGCTGAGCAGCTCAAGGCACTCGCCCGCGCTACGCCCCGGATAGTGACGATACTCGATGTTCAGCACACCGCGCAACGAGGCCACCGTCTGTTGATTCGTCGTCGCATGATCGGGCGCGCTCGAATCGGCGATGAGGAACGAGTAGGGCGCGCGGAGGTCCGCGTAGTACTGCAGCGTCCGCCTCAAAAATGGCGATCGATCAAGCGTGGGAATGCACAAGGTGATCATGTCCGACCCCCTCCTCGGTGATCGCCTGAGAGATGGGGAGAAAGCTGGCGTGGTACGGAGACGACGGCCGCCGAAGGGCCTCCAGCGAGAACTCATGGTTCCCGCCCGGCCGGAGGCTGCGCGCCACGCGCAAGGCGTTTCGCGCCAGCGGAATGTTCCGCGCAGCCTCTCGTAACCGGACCCCGAGCCCCCGGCTCGTCGGCTTTCCATACCGTCCTTTCCAATCCCTTGCAAGCATCATGGAGAGATAGCGCCAAAACAGCTCCTCGGCGAATGCATACGCCCCGCTGAAGCTGATTCCGTCCTGCTGCGCGAGGGCTCTCGCCACCCAGTCCAAAAATCTGTTGCAGCGCTCTGGAAAGCCCGGCATCGTGACCCAGCTAAACGCGCTATTCCCTCGCTGTGGGTACCACCCGCTGCCCTGGCCGTCATGGCTCATCTGCCGCATGATATAGAGGCCGTCCAACTTCTTGGCTTTTCCCTGAATAGCGAACAACCAGGACCGCGCGAGCTCTTCCCAAAAATACCCAAACCCGTTGTTCACGCTCTGCTCCAGGTTCTGTTGCAGTTCGCGCGTGCGGTAGACGGAGTAAAAGATCGAATGGCACGTCGTCAGATAGTTCGTCAGCCTGCTCGAGGCGGTCTCATCCAGCAGGGAACGCTGCAGGTAGGGGCCGATGTCGAACTCAACCGTCCCGGGCTTGGACGGGCGGATGATAAAGATCCCGCCCGTCCCGTGCGCCACGCTGAAGTCCGTGTGCGTCTCCAAGAATTGTGCGGCGGCCTCAACCGTCTTCGGCACCAGGAAATCATCGTCCGCCCACAGCACCGTGTAGGGCGTGGTCACGCGCTTCACGCCGTCGTGGATCATGGGGATCGGCTCCAGGCCCGCCTCATACCGGGCGTACGAGATGTCCAGGAGATCGATGAGTTGCTCGATCGCTTCTCCCGGCTCCGCGTGCCGGCTGGAATCGAGGATGTGCAGGCGCATCGGCGCGCCGCACGCCTGATAGTACTTCAACAGCCTGAGCAAGTAGGGATACCGGTTGCAGGTGGGAACCACCATCGTGATGTTGTCCGCACCGAACGGAAATCGCTCCATTACGCGTTAGCGGGTTTGGCCGGGTACTCACTGCGCCCGACGATGAGATCCACCAGTGCGAGCAACCAAAACTGGTGGGTCAACTCCACGAGATTATAGGCGCGGCTGTCGGCCCACAAGTTCTCATCCCCCAGCCGGCGCAAGGGGTTGTCCGGAGCCAGGCCGGAGCAGGTGATCACCGCGGCGAAGCGCATCCGCCGAGCCGCCTCGCAGGCGTTGAGGATGTTCAGGGACTTCCCGCTGGAGGAAATCGCAATCAGCACGTCCCCCGCATCGCCGTACTGCTCCACGGCCTTGGCCATCCACTCCTCGTAGCCGTAGTCATTGGCAAAGCAGGTGATGAGATCCGCCTCGTTGAAATTGATGGCGCGCACCCCGGCGTTCTTGGTGAGATCAACCGCCACGTGGCTGGCCATCGCCGCGCTGCCGCCGTTTCCCACCAGAATCACCTTGCGCCCCTTGCGCGAGACGGCCACCACGATGTCTCGCACGCGAACCAAGGTTGGACCCCAGGAGGCGTCCCACCGGCAGAGTTCCTGGAACTGCTCAGCGTAACGCCGGAGGAACGCTTCGGCCTCCTTCGAACCACGGCGTCTTGACACGTTAACCACGGGCATGTTCGGGTTCCGCCTCCACGGGTTCGCTTGACGTTTCGGTTTTCCGACGAGCATCTTCGGTATAGAGCCTCGCGTAGAAGGCGCCGGCTTGCATCAGCGCCTCATGCGTCCCTTGTTCCACCACACGGCCGTCCTGAAGCACCAGGATGCGATCGGCGTCTTTCACCGTGCTGAGCCGATGGGCGATAACGACCACGATGGCCTCCTGATGCAACACGCTGATCGCTTCGTACACGGCCCGCTCGGTGAGGTTGTCCAGCGCGCTCGTCGCTTCATCGAAGATCAGGACTTCGGGCTGCCCCACAATGGCCCTGGCGATCGCCAGCCGCTGGCACTGTCCGCCGGAGAGGCGCAGGCCTCGGTCGCCAACGATCGTATCGTAACCGTCGGGCAACGATGCGATGAAGCTGTCCACCTGGGCGATGCGGGCGGCCCACTCCACCCGCGACATGGGCACGGTCTCGTCTCCGAGGGCGATGTTGTCTCGAATCGAGGCGTTGAAGACAAACACATCCTGAGAGACATAGCCGATCTTGCGACGCCACGCGCGCAGGTCCAGCTCGCGCACGTCCACCCCGTTGACCAAGACCGCGCCCTGGGAGAGCCCATAGAACCCCAGCACGAGGTTGGCCAGCGTGCTCTTGCCGGAACCGGTGGATCCGACGAGCGCGGTCACGGTGCCCCGCGCCAATGACACGTCGATCCCCCGCAGGACCTGATGACCCGGACGAACCGCATAGGCGAAGGCGACCTCGCGCAGCTGGATCGTCTCAACCTTCGCCACCGCGCGACCCCCGTGAGGTTCCTGCGGGAGACGCTGGAGCACCTCGTCCATCACCTCCAACTTCCGCTTGTTCTTGTTGAGCTCCACGCTCGACCGATTCACGATCGCCAGCGAGGGCGCGATGCGCCGAATGCCCAGCAGGAACGCCCCCAACATCGAGACCCGCAACCCCAGTGAGGGGAACAGGAACGTCGCCGCGCCCAACCCCAACACAATCACGGAGGCGATCACCTCATTGACGAGCATCGGCCCGTGGGTCAACAGGACGAGGTGGCGCTCGGGCCGCCATTCGGCGACCTGCAGCGCATCCTGCCGCTGCACCAGGCGTCGCTCAAGCCCGTGGGCTTTGACGACCTTCAGCCCGTCAATCGCATCCACCCGGAGTTTCGACTGTTCGCCCCGCAGGTCGTAGAGCGTCCGCCCGCATCTCGCCGAGCGCGGGTCGGCAAAGAGACGCCATCCCTCTACACCAGCGAATGCCAAGCACCCGATGAGGATCGTAACCCACCACGAGAAGTACAGGAGCAGCCCGGCCATGAGCACGCTGTTGAAGATGCCGGTCATGAACTGGCTCATCTGTGTGATGATCGCCGCCAACGATTCCGAGGGCTGCTCGATGTCGTTGAGGATCGTCCCCCGCGAGCGGCGCGTCACCTCTTCGTAGCGAGCGTTGAGGAACCGCTCGAAGAGCGCCACCTTCACGGTGCGCCGCAGCTTCACGGCGATGGCGGCCGTGCGGTACAAGGTGAGAAGGGAGCACGCGCCGCGGATGAGGAAGAATCCGCTCGCAAGCGCCAGCAGGGTGAACGACAACGCGGCCGTCGACGTGGAGAGGCCAAGACGCCGCAGGAGACCGCCCACGATCAAGACCACCGGGTCGGACAACCCCCGCTCGGGGGCGGTGAGCACGTCGAGCAGCTGGACGGTGAGTCCCACGGTCGCCACGTCGAGCAGCGCGCCCCCGACGATGAGGGCGAGTAACGTCGCCGCCTCCCGCGGGTAGGGTTTCACCGCGACCCGCCAGGAGAAGGCGAGCGTGCCCAACGGCTTCAACGTCGTGGAGGTCGCGCGGGCTGGCCCACCAGCTCGCGTCACGCGCGCGCGGAACAGGCGCCAACAGGTGCCGGCCACTAAGGCGAGATTCTTGGGCGTACACGCCGTGGAGGCTCCATGAGCTCGGTCGACGTTGGCGATCTGTACCTCCACCACCGATTTTCCCTCCCGAAGGAGCCGACAGAGCAGCTCCGCCTGATACCCGAACCCCGGGGATCGGAATCCGTCGGTGCGCACGTTCGCAGTCTTGTGGAGTACCGGACCGTTGTAGTATCGCAGCCGGGTGCCGCTCAACCATCTGACCAGGAGCGCGAAGACCCGGCTGAGGACGCGACGAAACGGACCGCGCGCGTCCAACGACCCGAAGTACGGCACCACCATCTCGGCGCGCCCCAGGCCGGCGAGGATCGCCCGGAGACTCGCTGGCGGCTCCACCGCGTCGCCGCAGACCATCATGAAGTAGGTGCCGGTCGCCCGGCGGGCCGCCATGAAGTAGGTGTGCCCTAAACCGCCGGGCGTCGCGTTGCGCATCAGCTCCAGGCGAAGGGCCGGGTAGCGCCGGCCGCGGTCCAGCACTTCGGCAACCGACCCGTCCGTCGAGGCATCGTCGACCACCAGCACTTCGTAGGGCTCGCGGCGATCCGCCATGACCTCTACCACGGTATCAATGGCACGTCCGACGTTTCCCTCTTCATTTCGGCATGGGATGAAGAACGTGATCGATGGTCCGGGTGATGCGTTCATCGGATTAGCCCCGCAGCTCCCCGCACGACAGGCGCGTCAGCGTTCGCACGCACTGCGAGAGCGCCCGTCCTCTCGGCGTCAGATGCACCCTGTCGCCTTCGACCCGCAGCAAGCCGGTGCGGCGCATCAGTTGAACTCGGTCGTGAAATCTGGTCGAGGTCGCATACTCGTTCACAAGTGTCTCCAGCGCCACCGGCTCCGTGCGGCTGCGCCGCAAGCGGGCGAGGAGGGTCACCGACACGGACCGGGCCACCCCGGCATACACAAAGAAGTAGAGGGTCAAGCAGAAGCCGGTGATCCACAGCGTCGCGCACGCCTCGACTGCCCGCCACCCGTTTCCCGCCGCGCTCGTCCATCCAGAGACCATCATCCCCGCGAGAGCCAGTCCCGTCAGGAGGAAGATCCGCGGGGCGTTCGACGGCCTTGCGCGCCACACCAGGACGTGCAACACGAAGAAGGCGCTCACACCCGCGAGGACGGACGGCGTCACGCTGGACATCATCAGCCCACCACCTCAAGCCGCAACAGCGTTCGCAGAGAGGCGGTGACCACCGCACAGAGCAGCCCGAGGCCGGTCAGTGGTCCCGCCCATCGACCGTCGAACCGCGTCAACCGACACCGCGCCAGCGTGGCCAGCCGTCGACTCAGCAGCCCACGCATCCCCAGGCCGTTGCTGTACTCAGCGCGCAGGCGCTCAAGCGTTTCCCCATGGTCCTTGTCCATGAGATCGAGCAGAATCCTCAGTGAATAGCCCCTCGACAACAACGACCGCAATTCCAGATAGACGAGGCACCCGGCCAGAAACAGGCACGTGGCTCCGACGCGCAACGAAGTCGGGACCGGCTCAAGGCTGGCCCACACCGACCACGATCCCGTCAGGATCAACACCGCCACCCACGCAGCAGACGCTCCCCAGGCGCTCGGCGGTCGAAGGGTCCTGGTCCACGCCAGGAACCCCACGTGCAGGATCATGAGGCTGCCAAGCCAGGCAACCGCCACGCCACACGCGGAGACAGCCTCCGGCATCAGCTCGCCCTCCCCGTTGTCTGCGCGCAGGTCTCCGGAGCCTGAACGCGTACGGCCGACGGCTGGCAGAGAAGGAGCGGACGCCCCGGTTCGTCATCCTCCAACGACTGAATGGCTTCGTTGATCTGCTCGAGAGAAAACCGGCGGCCCATCAGCAGCCGGTGGTTAAGCGCCCCGCGCTCCACCAGGCGCACGCACCGGGGAATGTCCGCATCCGCATTGACGCCGCCGCCCCAGCTGCCGGTCAGCGAGCGGCCCGCGATCAGGTCGAATGGGTTGACCGCGATCACCATGCCCGCCTCGAGATTGCCGACGATGACCACCCGGCCGCCGCGGGGCTTGGCGATGCGGATTGCCGCCTCCATCGAGCGGCTCGTCCCGGCACACTCCACCACGAGGTCAAATCCCCGGCCGCCGGTGATGCGCGCTGCGCCGTCCTCGAACCCCTCCTCGCCTATCGTGATGGTATGCGTTGCACCCAGTTCGACGGCCCGAGCCAGCCGTCGAGGACGCAGATCCGCCGCCGCGACCGTGCCCCACCCGGCATGGACGGCGCCGCCGACCGCGGCCAGGCCGACCCCGCCTGCACCGATGATGCAGATGCTGCCCTCACGCTCGGCCGGCATGGCGTTCCACACCGTCCCGGCCCCGGTTGGAATGGCGCAGCCGGCCAGGACGGCCACCTCCGGGTCAACCGGCGGATCGATGCGCGTGACACACTGCTCCGAAACGATGGGCTGCTCGCAGAATGTCGCGATGGGTCCCGCGTTCACCACGCCCTCCCGGCTCCGGTAGCGAATGGGCTCGGCGACTCGTCCGGATCCCCGGATCCACGAGAGGACGACCTGGTCTCCGGAGTGCACCTTGGTGACCCCCGGTCCAACCTCCTCGACGATCCCCACCCCCTCATGGCCGATCAGATGCGGGAGGAACCGATCCTCGCCGCGTCCTCCGAACACCTCCAGTTTCTGCGAATGGCAGACGGCCGCTAATTGCATCCGGACCAGCACCTGCCCGCCGGCGAGCGGTGGAAGCTCCACATCTTCAACAGGCAATGGCGCACCAACTTTACGGAGCACAACCGCTCTCATCCCACGCGTGCCTCGGCGGGCGATGCCGCGACCGCCACCGTCAGTCCGTCTTCGAGCGGCGTCCACACCAAGTCCGGACAGGCCGCCATGAGCTTCGCCGGCACAAACGCCTGGTGGGTCACGGGTCGGTATCGCGGACGATGGCGCACAGCCACAGGCCCAGGCAGCAGACGCTGAATCGCCCCGGCCACGGTCGCAAAGGAAGCGGGGCGTCCGTTCGCCAGGTTGTACACGCCGGTTGAGGCGTCCCCCGCCAATCGTCGGACCGCACGCGCCGCGTCGTCGATAAAGACATACTCCCGTCGCTCTTCACCCTCTCCAAACAACTCGATCACCCCTCGCTCGTGCGCGGTCTTGATGAACTGCGCCGGGCCATACGAGACGAGGTTCGGATCCCCCGGTCCATAGATCCGACACGCTCGCAAGATCACGGCAGGGGTGGAGACGGCAACGGCAGCCTGGGTCATCAGCAGCTCGCCGGCGAGCTTCGCCATCGCGTACTGGGTATCCGGATTGACCGGCGCCTCTTCCGTGATGGCCTCATTCGTCGTTCCGTCGCCGTAGACCGCCGCCGAGCTCACATAGAGACATTTGCGGATCGGGCCGTCCGAGAGGAGCCGGGCCACTCGAGCGATCATGGCCATGTGGTCCTCGAAGGCCTGGATCGCGTTGCCCCTGTCCCGCATGACCGCCGCCGCCATGATCAGAATGGTGTTCGAGCTGACCACGCGCCTCAACGTGTCAAGGCTCTCGGGCCTTCGCAGATCAATCGTGGCGGAGCCGCCACCCCAGACCACATACCCCGCTCGCTCCAAGTCAGCGCGAACGGCCTTGCCGAGAAACCCGCTGGCCCCCAACAGGACCACCGGTGAGCGTGCGCCCCGTTCTTTCGTCTCCTCACCCTTCCACGGATCCATGACGGCTCCCATCGGCGCTAGACCTGATGAACGTAGACCTGCGGCTCGCGCACCGCGTCATCCCACGACTGTTCAATCCAGTTGATGGTTTCTCGGAGCCCTTCCTCAAACGAGATGCGCGGCGTCCAGGCGAGTTCCCGCCGGGCCTTTGTGCAGTCCAACCAGTATCGCGCGTCCTGGCCGAGCCGCTCCTCCACCGGCTCAGCCACCTCCTCGAAGGAACGGCCCATCAGCTCCGCGATCCGCCGGACCACCTGGGCGATCGTCGCGTCATCCGGCGTGGAAAAATGGTAGAGCGACCCCGGCGCTCCGTTCTGCGCCGCCGCCAAGGCCCCTCGGACGACGTCGCGGATGTGCACGAACGACTTGACCGCCCGGCCGCCGCCGTGGAGCATCACCTTCTTCCCCTGCTTGATGGCGAGAATCGTCCTCGGGATGATCTTAAAGAGCTGCTGATGCTTCCCGTACACGTTCGTCGAGCGGATCAGGACAGCCGGAAAGCCGAAATTCTTCGCCAACGTTGAGAGGTAGAGATCCGCAGCGGCCTTGGACACGGCGTACGGCGTGCTGGGATGCACCGGGTGGGTCTCCGGCACCGGATGCTCGCAGGAACCGTACACCTCGGCGGAGGAGATATGGATATACCGCTTCAGGTACCGTCGCGTCCTCAGGAAGTTGCCCAACCGTACCGTCGCCACGGTGTTCAGCTCAAAGTACTCCACGGGGCTCGTGTTGCTCAGCGCGACCTCGCTCAAGGCCGCCACGTGAATGACGGTGGACGGCTGTTGTTCATCGAGCAAGGCTTGCACCGCCTCCGGCTGGCGGACCAGATCGAGCTGGAAAAATTGGAACCGCTCCGTGGCCCGGGCCCGATACGGCAGGAAGAACGCGCCCTTCTCCGGAGATCGGCTGACGCCGATAACGGCCTGGTGCGGATCATCCAGCAGGGCGTCCACAAAGTGACTGCCAGTGAAACAGTTGCTTCCGATGACGATGGTGGTGGAAGACAGCATGCGATCCCTCCCTAAAACGGCCCCGCGAAGATCGCCTCGGCGGTACCGTGCCCAACCGGTGCCATACGCGGCATCGCGCGCTCGATACCCATGACATCCCACACGGCCTGGAGGATGTCGCGTGGACCAGGATAGAAGGCTTCCTCGAGGACGCGGCTCGTCGGCGTGGGCAGATTGGGCAACGTCACCCGTCGGATGGGCGCCTTCAGCGCATGAAAAGCGCGCTCCGCAGCCACGCAAGCCACCTCGGCGCTTACCCCGCAGCTGGCCCATCCGGTATCGCAGACGACGAGCCGGCCGGTTTTCCTGACTGAGGCGAGGATCAGCTCCTCATCGAGCGGTCTGGCGGAACGCGGATCAACCACCTCCGCCGAGATCCCAGCCTCTGCCATCGCCGGCAGCGCGCGCAGCGTCTCCTGGAACATGTACGAGAAGGCGACGATCGTTACATCCGTGCCGATGCAGTGGAGGCGCCCGCTGCCGATGGGGACGGTGTAGGCCTCCTCAGGCACCTCTCCCATGCGGTCGTACAGCGACCGGTGCTCAATGCACACGACAGGATTGGGGTCCTGGATGGCCGACAGCAGCAGGCCTTTCGCGTCGTACGGCGTGGCCGGCATCACCACCTTCAAGCCGGGGATGTGGGCGAACCACGACTGGAGGCTCTGCGAGTGCTGTGGGCCTTGTCCCCACCCACGTCCCACGATCGCCCGGATCGTCAGCGGCACTGACTGACGACCTCCGGAAGCATAGCAACGCTTCGCGGCCTGGTTCACGATCTGATCCATCGCATAGAGCATGAAATCCAACCGCTGGTGCGTCATGACTGGACGCAACCCGGTGAGCGCTGCGCCCACGGCGACACCGGTCATGCCGTTTTCAGCCAGAGGCATATCGAAGACGCGGCCGGCGCCGAACTGCTCCTTCAGACCTCGTGTCGATCCGAAGATGGCGCGGGGATCATCCACGCCCTCCCCCATGAGGATGACCGTGGGGTCAGCTGCCATGGCTTGTCCTAGCGCCTCGTTCAACGCCTCACAGAACGAGCGGCTCCGCGTCATCCGGCACCCGTCTCCGCGTAGACGTGTTCCGCGAGCTCATCGACCGAAGGAAACGGGCTCTGCTGCGCGAACGCCACGGCCGCGTCGATCTCGCGCGTCACCTCCACAGACCACTGCGCATACTGGGCGGACGTCAGGAGCCCCTCAGCCTCCAGGTGGTGAGCCAATCGCTTCACGGGACACTGCGCCTTCCACCGCTCGACCTCCTCTCGAGGGCGGTAGCCGAGATGCGTGTCGTCGTTCGGCCCGACATGCTCGAGCCACCGGTAGGTGCGGCATTCGATCAACGACGGTCCCTCGCCGGCTCGCGCGCGCGCCACTGCCTGGCCGACCGCGTCGTGCACCGCCACCACATCGTTGCCGTCGACGCGCTGGTCTGGCATCGCATGCGCCTCGGCCCGTTCAAAGATGTTGTCCGCCGCCTGGCGGGCGCGCTGATGGGAATAACACGCATACAGGTTGTTTTCGCACACGAACACGACGGGCAACCGCTTCAAGGACGCGAAATTCAAACTCTCGTGGAAGACGCCTTCCTCCGTCGCCCCGTCTCCGAACACCACCACCGAGACGTGCCGCGTGCCGCGGTATCTTGCCGAGAGCGCCGCGCCCACCGCCATGGGGATCGTGCCTCCGACGAGCGCCGAGGTGCACACCAATCCCGCCTCAGGAGCGATCAGCTGCATTGATCCCCCGCGTCCACGGGTACAACCGGTCTCCTTTCCGTAGAGCTCGGCGATCAGCGCCGCCAGGTCTCCGCCCTTGGCCAGGTAGAGTCCGTGGCCGCGATACGTCCCGAACAGCGTATCCCCTGGCACGAGCGGTGCGCACGTCCCGACCGCCACCGCTTCCTGTCCGATGGCCAGATGACAGGGACAGCGCATCTCCTGCTCGGCGTACAATTCGGCGATCCGCTCTTCGACCCGTCGAATGCGCAGCATGGCCCGCAGGAGTTGCCGTTTCAACTCGGGGGGCATCGCCTCCATCATTGACCTCGATAGAATTCGCGCACGATCTCAACCGTATAGGTCAGCTCCGCCTGCGTGAGCAATTGATCCACGGGAAGAGTGATGAGCGACTTCGCTTGCCGCTCCGCCTCAGGGAAATCTCCCGGCCGATAGCCCAGGTGCGCCAGGCCGCGCTGGAGGTGCAGCGGAATCGGGTAGTGGATTTTCGCCTCAATGCCCTGCGCATGCAGGTAGCGATAGAGCGCGTCCCGCTCGCGGGCATACATCATGTACAGGTGGAACGCGCGCCGCACCCCGGCCCGACGGACCGGCAGGGTCACATCCCCCCGCATCGGCTGAAAGGCTGCGTCATAGAACGCCGCGTTGGCCGCTCGCTGCGCGGTAATGCCCTCCACCTGCGGCAGCAACCAGTTGCCCACGATGGCCTGGATCGAATCCAAGCGGCTGTTGTAGCCGAACATCTCTACCTCATCACGATTTTTCAGGCCGTGGTTGCGCAAGAGGCGGAGGCGCTCGTTCAGCGCCGGGTCGCCCGTCACAATCAGGCCGGCGTCACCCCACACGTTGAGATTTTTCAGCGGATGGAGGCTGAACGCCCCGCACGCCCCCATCGTTCCTGCCGACCGCCCGCGAGAGGAGGCCCCGACCGCCTGGCAGGCGTCCTCCACCACGCGCAGGCCGTGCCGCTCGGCAAGCGACAGGATGGCGTCCATGTCCACCACCTCGCCGGTCAGGTGGACGGGGATGATCGCTTTGGTCCGTGGGGTAATCGCCCGGGCGATCTGCTCCGGATCGATGGTGAAGTCCTGGAGCACATCCACCAGGACCGGCCGTGCCCCCACATGGTGGATGGCCCCGGCGGTGGCCACGAACGTGTTCGCGGCCGTGATCACCTCATCCCCAGGGCCGACGCCGAGGGCGTGGAGACCCAGCATCAGCGCGTCGGTGCCGCTGCCCACGCCGATGGCATACCGGGCGCCGATGAAATCGGCGAAGGCGCGCTCGAACCGCTCCACTTCTTCCCCCAAGGTGAAGCTGCCCGTTTTGAGGTGCTCGCGGATGGCCTGGAGGACCTCATCAGGATGCGCCAGTTGTTGAGGCAGATAGGAATACCGCACGCGCATGCGGACCGGCTTGGCCGGCGGTGCGGTTTGGTCAGTGGACGACGGATGATTCATCCTGAAAAACACGCGAATCGCCCCAAGTTCGTCGTGAGCTCGTCGGAACGCAGAT
>CAZUWM010000002.1:0-73541 GCA_964624155.1 uncultured Planctomycetales bacterium
CTTGACGGTGCCGGCCAAGATGCCAAGACCTTCCGCGGCTTCCCCTTCCTCACTGCGTTCAAAGAGCAACTGAAGTCCAAGACAAATCCCAAGGTAGGGCTTCCCTGCGGCGATCGCCTCCTTGATGGGTCCAACTAACCCGCGAGTTTGCAACTCCCGCATGGCGGCGGGAAATGCACCAACCCCAGGCAGAATGAGTTTGCCGGCGCGTTGGATGGCTTGAGGATCACCGGTCACCTGAGCCTTCGCACCGAGATGCTCAAGGGCCTTGGACACACTGCGCAAATTCCCCATGCCGTAATCCACAATGGCAATCATCGGGATGGGGTTACAGCAGACCTTTGGATGATGGGACTCCCTGCCGACGCGCATCCCGTTGGACCGCTTGTCGAATGGCCCGACCAAAGGCTTTCATGGTGGCTTCACAGGTGTGGTGGAAATCGCGGCCTGAGAAGATATCGATGTGCACCGTAAGTTGAGCACTGCGAATGAAGGACTCCAGCCAGTGCTCAAAATCTTCCCATTGGTACCTCGTCCCAGAGCCTCGCAGTGAAGCGCGGGGAGTTCGTTGATCCTGCACAATGAGCTTGGGACGTCCTGAACAATCAAGAACCACCCGCACAAGCGCTTCTTCCATCGGCACATAGGCCCAACCAAACCGGTGGATCCCCCGGCCATCGCCCAGCGCCTTGGCAAAGGCCTGACCCAAGACGAGTCCGACATCCTCGTTGGTGTGGTGGATGTCAACATCGAGATCACCGTTCGCCCGAACCGAAAGATCCAGCAACCCGTGTGTTCCGAATAAGGTGACCATGTGATCCAAAAAGGGGATCCCGGTTCGAACCGTGGTCTTGCCGCTGCCGTCAAGATTGACGGTCGCCGTGATCTTCGTCTCACGACTAGCTCGTTTCACTGTTGCGCGTCGCATGGTTGTCACTCGAGTCTCACTTTCACGGCGTCATAGTGGCGAGGAAGCCCCTCCAGCGCCGTCAGTCGCTCAATGGACTCTCGAGCCTTCTCCAGCGCACTTTTCGAGTAGGAGATGATGTGGGTCTTGCGGATAAAATCATCCACCCCAAGCCCTGAAAACGTCCTGGCCGATCCTCCCGTCGGCAGCACATGGCTCGGCCCGGCGATGTAATCTCCGACCGTCACCGGGGAGTAGGGCCCCAAGAAGATCGCCCCCGCGGCGCGAATGCGTTTGAGCAATTTCTTGGGCGACTTGACCATGATTTCCAGGTGCTCAGGCGCCAAGCGATTCGCGACCTCTGCGGCCTCCTCAAGGTTCTTGACGATGACGCAGTATCCTCCGGGGATCTCTTTCTTGGCCAGCTTGGCCAGGGTTTTGGATGTCGTAATGAGAAATCCCACCCCACCGGCGTGTTCGGCTTCTCCCACCAGATCGGCCATCACATACTGAGGGTTGGAGTGGCGATTGGCGATGATGGCAATCTCCGAGGGCCCGGCAATCGTATCCACATCGACGAAACCGAACAACTGGCGCTTCGCCTCCACCACGTAGGGATTGCCGGGTCCTGCAATCTTGTCGACTTTTCGAATGGTCTTGGTCCCAAGCGCCATCGCGGCGATGGCTTGGGCCCCACCCATCTTGTAGATCTCATCGACCCGAAGGAGACTGGCAACGACCAGGATGTTGGGATCCACGCTCCCATCAGGCCGAGGCGGAGTCGCGAGGACGATCTCTTTGACCCCGGCCTGACGGGCTGGAATGACCGTCATGTAGACCGTCGAGACCAAACTCGCGGTTCCTCCGGGGATGTAAATCCCCACCCGTTCCAACGGATCGAACTTATCGGCCAGCAAGACGCCATCATCATGGACGATCCGCACCGGCTTTAAGCGGGATTGACTGTAGAACGCCTGCACATTTTGGATGGCCGTTTTCAGGTGCAGGACCAGATTCGGGTCGATGTGCTGAAACGCCCCCGAGGTCTCCGATTCGGTCGCCCGCAATTGCTTCGTCTTCAATCGGACCTTGTCGAACCGCCGTGTGTAACGCAGCACCGCGTCATCGCCGTGCAACCGCACATCTTCGATGATGGCTCTGACCCGCTCTTCGACGCGACGCTTGCGGGAGAGTTGGCGGGCACAGAGCTGCTGCCACGTTTTTCCGGTCGTAGAAATAATTTTCATGTCAATAATTTCAACCCTGTTCCAAGATCTGACGAACGAATTCTTCGGTTCGTCTCAAGACCTCTGGAATTTTGGAGGGATCTTTCCCTCCCCCTTGGGCGAACTCCGGGCGCCCGCCTCCGCTGCCTTGAACGATGGGAGCCACCGCTTTCAAGAGCTCTCCGGCATGCACTCGCTTGACCAACGTCTTCGTGACCGCCACGACGATGGAGACCTTCGAGGTCCCATCCGATGACGCGAGGACCACGATCCCGTCACCCTTGAGGACACCTCGAACCGCATCGGCCATGGTCGAGAGGACATCCCGGTCAGCGTCTTGCATAGCTGCTGCAATGAAGGTCACCCCACGAATCTGCTTGGCCGATCCGACCAGCCGCTGCGCTTCCACCTTGGCCAACTCCTGTTGAAGGGTTTTGCGCTGTTGCTCTGATCGTTTCAATTGCTCAAGCAGCTCTTCCAACCCGTCCAGGAGCTGCGTCGCCGGACGGCTCAAGCGCTGCGCCGCCTCATGGAGGATCCGCTGTTCTTGGTGTTGGCGCTCGTGCGCCGCCTCGCCGACGAGGGCTTCAATGCGTCTGGTGCCGGCAGCAATTGAGCTCTCCGCCACAATGCAAAACGTTCCCATCAAGCCTGTGTGACTGAGGTGCGTGCCCCCGCACAACTCTTTCGAATAGTCGCCGATCGACACGACGCGAACCTGCTGACTATACTTCTCTCCAAACAACGCCAACGCTCCCACACGCTTGGCTTCCTCCAAGCGCATGGTCACCGTCTTCACGTCGTCAGCGCATCGCGCCCGCTCATTGACGAGCTGCTCCACCTTCGCTTGCTGCTCATCGTTCAAGGCGCTGAGGGACGAGAAATCAAAGCGAACCCGTTCGAGTTCCACCAGCGAGCCGGCTTGGACCGTCTCCGGCCCCAAGACCTTACGCAGCGCCCAGTGCAGCACGTGGGCGGCCGTGTGACTTCGAGCGACTTTCAGGCGTCGCTGGGCATCCACCGTCGTTCGAACCGGATCGTTGACTGACACAGCTCCCTGCTTCACCCGAGTCTGATGCACCAGCAGCCCATCCACCCATTGTGTATCGAGCACCTCTGCGACACCCTTAGGGCTTTCGATAGTTCCTTGATCGCCGATCTGCCCGCCCGATTCACCGTAACACGGCGAGCGATCGAGGACGAGTCCGACCTCATCGCCCTGCTTGGCCTGTTGAACCCACCGGTTGTCATGCCAAATCCCCTTGACCCTGGCTTCGACTTGCAACGTGTCATAGCCGACAAACTCCGGCTTCACGTCTTCGCCCAGCTTCAACGTCGGCGCGATGAACACGCCGCCGAACTGACTCGCCGCCCTCGACCGCTCCTGCTGTTCGGTCAGTCGCTGTTCATATACCCTCGTTTCAATCTTGAAACCTTCTCGCTCGGCCATATTGGCTAAGAGCTCAAAGGGATAACCATAGGTATCTTTCATCTTGAACGCAAAGTCGCCAGAGATCAGTCGGCTCCCTTGAGCTTTCAATCGACCCATCTCTGTCGTGATCTGTTCGTTCCCAGCCTCTAGAGTTTCAATGAAATTGTCCTCTTCACTGCCAAGTACTTCCCCGATGAACTGTTGTTTTTCTGCAATCTCTGAATAGACCTCTTTGTACGTCTTAATCACTGAGCTCGACAAGCTACTCAACCACGCCTGGGCTTTCCCTCTTCTCTGAGGTAAGCACTGGAATAAACGATTGGCGTTCCAATGGGCACGTCGAATGAGCATACGCAGTACATACCCTCGACTTTCATTTGAGGGAATCAATCCTTCAGCGAGCAAAAACACAACAGCGCGTACGTGATCAGCGATAAGCCGTGCTGCGCTGCGATCTTTCGAGTCGAGCGCCTCGAGCCCAGCAAGAAAATGTTTGTTGATCTCGGCCATGATCGGCGCAAACAGATCGGTTTCGTAATCCGTGTCCACCCCCTGGACTACTGCGGCCAGACGCTCAAGGCCCATGCCGGTGTCGATGTTCGGCTTCGGCAACGGTTTGAGCGTCCCGTCAAGCTGTCGGTCGTACTGGGTGAAGACGAGGTTCCACACCTCCACTGACCTCACGCCCTGCACCTTGCCGTCGGGATCGTAGTAGATTTCAGAGCACGGCCCGCAGGGGCCGTTGGGCCCTTCGGTCGGCGCATTGGCCGGCCAAAAATTCTCCGCTTGACCAAACCGCTTGATCCGTGATTCGGGCAGCCCGATCTTCCGCCACAGCGCGAAGGCCTCGTCGTCCTCTTCATACACGCTGACCCAGAGCTTCTTCTCGGGCAAGAGGCCGGTCAAGAACTCCCAGGCCCATTGGATCGCCTCGGCCTTGAAGTAATCGCCGAAGGAAAAATTGCCCAACATTTCAAAGAACGAATGATGGCTCGGCGTCTTGCCGACCTTCTCCAGATCGCCGGTGCGCAGGCACTTCTGGCATGACGCCGCACGCTTCAAGTCGGTACGCTTGCCCAGGAAATAGTCCTTGAACTGATTCATGCCGGCGGATGTAAACAACACCGTTGGGTCGCCGCTGGGGATCAAGGAGTCGCTGGGAATGACGGGATGGTCCTTGGCCTTGAAGAAGGCCAGAAACCGCTCCCGCAACTCGTTACTCGTCATGATTCGACTTGCGTTCGCTGAGGAGGCGGTCGATCAGCTCGGGGTCGAAGCCGCGTCGAGCCAGCCGGCGAGCCACGGATGCCCGTCGCCCTCGAGCCGATCCTGATGAGGTTTTGGTGAGGATCTGCGCCACCACCATCCGAGCGCGCTGCTCATCATCCTCGCGCACTCGAAGGGCGTTGAGGGCTTGCTCAATGGTCGAGTCATCGAATCCTCGTTCCTGAAGTTGAAGATGGATTGCTGAGAGCGCATAGCCGCGCTGCCTGAGGGTTTCGGCCCACAACTTCGCGGCCACGCGATCGTCGATCAGCCCCTCCCGCGCACACGCCGCCAGGACATCCGCGACCACCGGCTCCGGAGCCTTGCGGTCTATGAGATAGTCGCGCACTTGGGCTCTGGAGCGGGTTCCGAACCGGAGATACCGTCGAGCCGCGCGCAACCAGCGGTCGACGTCCCTAGCGGGACGCTTTAATGACGACATAGCCTCGGTTGGTGCGGACCAAGGCGTTCGCGCCAGGAGGGATGCTCGAAATGACCTCGCGGTAGTCGTTGACCGAGGCCACCCGCCTGCGGTTGATCTCATTGATCACATCACCGGGTTGCAGACGCGCATCGCCGGCCGGGCTGTCAGGGACGACCTCGGTCACCACCACCCCACCGGTTTCAGGATTGATCCCAAATTGTTCCGCAAGTTGCGGAGTCAAGTCAGCGACCTTCACGCCTCGCCAGGCTTCCGCAGCACCTCCGACGAGCTCAATCTCCGATGGCCGCTCCCCCACCTCGATCGCCATGGTCGAGGTCTTGCCTTCTCTGAGGACTTCGACGTGAACCTTCCGGCCGACTTTGGTGCGACCGACGAGAGCCACCAGCTCGCCCGCGTTCTTGGCGGGCGTCCCATCGAACGCCTTGATGATATCCCCGTCTTTCATGCCGGCTTTCTCCGCGGGACCATTCGGCAAGACCTGATAGATGAGCACCCCCGAACGATCGGACAACCCGTAGTACTCCGCGACGTCCTGGGTGATGTCTTGAATCTGCACGCCCAGCCACCCGTACAACACCTTGCGACCCTCGATCAACACATCGAGAATCGCTTTCGCCTTGTTAATCGGAATCGCAAACCCCACCCCCTCGCTGCCTCGGGAGCTGGTGAGGATCGCCACGTTGATGCCGATCACCTCGCCGCGGCTATTGACCAGCGGCCCACCGCTGTTGCCGGGGTTGATGGCGGCGTCCGTCTGGATCAGATCCGAATAATCTCGATCGGCTCGTGAGACATGCGGTAAACGACGGTGCAAGGCGCTGACGACTCCGACGGTCAAGGTCGGTTCAGGGCCAAGCACCTGACTGGAGGACCCATAGCCGACTAATCCAAACGGATTGCCCAACGCAATGGCCCATTGGCCGGTCTTGACGGTATTCGAATCCCCCAAGGCGGCCGCAGGAAGATTCTTCGCGTCGATCTTGATGACGGCCAAGTCGGACCGCATGTCTTTGCCCTTGACCTCACCGGAAAACTCGCGGCCGTCGGACAGGGTCACGGTGATCTTATCCGCATCGGCCACGACATGTTCGTTGGTCAGGATATACCCCTGTTTATCGATGATGACGCCGGAACCCAAGCCAAACCGTCGGAATTCCTGTCCTTGGCCCTGTTGTCCGGGGACCTGACCGAAAAACTCTCGGAAGAACTCATCGAACGGTTCATCCCCAAAGAAGGGATGCACGCGGAAATATCGCTGGACCTGTTCGATCTGCTCCGTAGAGATACTCACGACTGCAGGTCCCACCTGCTCGCCGACGCGAGTGAAGGCCTGTTCCAGCGTCTCGGCTTCTGAGCCCCCTTGTCCGGCTTGCACCGGGTCGAATCCGACGACGGAATGCGACGCAGGCTTGGTGCTTCCCGACCACAGTTCCACGCGCCCCGCAAACACCCCGACCCCCACAATGAGGGCACACAGCCCGAGGAGACGAATCGTTGAGCCCTTCATCTATGACACCGCGGCCTCCGAAAGTTTCGGTTGACTCGGTTGCGACTGATGGCGAACCTGCTCTTCCAATTCTTGCATCAACCTCGGGTTTTCTTTCAAGAACAATCGCGCGGCTTCACGTCCCTGCCCCAGCTTCGTCTCTCCGGCGGAGAGCCAACTGCCCTGCCGTTGAATGACGCCGGCGCTCTCCCCCGCATCGAGCAGACTGCCCGCCTTGGAGATCCCTTCATCAAACAGAATGTCGAATTCCGCCTGGCGGAATGGTGGGGCCACCTTGTTCTTCACGATCTTGGCGCGCACCCGGTTGCCCACGGCGCGCTCCCCGGACTTGATGGTTTCAATGCGACGCAAGTCGATCCGCACCGACGAGTAGAACTTCAACGCCCGGCCGCCCGGCGTCGTTTCCGGTGATCCAAACAGCACGCCAATCTTTTCCCGAAGCTGGTTAATGAACACGCAGCAGGTCTTGGATTTTGAGATGGCGGCGGTGAGCTTGCGCAGCGCCTGGCTCATCAGGCGCGCTTGCAACCCCATGAACTGATCGCCCATTTCCCCCTCGATCTCGGCGCGAGGCACCAGCGCGGCCACCGAGTCGATCACTACCAGATCCACGGCGTTGGAACGCACCAGCATCTCCGCGATCTCCAGCGCCTGCTCGCCCGTGTCGGGCTGGGAGATCAGCAGGTCATCGAGATTAATGCCCAGCGTCTTGGCATAGGTGGGGTCCAGCGCATGCTCCGCGTCGATGAATGCGGCCACCCCGCCGGCGCGCTGGGTTTGGACGATCGTACTCAGGGTGAGGGTAGTCTTGCCGGATGATTCGGGCCCGAAGATTTCCACCACCCGCCCGCGCGGCAATCCCCCGATCCCCAGCGCGAGATCCAACGTCAGAGAGCCCGTGGAGAGAGCGGGGATGTCGAATTTCGTCTCCTGCCCCAGACGCATGATCGAGCCCTTGCCAAACTGTTTTTCAATCTGGCTGAGGGTCAGCTCCAAGACCTTCTGCCGGTCTAACCGCTCTCGATCTCGCTCTTTTTCTGCCGTGGCCATGTTGGTGTCCCTTCCTCTTTTTTATTATTTACCCTGTTTGCGCTGCGGGCATACGGGAGGTATTATACCTCATCGAGACGAGCAAGTCATGCGGGCAGCCATCCTCTCCATCGGTTCAGAGTTGACCAGCGGGCAGACCGTCAACACCAACGCGGCCTACCTTGCCAGACGGCTCCAGGAGCTTGGGATTCCGTGTGTGCGGCAACTCGTCGTGGCCGATGAGTCCCCGCGTATTGTTGAGGCGCTCAGAGAGCTGCTGGCTTCCACCGATCTGCTGATTCTCACCGGCGGACTTGGGCCCACCTTTGACGATCTCACCGCGGCCTCCCTGGCCCAAGCCGTCGATCGTCCGCTTCGATTCGTCCCACGGGCGGCTGCGCGTGTGCGCGTCTTCTACCGACAACATCACCGACGTCTCAACCGCTTGGCCCTTCGCCAAGCCTATCTCCCCGATGGGGCTCAGGCTCTGCCGAATCCGGTCGGGACGGCCCCCGGGATCTGGTTTGACGGTGATCCTTCGACTCGTCCCGCTGCGGCGGGACTCGCTCAGGATTCCGCCCCACGGACAGCACCGATGGGGCTCCATGGACACCTCATCGTGGCCTTGCCTGGTGTGCCACGCGAAATGCAAGCCATTTGTGAGAAGTCCGTCATCCCCCGTCTTCGACAGCGCCTGCACGGGACACCCATCGTCAGTCGTACGATCCGCACCATTGGGATCGTGGAACTGGCGATCCAAGGGGTGTTGCGCCGCCTGCGCATTCCGGATGAGGTGCAAGTGGGACTCTATCCGAACCTCATGGCCGTCGATGTCCGCTTGACGGTCGCCGGCAAGTCCCGACGCGACGCGGAGCGTCTCTTGGATCGGTTGGAGCAAATACTGCGCCGACGACTCGGTCCTGTGGTGTACGGGATCGATGAGGACACGCTGGAAGGCATTGTGGGAGGGTTGCTGGTGAAACGACGCCTGACCCTCGCCGTAGCCGAGTCATGCACCGGCGGCTTGGTCTCTGACCGGTTGACCAATGTGCCGGGCAGCTCGCGCTATCTGATCATGTCGGTCGTGGCCTACCACAACCGCGTCAAACACGAGGTCTTAGGAGTACCCCAGGCGGCGTTGACGCGCTACGGTGCTGTCAGCGCTCACGTTGCCAAGGCCATGGCGCAAGGGGCTCGACGCTGCGCCGGGACTGACGTGGGGCTGGCGGTCACCGGCATCGCGGGGCCGACCGGGGCGACACCGTCCAAACCGGTGGGCCTGGTCTACATGGCGCTGGCCACACACGCGCGCACGATCGTCGAGCGCCACATCTTCCACGGCGACCGCCTCGCCGTCAAATCCCAAGCCGCCCAACTCGCCCTCGACCTCCTGCGCCGCCGCGCCTCGTATCCCTAAGCATCCTATAGCCAGCTCACTTTGATTTCGCCCTCAAGCGGTTTGAAATCTTTGTCGCCGGTGACGAGTGTCGCTTTTCGTGTCTTGGCAAGCGCGGCGGCGAAGCAGTCCACATAGGGAAGTTTGTGGGTCACTTTCAACAGCGCGGCGTGTTTAGCAAGTTCGAGGTCCGCGTCCACCAATTCAATCGGGAACGTGCTGATCATGTGAGCCATTCGATTCGCCTGCTCAATGCCATGGGTCCGGTGCGTGACGTAATAGGCTTCACCCCTAAACAAATGGAAACGAGGCGAGGGGGGTGTAGCGCGCGCCGGCGCTGGTGAGCGTGCTCTGGAAGAGTGTCAGGTGGGTCGCGCAAAACGGTTCAGGTGGACGCCACGCGGATTCGCGCATCGCTGCCATGAGTTGGGCGCGTCCCCGTGGAGAACGGACGCGGCCAAGGGTGACGTGGGCCGCAAAGGGCCGCTCTTCCTTGGCGAACCCCAGCAAGACCAGCTCTCTCTCGAACTCGCCCGCCAATTGAGTCAACCAGTCCTTCCCTTCTCCGACACCGATCCATAGGATGCGGGGCGACTCCAGCGAGGGAAACGCCCCCAGCCCGGTCAATTGGATCGTCGCGACAGGATGGTGAGAGGCCGCGCCGCGCAGCATCTCCTCAAGACCCTGCCGCTGTTGCTCGGTGATCTCCCCGAGGAATCGCATCGTGACGTGCAGGTTGGCTTCCTCAGTCCATTTCACATCGGCGCGGGGCTGCGCCAACTGCGATTGGAGATGGGTGAGTGCGCGGCGAATGTCGGCAGGAAGCTCAACGGCCAAAAACGCCCGCATGTTTACGAGTCCATAGTCCGCAGTCGATAGTCCATAGTGAGAAATCAAAAAATGCTTCGAGGTTTGTCTATCGACTATGGACTATGGCCTATGGACTAAGTTCAGGAGGAGAATGGTGTAGGCGGCAGCGCCGACGTCATCGAGCATGATGCCCCACCCCGCCGGCGCTTTCGCGAACCACTTCAAGGGTGGAGGCTTGACGATATCGAACAGCCGAAACAGCACAAAGGCGAGCGCCATCATGCCGGGAGCCTGCAGGAGGCTTGGAAACGCCGCGATCGCCGCCCACATGCCCCACACCTCGTCGATGACGACGAACGATGGATCGTGCGCGCCGGCGGCCCGCTCAGCGCTTGTCGACACCGCCACGCCGATGAGGAGGGCCATGACCAGCAGACCCGCGCGCAGCGGCGCGGCGTATGACGCCGTGAGACAACCGATCAGCAGCCCGACGCAACTTCCGGCCGTCCCGGGCGCCCAAGGCAGATAGCCGGCACCCCCGCCGGTGGCGAGGAAGTTAACGAGCCCTTGACATCGTGACATGTCAAGGGCGAGCCGACGCATCGCGCAAGAGTCCCCGATGGCGCCAGAAAAAACTGGCTCCTGAGACGATGGTCAAGATCACCGTCACCCACAAGGCCACCGCGATGATCTGTGTCATGACGTGATCGGCGGAGATGGGGAGTGCTGCCGCAAAGGCTTCTCGGATGATCAAAGAAATCAGGATCAGCACGACGGCCACCATCTGGGAGACCGTTTTATGCTTGCCTTCCTTCGCGGCCGCGATGACGATCTTGCGATTGGCCGCGTAGAGTCGCACACCGGTGATGAGGAGTTCCCGAGCGAGAATGACGACCACCATCCAGGCTGGGACGAGACGGAGTTGGACGAAGCTGATCAACAAGCCCAGAATGAGGATTTTATCGGCGATGGGATCAAGGAGGGTGCCCAGGGGGCTGGTTTGATTGAATCGCCTCGCGACATACCCATCAAGCCAATCCGTCAGCGAGGCAAGGGCAAAGAGAAGCAGGCAGACGACTTTCGCCGTCATCCCAGGAACGATCAACAAGCCCATGATCACCACGGTGAGCAGGATGCGAAGGACGGTGATCTTGGTGGGCAGCGTCATGTCAAAGTCGGAAGTGGGAAGTCGGAAGTGGGAAGTGAGATGTTCGCTTCCGCGACCAAATCGTATTCGTAGGTGTCGGTGATCGTCACTGGGACGATCTGGCCGGGAACCAGCGGTGTGGCGTTCGTCACGTAGACCACCCCGTCCACTTCAGGACAATCGGCTGCGGTACGCCCGACAAACTGCGTTGGCTCGGATGGATCGGCCTCGTCAATGATGACCTCGCATCGCCGTCCCAGCCACGTCCGGTTGATCTCCGACGCCACACGCTGTTGTACCTGCATGAGTTGATCGTAGCGGCGTTGCTTCACCGCCTCCGGAACCTGATCCGGATACCGAAAGGCTGCTGCGCCTTCCTCGTTCGAGTACTGGAAGGCGCCCAGACGTTCGAATTTCATGTCTTCAATGAACTCGATCAGCGCCTCAAAAGCCCGTTCGGTTTCTCCGGGAAACCCGACAATGACCGCGGTGCGCAGGGAGATGCCCGGGATCTCCCGCCGGAGTCTCGCCACGCGTTCGCGGATGTGTTCCTGGGTGATCCCGCGGTTCATCCTCATCAGGACGTCGTTGTCGGCGTGCTCGATGGCCGAGTCGAGATACTTGCAGACGGTGGGGATATCTCGAATCGCTTCGAGAATCTGCGGGGTGATGCCCTTCGGATGGCAGTACAACAATCGAATCCAGCGAAGGCCTTGAATCGTTCCTAACGCGGCGAGCAGATCGGCGATGCGCGGCTGACCGTAGAGATCGACACCGTAATCGGAGGTGTCCTGGCCCACGACAACCAATTCCCTGACTCCCCGCTCCTCAACGAGTCGACGCGCTTCCTCCACGAGATCCTCCATCGGCCGACTCGCCAGAGGCCCCTTGATCTTCGGGATGATACAGAAACTGCAGCCTTTCAGGCAGCCTTCAGACACTTTCAGATAGGCATAGTGCGATGGGGTAAGGGCGACGCGGGAAGGCTGCCCGCGGTGCGGCAGGCGTGGTCGTCGGCGAATGAGTGCGTGGTGTTCACCCTTCAGGACCTTGTGGACGACCGTTTCAATGTCACCAAACCCATCCACCCCAACAAACCCATCGACCTCAGGAAGCTCTTTGACCAGTCCTTCTTTGAATCGCTGGACCAAGCACCCGGCGACGACGACCGCCTTGAGCTTCCCTTGCTGCTTGAGCTCCGCCACCTGCAGCACGGTGTCAATGGATTCTTGGATCGCCTCCTGGATGAAGCTGCACGTGTTGATGATGGCCACATCCGCTTGTTCCAGCGTGTCGACCACGGTCAAACCGGCTTGTTGTAGCTCGCCCAGATAGAGCTCGGAATCCACCAAGGTTCTGGGACATCCGAGGCTGATCAGATGAACGGTCGGTTGTCTCATCTGTGAAATCGATTGTGCAATCTGTGTAATCTGTGGTGTGGTTTATTCAGAGGAGACCCCGGCTCGCACCTTCAGGTCAGGTGCCTCGGGGCTGTTGGGCAGCGCGCTAATGGTACGGTGGTGAATCAGGACTCGCCCCTGATGAGCGAGGACGAGCGGACTGATCGATTGGCCGTTGAGGATCACGTCCACGTGAAAGGGTTTGGCGACGATCAGCTTCAACTGGCGCTTGGCTTTCCACGTCTCCTGTGCTCCAGCCGCCAATTCCCGTTGGGTCAACAATCGCCCATCGCCCTCCACCGAGATCCAGGTCGATCGTCGAGCGATGAGTTTCAGTTCCAAGGATTGGTTCAGGGGGATCACCAAGGTCTCAGGACGAACCGTCGGCTGCTCAGAAGCGATGGTCAAACTGGCTTCCTGCCGAGGGGTCTCGACGGAGAATCTGCGCAGCGGATTCGCCTTGACCATGACCACGAGGGCGATCACCCCAACCGCAACGGTCCCGAGGCGACGGATCAGCGCCCAGGGTAGTTCCACCCCGCCTTCAAAGGCGGAGCTTCCTGTGGGGCGAGGCGAAGGAACGGTGGCAGGTTCTGATGGCGTTGGCGGCGGATAGAGCTGTTGAATGAGCGAGCGAGGATCGAGGTGCAGACATTTCGCGTAGGTCGTCACGAATCCTTTGACGTAGATCGGACTCATGGTCTTGTGCAACTCGTCTCGCTCGAGCGTCTCCAGCACCCACGGTTGAATTTTTGTCACGTCGGAGATGTCCCGGAGGCTGAGCCGCTGCGTGGTGCGCGCGGCTTTGAATTGTTCCCCTACGCTTAATAACTTTAACTCTTGCGAAGTCGATAGGGGGGAAACCATCAAAACATCTTCATCGTTGTGATGTTCTTGAACCTATTCAGAATGGGCGACTTCGGGTCTGGAGAAGATCTCGCGAGGGCGACTGCCCTGGGCCGGTCCGACCAGACCTTCTTGTTCCATCTGATCAAGGATGCGCGCGGCTCGTCCATAACCCAGCCGTAAGCGGCGCTGGAGAAATGACGTGGACGCCTGGCCGGTCTCCAGGACCAGCCGCTTGGCCATATCATACAACTCATCCTTCTCACCCATCAAGCCGAATTCCGCGGGCTGATCTTGTTTGACCAACAACTGTTCATCATAACTCGGAGCGCGTTGGGCTTTCAAGAAATTCACCAATCGCTCAATTTCTTCATCCGTCACATAGCAGCTCTGGGCGCGAATCGGTTTGGCCGTTCCCGGTCGCAAGAACATCAAATCTCCGCGACCCAGGAGTTTATCCGCCCCGTTCATGTCCAAGATCGTGCGCGAGTCCACCTTTGACGCCACCTGAAACGCGATGCGAGCCGGAAAGTTGGCTTTAATCACGCCCGTGATCACGTCAACCGAAGGACGCTGCGTGGCCAGGATGATATGCAGGCCGACCGCTCGAGAGAGCTGGGAGAGCCGCGTGATGGCCTCCTCCACATCCTGCGAGGCCACCATCATCAGATCCGCCAATTCGTCGATCACGATGACCAAATATGGAAGACGCTCAAGGCTCGAGGCTCCAGGCTCGAGGTTCTGGTCTTGCCTTGAGCCTTCAGCTTTCAGCCTAGGGCATCTTTCATTGTAGGCATCGATATTCCTGACCCCAACTTTCGCTAAGACCTGATAGCGACGTTCCATTTCCGTCACGGCCCAGGCCAAGGCGGCTGCCGCTCGCTTCGCATCCGCGACCACAGGAGCGACCAGATGGGGGATGTCATTGAAGAGTATCAGTTCCACCTTTTTCGGATCGATCATGAGGAATTTCACGTCATCCGGACTGGCCTGATACAACATCCCGGTCAGCAAGCTGTTCAAGCACACGGTCTTGCCCGATCCGGTCGCTCCGGCGATCAAGAGATGGGGACACTCGCGCAGGTCCGCCACCAACGGGTGACCTGACACATCCATCCCAATGCCAAGCGCCAGCGGCGAGCGCAGCTGAGTGAACTCGCGGGAAGTCATCAGGTCTCGCACGTAGACGGTTGTCGCTCGATGGTTGGGCACATCCACCCCCACGAGTCCCTTGCCGGGGATGGGGGCGATGATATGGCAGCTCGCCGCCTTCAAGACGAGCGCCAAGTCATCAGCGAGCGAGACGATCTTGGTCAGTTTGACTCCGGGAGCGGGTTGGAGTTCATACCGGGTCACCGTCGGTCCGCGATCGATGTTGAGCACGGTGGCCTCAATGCCGAATTCCCGCAGGGTCTCCTCCAGAATGCGCGCATTGGTCATTGGGTCTTCCCCGGGCTCCGCCTGCCGCTGGGCAAGCGGCGGAGGTTGCGTGAGAAGGTCTAACGAGGGCAATTGAAACCCCCCGCTCGTTTGCCGAGCGCGGGCGAGTTTGGTTGGGGAGAGAGGGGGCGGAATGGTTTTGGGGTTCTGGGTCACGATCGGGTTTCTGATCGATGGCCGTGCTGTTTCAGTGGATCGAACGGCGTGGTTGGCATCGGCGGATCGCCACGATGAACGTGGGGTCGTGGCCACGGATCGTCTCGTGAAACGCTCGCGGATGGCGTTCCACCAGGTCTGGAGCCCGCTCACCCACCGACGAGGAAGAACCCTGGTGTCCACCATCAGCGTCCACGACAAGTAGCCCACACAGAGCGCCAGCAACGCGCTCCCGATGGAGCCTAAATAATACCGGCCGGCCCGAACACCCAGGTAGCCCACGACACCCCCGAGCGCCGTTTGTCGGGTTGGGTCCATCGTACTGAGGGCGATCAAGGTCGAAGCGCTCCCGAGCAGGAACAGACTCGCAAGGCCTGTGGTGGTCCATCGTCCGTGATCCAGGGTGTTGGTGCGCCACAAGCGGACGGACCAGACGCCCGCCAGGACCGGGATGAGGAGCGACGCCCATCCGAATCCTCCCCGCCCGATCAACGCGACCCAAGAACCGACAACACCGCCGATGTTCCGAAGAGGTTGGTTGGGCTCAGAACTCAGGAGAGACAAATCTGCGGGATGGTACGACGCGACAGCCAGCAGCACAAACACTCCCGCTGCGCTGATGAAAGCGCTCACCACGCGCGCCGGCCCCGACCGCTGTCGGGGCGCCGTTGGAATGCGAGGGGTGTGAGGCGTTGTGGAAATGACCCCTCCAGCGTTAAGCGGGTCGCCGGGGTGCCTGTTCGGAAGCGGGGGCTGTTTCCGACGCCCCCTCCTCGACCAGCACCCGTTTTCTCGAGAGATTCACGCGACCTTGTTCGTCAATCTCAATCACCTTGACCCGTACCTCATCACCGATCTTCACGACATCCTCAACTTTCTTGACGTAGCCTTCGGCCAACTCCGAGACATGGATCAGGCCTTCCTTCCCCGGCAGGATTTCGCAGAAGGCTCCGAAGTTCATAATCCGCTTGACCTTGCCGGAGTAGATCTTGCCGACCTCCACCTCTTCGGTCAGTGTGCGAATGATCTCCAGCGCCCGCTCGGATTTCTGCACGTCGTTGGACGCGACGGACACGCTGCCGTCGTCTTCCACATTGATGGTCACCCCGGTCTCCTCGATGATCTTTCGGATCATCCTCCCGCCGGGCCCGATCACATCGCGGATTTTATCGGGATTGATCTTGATCGTGACAATTCGCGGGGCGTACATGGAAATCGTCAGCCGTGGCTTCTCGAGGGCGGTCGCCATGATGTCGAGCACCGCCATGCGAGCCGGATGCGCTTGCGCCACAATCCGATCGACCAGCTCAAGCGAGAGCCCCTCGGGGGGCTTGACGTCCACCTGCAGCGCGGTCACCCCTTTGCGAGTGCCGGCCACTTTGAAGTCCATATCGCCGAGGTGATCCTCGAGCCCTGAGATGTCCGTGAGGATCGCCGTCCGATCGCCTTCTTTCACGAGACCCATCGCCACGCCACTGACGGCCGCACGGATCGGAACCCCGGCATCCATGAGGGAGAGGCTGCCTGCGCAGACGGTGGCCATGCTGGAGGATCCGTTGGATTCTAGAATATCCGAAACCACCCGAATGGTATAAGGAAAAGCTTCCTTCGAAGGGACCATGGGTAACAAAGCCCGCTCCGCCAACGCCCCGTGGCCGATTTCTCGTCGACCGGGGCCGCGGACGGGGCGCACTTCCCCCACGCTGAACGGCGGAAAGTTGTAGTGCACCATGAACCGTTTGAACGACTCGCCCTCCAGCGCCTCAATGAGCTGTTCATCTTCACTCGTGCCGAGGGTGGTGACCGATAAACTCTGGGTTTCGCCTCGGGTAAAGAGGCTTGAGCCATGCGTCCTCGGCAGGACTCCAACTTCACAGGTGATCTCCCGCAGTTGGGTAACGCTTCGACCGTCAATGCGCTGCTGGCGAGTCAGAATGTGGGTTCGGACCTCTTCTCGTTCCACAACCCCCAAGGCGAGTTTGACCTCGTCTGCTGAGACCGCTGCCCCTTCAGGCGCCAGGTCCTTCACGAGCGAGGCGCTCAGTTGGTCCAACGCGGTTTCACGGGCTTCCTTACCGGTCAATCGATTCAGGCGTTGCAGCTCCCCCCGGGCACGCTGACGGAGAGTCGCCACCAGATCGGCTGACGGGCCGTGGACGGAGAGCCCGGTGGCCGTGGGTCGTTTCGCGGCGCGCCCTAATTGCTCTTGCAACCGAATGAGTTGGAGCGCGTGCTCGTACCCGAAACGAATCGCCTCGATCACTTGAGACTCAGGAACCTCGTGGAATCCGGCCTCGATGGACAGAATGCCATCGACCGTTCCTTCCACGACCACATCGATGGGGCTGTCCGCCAGTTGCTGATAGGTCGGGTTGGCCGTCAATTGCCCTTTCACCAGTCCCACCCGCGCCGCGCCGACCGGTTTCGGAAACGGCAGGGGTGAAAGGTGAAGCGCCGCTGAGGCGCCTACCACGGCCAGCACGTCCGGATCGTATGCGCCGTCCGAGGAGAGCACCATGACCATCACTTGAATCTCATGGAGAAATCCGTGGGGAAAGAGCGGGCGGATCGGACGATCGATCAGACGAGCTGTGAGGATCTCACGCTCGGTGGGACGGCCTTCTCGCTTGAAGAATCCGCCCGGGATGCGGCCGGCGGCATAGGTTTTCTCTCGATAGTCCACCGTCAACGGGACGAAGTCATTCGCCGTGTCTTCCTTAGGGGAGGGGTCATACACGGCGGTCGCCAACACCACGGTGTCGCCTTGCTGGACGATGACCGATCCGTCAGCCTGCTTGGCGACTTTCCCGGTTTCAAGCGAAAAGGTTGAGGCGCCAAGCGCCGTTGAGACTCGTTGGGGCATCGGGAGGTTATTTGCGCAGGTTCAGCGCGTCCAAGATCTTGCGGTAGCTGGTTTCATCATGGCGCTTGACATATTCCAGCAACCGTCGACGACGGCTGACCATCATGAGGAGACCCTGGCGGGAATGGAAATCCTTTCGATGGGTCTTGAAGTGTTCCGATAACCCATTGATGCGCTGGGTCAGCAGCGCAATCTGGACAGGAGGGGACCCCGTATCCTGCTGATGCGCTTGGAATTGTTTGATCACCGTCGCCCGTTGTTGCGTCTCTGCGGCCATGAAGTACAGGTAGTATACTCTCGAATCTCTTAAGCGTCAACGAAAGAACACCGAAAGGGAGCCTCTAAGCCGAGTTCTGTCCCGCCAACGATCTATGGCGGAGATGGTCATCCATCTGGGTCCCGCCTTACGGCGGGACTCCTGCGGCCCACCTTCCCATAGCCCCCCTGTTTCGTTTTGCTTCGCAGAGCGAAACAAAACGAGGGGGAGCACCGGCCGGGCCAGCCGTTATAGGACGTTTGGCCTTGCTCCGCGTAGGGTTTGCCATGCCCCCTTGGTCACCCTCAGGGCGGTGGGCTCTTACCCCACCGTTTCACCATCACTCCCACCGCTTTGTTTCGCTGCGCGAAGCAAAGCGAAACAGTGGGAGCTGTCTGCTCTCTGTTGCGCTGTCCGTCCCCGGTTTCTCGCGAAACCAGAGCCTGGGAATTACCCAGTACGCTGCCCTGTGGAGCTCGGACTTTCCTCCCCCCTAGATTGGCTTCGGGGCGACCATCCAGCTCCCTTTCGGTGTCAAAGAACGTGCGTCTTGGCGGCGCGACGGGCCAGCCGATCCGCCTGCTTGTTCAATTCCCTGGGAATGTAGCGAATCTCGCACCGCTCGAAGCGTTGCACCATCTGCCTGGCCATGTCATAGAACAGCCGCAAGGTCGCATCACGGACTTTGTAGCTTCCGGCAATTTGTTTCGCCAACAGTTCGCTGTCCGTCTTCACCAGGAGCCGCGTGATGCCTCGGGCCAACGCCTCCTCTAAGGCATAGAGAAGCGCGAGATATTCCGCCACGTTATTGGTCGTCTCGCCCAGGGACTTGGAGAGTTGACCGGCCACGCCTCCTTTTCCATCGAGGAAGACGACTCCAATGCCGGCCGGCCCTGGATTACCCGAACTCGCGCCGTCGATGAACGCTTCGATGAGTTCACGCGTTCTGGTCGACATACAAAATCCGATTACAACTATCGCACGTCGCAAGCTTGGCTTTCAAGTGCGCTTCATTAATCACCTGAGGCGGCTGCACCATGTTGCAGCCCCCGCAGGACTCCTTCACAATCGGCACCAGGGCGAGCCCATCGCGGTTGGCCAGGACCCGCTCATACAAGGCCAACGACGCCGGTTCCACGAGTGGTGTCAGCGTCGCCCGTTTCGCTTCAAGCTGCTGCATCTGTTGTGCAATGGTTTGGAGGGCTTGCTGGATCCGCACCTCTTCTTGTGCGAGCGCGGCTTGTTGTTGGTTGACCCGCACCAGTTGTTGGCTGTGTTCGTGTTTGATCTGGTCAATCTTCTCGAGCACGTGGAGGATCTCTTCTTCCAACAAGGAACTATCCGCCTTCCCTATGTCGATTTCGTGTTGCATGGCGGAATATTCTTTATTCGTCTTGAGCTGGAAGAGCTGCATCTGCAATTTTTTCACACGGGCTTCCGCGGTCGACAGTTCCAGTTCTTTTTCCTTGCGCTGGACCTGTGTGGCGTTGAGGCGTGCTTCCACCGCGCCGGCTTTCGCCTGTTCTTCCGCGAGGACTTGTTTGGCTCGCTCAAGCTCCAAGGGCTTGTGCTGCTGTTCCCGTCGCAGGCGGAACAGCTCGCTGTCCACCTCTTGGAGCTGCTTCAACGTCTCAAGCACGTCAGTCATTCAGATTGAGACCCTGGGCGTAAGAGGACTCGAACCTCTGACCTCATGCATGTGAGGCATGCGCTCTGACCGACTGAGCTATACGCCCGTTCCTTGTGGGGTCAGGGCTTTACATTTGACATTTCCAACAAACGGCCACGCGCGCCTGGCCCCAAAATGTAAGATGTAAAGCCCTGACCCCTATTTCTGGGCCGGGGACGGATCGAACGTCCGACCAAGTGGTTATGAGCCACCTGCTCTGCCACTGAGCTACCGGCCCTATGAAGTCGCAAGATACCCCTTTTCAGTGGCAAACGTCATTTCGAGGAAGTTCCGCAGCCGGCGACTCCGAGTGGGATGGCGAAGTTTTCGAAGCGCTTTCGCTTCGATCTGACGGACCCGTTCGCGGGTCACATGGAACATCTGACCGACTTCTTCCAAGGTCCGGGGGGAGCCGTCTTGCAACCCAAACCGAAGGATGAGCACGTGACGTTCTCGCTCGGAAAGGCTGATCAGCACATCCTCGATTTGTTCCTTCAACATACTGTAGGCCGTGGCATTCGCCGGAGACACGGCGCGTTTATCCTCAATGAAATCGCCGAAATGGGTGTCGCCGTCTTCTCCGATCGGCGTTTGCAAGGAAATCGGTTCTTGGGCGATTTTGAGAATGCCGCGCACCTTCTCGACGGGAATGCCGGTGGCCTTGGCCACTTCTTCAGGCGTGGGTTCCCGGCCGGTTTCCTGCACGATCGCCAGCGAGACCCGAATCAATTTATTGATCGTCTCCGTCATATGGACCGGGATGCGGATCGTGCGGGCCTGATCCGCGATGGAGCGGGTAATCGCTTGACGGATCCACCACGTCGCGTAGGTCGAGAATTTGTACCCTCGTCGATATTCAAACTTCTCCACGGCTTTCATCAAGCCGATATTGCCTTCCTGAATCAGGTCCAAAAAGGAGAGCCCTCGGTTGGTGTACTTCTTCGCGATACTGACCACCAATCGGAGATTGGCCTCGACCAGCTCTTTTTTCGCCTTCGTATAATCCGTCTCGGCCTGTCGAATCGCCTTGAGGGTCTGACGCATCGTGTCAGGATCGCCGCCTAAGCGCCGACTCTGCTCTCGCCGCTGCTTGACGATGGTCCGTCGTCTTGATCTCACCCCGCGACCTGTGGTCCGTTTCACCAGATGGAGTTGCCGGTCAGTCGCTTCCACGGCTTTGAGGAATTGTTCCAATCGCCAGACCAACCACTCGATGGCCCGAATGGTCAGGTGGTACTCCTCCAACAGCTTGCGGACTTTCCCCTTTTCCCGCCTGGCCCTCAGGCGCCGACGCAGCTTGACCAGTTGAGCCACCAGTTCTTCCCGACGAAGGTTCGGATCGTCCTTGACATAATCTTCCGGATTGAGCCGGCCCTCGATCAGTTCGTCGGTTAAGATCAAGAGTTCCCGCCGGACAAAGGGCAGCTGCAGGACTCGATCGCGGAAGGCCAGCTCCGCCGCTTCAATCTTCTTCGCCAGGGCCAGTTCTTGTTCACGAGTGAGCAGTGGGATCTGCCCCATTTGGCGCAAGTACATTTTCACCGGATCATCAAGTTGTTTGAACTCGGCGGGTTCCTCCGCTTCCCCGTCCTCGCGCGCCTCACGGTTTCCCTTCTCCGACGTCGAGGACGCGCGAGGCGATGCGCTCCGCGGCTTATTCACGATCTCGATGTTCTCCTTGCCCAGCACGATCAGCAACTCGTCGATTTCCTCGGGCGAGGCCACATCCTCCGGCAGCAAGTTATTCAGCTCCTCATAGGTAATGGAGCCCCTGTCGCGGCCGATACTCAGCACTCGAGCGAGCCGTTCAGTGAAGGTTTTCCGTCCGCCACCCCCCTTCGGCGGACGCCCGCCGACGCTCTGTGGCGGACGTTTGGGGTTAGCCATGCACGGTCTCCTTCACGAGCTGCTGGTACTGTTTCAATAGCTCCGCCACGTCGTGTTCTCGCCCGGCCTCTTGGGCTGCCCTCAGGCGCGTGTGGAGCCCGGCCAGTCGTTCCTGACGAACGTTGGACTGGAGACGACGGAGGCATTCGTCAAACGCGTGATCATGATCGCTCACCGAGTGGGCTAACTGGACGAGCTCAGAGATCACGGCAGCGGTTTCGTCTTCCGCCAATCGCGAAATGAGTTGGGCGGGCGTTGGATCCGTCTGAGACACGGCCCGCAGCTCGCCGATCGCCATCACAATCCGTCGGAGTGGTGCGGCGGTCATGGCGTCGAGGACGTGAGCGCGCTCGACGGCTTCCCAGCGGGATGGCTGATGGAGCACCAAGGCCGTCAGCATCCGCTCCGCCCCTAGCGCCCGCGTCGGCGTACGCACGGGGGAGCGCCGTGGAGTCGTTTCGAGACTGCGAGGCGTGATCTTTCGCAGTTCTTCCGCCACCGCGTGTTCATCCAGCTTGAGCCGTTCGGCTAACAGCCTGACGTATTCGGCTTTCAACATGGCGTTCGGGATGTTGGCGACCGTCGGCAGGACGAACTGAGCCGCTTGGACTCTGCCCTCGGCACGGTGAACGTCGTAGCGACTGATCGCGCAACGGATCAGAAATTCCAAGACCCCCGCCGCATCGTGGAGAATCCTCGCGAAGGCCTTGGAGCCCTGTGCGCGCACGTACTCGTCTGGATCAATCGCCGTCGGCAATTGAGCGACCCGCACCGCAAAGCCGGCCTCGACCAAGACGTCGATTCCCCGCAACGTGGCGGCTTCCCCTGCGGCGTCGGCATCAAAGGCTAACACGATTCGTCGAGTGTACCGTGACAGTACACGGGCCTGCTCCGTGGTCAACGCGGTCCCGAGCGGTGAGACCACGTGGGCAAACCCATGCTGCCACAACAACACGCAATCAAAATACCCTTCCACGATGATCGCCTCATCGGCTTTGAGGATGGCCTCTTTGGCTTGGGGCAGCCCAAAGAGGCAGCGACCTTTATGGTAAATCGGCGTCTCAGGACTGTTGAGATATTTGGGTTCCTGCCCGGCCAGACTCCGACCTCCAAATCCGACCACCCGTCCTCGACCGTCGTGGAGGGGAAACAGCAGGCGCTGACGAAACCGATCCACCAGACCACGCGATGTGCGAATGACCAGCCCCGCCTGTTCCAATAACCCGGGCTCAATCTTGGTTCGTCGGGCCGCTTGCGCCAACCGATCCCGCCCCCTCATCGGCGCGCACCCCAACCGGAACGCCTGCCGTGTCGTCTCGCTGACCCCTCGGGTGCGTAAATAGGCGCTGGCAGTGCGTCCCTCCCGAGGGTGCCCTAGCACGCGTTCGTAATAGCGACAGGTCTTGTCCACGATGGCGTACAACTGATCGGTGTGGCCGTTGCGAGACGCCTCAGATCCTTTGGGCAGTTCCACCCCCACCTGGTCAGCCAGCTGGCGAACCGCTTCCGGAAAGGTCAATCGTTCGTGGTGCATCAAAAAACTAAACACGTTTCCGCCCACGCCGCAGCCGAAGCAATGAAAGATCTGTTTGTCCACGTTGACGTGAAAGGACGGGGTGCGCTCCTTGTGAAAGGGGCATAAGGCCTTGAAGTGCCGCCCCACCCGCTTCAACGGCACATACCGACCGATGAGCTCGGCGACATCGACACGGGCTTGAATGTCGTCGAGGACCAACTCGGGAATCAGCGGCATGTGATTACGGGTTCACGATCAGTGGTGGCTTCACGCGAGTCGTTCGACCCGGAGCGCGATCGACCACCCAACGAATGCCGGTTCGCGCAACGTCCACGAGATGCGGTCCCATGAGCGACCGCTCCGTAATGCTGGAGGCGAGGTACGGACGATTCCACGAGAGGACGAAGAGCAGGATCACCCCGGCCAACCAGAGTCCTCGAACGCTGCCCACGGCCATCCCAACTCCCTGGACGATCCAATGGACCCGTTCGTGAGTCAGCAGCGATGTACATTTGCGAACGATCAGGTAGGCGGCCAACGTGGCGACCAACCACGCCATCCCAAATCCCACGACGTCAAGGAGCCGAGGATCGTCACGCCACCAGGGCGTCAGCCACTGGACAATCTTCCCGGAGAAATTGCACGAAATGGCTGTCGCTCCCACCAATCCCGCGAGATGGAGCCCTTCCGTCAACCACCCTCGGCAGAAGCCCGCGTAGCAACCCCGGAAGGCCAGGATTAAAATGACCAGATCAATCCAGTTGGGCCAGGTCGTTGTTCGCTCCTATCATTTAGCGACAGATTCACTTACAGCGAATCACTATATCATAGGGCTTGAAGGAGCGTCAAGGTAGGCGACCCGGACTTTGGCGGGTGACGCGGTAAGGCTAATCGGTGCAGCGGATTTTGACGATGTGCAGCTCCTCCATCACCGCGTCAAACCTCTGCAGGATGAGCTGCTGATGATCGAGGATGGTCTGCAGTTTTTTGTCAATGGATGCCGCGTCCACCAGGGACTCTTTCGTTCGCTTCGCGGTCTGTGCATTGGCGCGTCCCTCCACCATCCACAGCCCCCCGACCAACCCGATAAGCACGAGGAGACTCCACGGAAGCGAGTTGCGCATCTCGGTAAGCTCCTTATTGGCCGGCGGCGGCGACGGCTCGCTTGCCCTTATCCTCGACGAGATGGACCGTCATAAAAATGAGCAGGTCCAATTGATCCTGGCCGGATGGGGTCTGCTCCCGTCGATTCGTAAAGAGGGCGCCCAAGATCGGAATATCGCCGAGAATGGGAACCTTGCTTTGCGTCACCCGCTCAGCCTGTCGTTTCAACCCTCCGATCGCCAAGGTCTGCCCATCGACAAGCCGCACCTGCGTCTGGGCTTTCTGGACATCAAAATCGGGAAACGTGATCCCCGAGGCGTACGTCCGATCAGACCCCACGGTGGTGATTTCCGGCTTGACGTCCATGACGATTTCTTGTTCCAGGTTCACCTGGGGCTTCACCTTGAGAATGATCCCGGTTGAGCGCGTCTGAAACCCACTGACCGTCGCGCGACCCGTCGAGGGATCGACCTGAAAATTTGGAATGTTCACATCCGTCCCCACCTGGACACTGGCTTCTTGGTTGTTCAACGTCACAATGGTGGGATTGGAGATCACCCGCGTATCCACCCGCTGCTTGAGCATGTTGATGGTCGTCGCCAACTGCGACATCGTGATCGTCCCGAAGACAAATTGACCGCCTGCGTTCGGAATGAACCCCTGGTTGGCGACGGCGTTGGTCGCCGCCGAGGTACCGGTGTAGAAGAGATCCCCTGGCCTGGTGAGGAACGTTTCTCCTACTTTGCCATAGGTGGCGCCCGTCCGATACGGAAAGGTCGTTGAGGAGGTCGCCGGGCTGACGGTCAACTGCATGCTGTCAAACCAGTCAATGCCGAGATTCTCATCCCGCGTCAACCGGGTCTCGACGAAGCGCGACTCGATGTGGACTTGGGGGGTCTGCCGATCCAATCGCTCCACGACCTGCTTCAGCTGAAAGAGGTTGGCGGGCAAGTCGGTCACAATGACCGTATTGGTCCGATCATCGAACTTCACCTTGCCGCGCTCCGTCAACATCTCCTTGACGATCTCCATGACCTCTTTCGACTTCGCGTAGTTCAACGCAAAGACCTCGGTCCCCAACGCTTCTTGCTCCACCGCCTCCAAACTCATGACGCGGATGACGTTGCCCTTGCGATCATACGTGAAGCTGTACGTGCGCAGGACGATATCCAGCGCTTGTTCCCACGGGACGTTGGTGAGTTTAATGGTCACCAATCCCTCCACATCGGGGCCGGCGACAACGTCGACCCCGCTTTTCAGGGACAGGATCCTCAGGACTTGACGGATGTCGGCATCCTTGAAGTCCACACTGATCAGTCCTGTCGGCGCGAGGTCTTGAAGGGGCTGGCTCTCCCCGACGGCCACCTCGCCGGATTCGGTTTCGTCGGACCACGCCTGAGGGCCGCCGATGAGGCTGAAGCCCACCAGGCCGACCACCACACGCATGATGCCTCGTCCCATTCCATCACGGCGCATCACTTTGCACCTCCTTCGACGTATGTTCACGGCGTTCCATAAGTCTCGGCCTCACGTGATTTCACCGATTCGTCGAACGTGATCCGGAGGGTCACCCGGCGACCCTCCCGCTCGAGCACGACCTGATCCTCATGGATTTCCGCCACCCGGTAGCCCCCCACCATATCTCCCACCACGGTGTCTTGCTCATTCAAGAGGGCGATGGAACGACCGGCCGGATCCCACAAGATCCCCCCCAGCAATGGCAGCGAGGTGTCCAGGGGTCCTGAAAGCAGAAGGGTGTCGCCGCTCGCTGCAATGGCCCGTCCATCCCGAACGAGCGGCACAAACGGATCGCGTTTGCCCTTCGCATCGTACGTCTCCGCCTTCACAGATAGCACAGCAGCACAGAGGACACAGATGAAAGCACACAACACCACAGAGCACACAGAGAACTTCTCCGTGTCATCTGTGGTGTAGCGCTTTTTCTCTGTGTGATCTGTGTTCTGTGACATCTGTGGTTATCTGTGTATCTGTGCCATCTGTGCAGCATCTGTGGCATCTGTGAGGGTCACATACGTCAGCAAGATAAGCTTCACGTTGTGGCGGCGCAGCTCTCGCTCAGACTGACTGATCCGCAACTGCTTGACCTCGATGGACTGATCCCCGGATTCGACACGACTGAGGAACATCCCGAGTTGATGGAAGCCGGACAACGCGTCGATTTCGATGGCCACCGCCTTATAGAGCCCTAGCGAGACCTGAGTGTTTGGCTCCAACGGTTGAGCGGACCGCTGGGGAAAGATGGAGAGAATTTTCACGCCGGTCTGACTGGCCAGTTCTGAGATCCATTCGATGACGGTGGGTAGCGCGTCCTCGGAGGGGAGCTGGTCCCGCAACTGGGCCACGCTGGTCTGGAGACCGGCGTATTCTTGCTGGATGTTCGTCGCTTGAGCCATCAACTGCTCCATCTGTTGAACTTGCTTGCTCGCCTCGCGGACCTGCTGGCTCAGGCGGACGACCGCACCAGCGAGCGGCTGCAGGAGATACAGGTAGTAGACGTACACGGCGAGGCTCATCAGCATCACCAGCCCAACCAGGAGTCGCCGTTTTTCGCTCAGGCGCTTCATCTCATTGTACAGCAGCTTCCAGGACGCATGTCACCGTAAACAGAGTGATCTCTACGTCGTTTTCTCTTGTGCTTTTGATGGATTCGATTTGAATGTCCCGAACCGCGGAGGTAAACGCCGGCTGGTCCTTGAGATTCTGAACCAGTTGGCCGATCTGAGCCATTTCTTGCCCCTCTTGACCGAGCGCGGCCCCCTCAATCACCAGCCCGCGAACCGGATCCAGGGAGAGGGTCGTGAACCAAATGCCTTCCGGGGTGGCATCAGAGAGCGTGTTGAGGCGCCTGGCCCACACGCTCTCGCCACGATGCAAGCCCTCAAACGACGTCTGCTGGGTCCGAAGCTTCTGAAGGGTGACGCGGAGCCGATCCACCTCCACGCGCCTGGGTTGCAGTTGCTGCAACTGCGCATTCAAGTGATTGAGCTGCATCTGACGGACCTGCCGGACGAGCGCCAGCAGGATGGTCAGACCCAGGACGATCGCCACGACCACCGAGACGAGCGGTGAGCGGTGGAGTGGGGGAAGAGGGGTGGCGGTCGTCTTGCGATACGACTCTGGCAAGAGGTTGATTGTGAACATGTCAGCCTCGAAGGGCCAACCCGTACGCGATCGCAAACTGGTTTGACACCCGCTGGGCGAAGGGCCATGGTGTCACCGGCTGTGTGAGGTGTTTCTTCAACGCCTCCAGCAGCCCGCCCGATTGACTCAGGCCACCGCTGAGAACGACGTGATTGGGAGACGGCCCGAAATGGCTCTCGAAGAAATCAAATGACAACTGCAATTCTTCGATGAGCGGTTCACATCCCGTCGCCAACACGTTCAACATCTCAGACGACGGCAGGGTACTCTGCTTCAGTTGGGTCATCGCGCCGGCCTGGTCAAGCCCAGCCTGACTCGCCATATACTGAACCAGCTTCTCCGCTCCCCATGGGATGTCGCGCACGAGATACGGCACCCCGGTTTTCAACACCGCCAGGTTAGTCCACTGGGCTCCGACGTTGATCAGCGCCGGCGTCTCCGAGTGTGGCGTGCCATTCGCGTGTTCGAGAAAAGCGTTCGTGAGCGCCAACGCATCAACGTCCACGGTCGTCACCTCGAATCCCGCGTGTTTCACCCATCCCAACCGTTGATCGAGGAAATCTCGTTTGCACGCGACGATCAGCACCCACATCTTACTACCTGAGGAGCCAAGCACCGCCCCATCCAACACCACATCCTGAATATTGAATGGCAGGGACCGTTGGGCCTCATACGGAAGGGCTTGTCGAAACTCCGCAGGACTCAAGGTCGGCATTTCCACCACGCGCATAATCACCCACTGGCCGCTGACAGCCACCGCCACCCCTTTCAGATGTGGAGCGGGCAATCCGTTGAGAGCCTGTTGAATGGCGTGAGGGATCTGCGCCTCTTGGCCGGGTGAGATCTCAACGAGCTGTTGGCCCAGCACGCGGCGCCCGCCGAGGGCTTTGTGAGGACCTAACGCGATGGCTTTGATGGAAGAAGATCCGACATCGAGTCCCACGGCGAACTTCGCTTCTTTCGGTTTGATCGCCACGACCTGTTTGACGAACTGCCAGGCGAACTGCAGGGACTGCGGCAGGGCGAGCGGGGGCGTCATGGATTGCGAAGTCTCACCTGGGTTCTCAGGGGGGAGGGCGTGGTACTGAGTCCACCGGTGGCGATCTGCTGTGAAGCCAACCGATTTTCCAACCGGATCGTCAGCGTCTTCGTGCTGTTCGCGTAGTCGACCTGAAAGGTCTGGACGTCGTTGGAGAGGGTTCGGCAGCCACTGAAATCGGTGATGGCGGCATCAGACCCGCTGGCTGCGGCCGACTGGCACCGAAGGAGCCGGACACGATTCGCATCGGTGGTATCGAGAAGGTAATGGACCCATCCCAACGTCGTGGTGTCATTACCCCAGCAGATCCCTCCACACGCGACGGCATCATAGCTCTGGGCGATCCGGAAATTCAGCCGTGTGGCGTTGGTAAAATCTTGATCTTGGACCGTGGTCGGCGAGTCAATGTCTCCCGCCTCGCGCAGCTCCTTGACCATCGCATCCAGCGCGCGCCGGGCTTGCTGTTGGACATAGGTGTACGCTTCGGAGGTGACGAACGAGCGCTGGTTCATCAGCAGACTCACGGCCAAAGCCCCCCCGATGGCGACAAAAATCGCTGCCGCCATCAACAACTCGGTAATCGTGAATCCCCTTCGGAAGGGGGAAGGGGGAAGCGTGCTTCCGACTTCCGACTTCCGCGTCCCACCTTTGGGCTCCGACTTCCGACTTCCGATTTCCGACTTCGTAGTTAGGAGGCGCGGCATGTCATCAAGGTCGCCAACGTGGCGGGGGATTCGATCACCCCGTTGGCGGCAAACCCGTTCACCCCTTGCTGGGATTGTAATGCACCGTTCTGCCAGACACATTCCCCGAGCGTCCGATTCCGATGACGCCAGCAGACCGAGACGGTCAGCCGAATCGGGTCGTCACCGACAACGCAGGCAGCCGTGGTGCCCGCTTCGTTCTGGCACGTCACGACGATCAGCTCCTCCGTCAACGGATTGGGTTGAAGGCTCTTCCCGCCACCGCAGCGCTGCAACCAATCGTCCCATGAGGCGATGGGATCCGTGCAGGTGCCCTGTCCCGTTGCGGCAGGCACAGTATTCGATGGCAACGTCGAGCACGTGGGGGTGGTGTTCTGCAACCTGAGTTGTTCCATGACGCGATTGGCGTCATTGATCGCCCAGGTGAGATTTCTGGCATGCTCTGCAAGGATCATCTGTCCGAGAAACGCTCCTAAAAACGCGGTCACCGCAAGGGCCAGAATCGCCACGCCGATGAGAACTTCCGGCAGCGTGAAGCCTCCGTGCCACGGCCTCACCAGGTTGGCTTCAACAATCCGCCGGCGGGTCAGTGACCAACGCATCAGTCGCCTCTGCCGGACCAGAACCTGTGCAATGACGAACGCGTCCGGTGTTATCCAAGAAAAAAGCTCGTGTGCCCAGCGAGCCGAGCGATTGAGGATTCGCGGTGACGAAGTAGCCCGTGCAGCCGGTCGCGCAGCCGCTTGGCTGGGCGGTGTAGGTATAGAGATACCCCTGGAACAGCGAGTTCGTCATCGACATGTTGAACGAGGGGGGGCCGTAATCTGGATCCACGTTGTCGTACATATCCGCCTGCCAGTTGGACGGAAACACGTTGTTGATCGAATGATGCGTGTGCAACATGGAGGCCAGCGCATGCAGGTTGCCGATCGCCGTCGCCTCGTTCGTGGTGCTGCGGGCCCGCAAAATACTCTGGATCGCGACCGCCACCAGCAGACCAACGATCCCTAGTGCCACCACCAGCTCGACGAGCGTAAAGCCGCGCACCCTAGCTTCACGTAGCCTACGCGTGCAGCGTTGGAGCGCGAACCGCCGCATCCGGGTTACTCGAGAGGAGACGGGCCCCAGCCTCCGCCCGAGGCCCATCTTCACTCTCGATTAGTGAGCTCTCTTACGGCGACTTAACACGCGTCAGGCGCTGCATCGAGCGTGCGGTCGTCCACCATTCCCGCAGCCGTCCCGGTCCCCCGACAGTGCCGAACAATGCCCGTCTGATTGGCGAAAAACGACCGGGTTCCCGTCGTCCCCAACGCCTGAGGAACCGTCAGCAGGGTAAAGGTCTGCGCCGCGGTTCGGTTGTACGTATAGGTGTAGCCCTGGACCGTATCCGCCGCTGCCCCAGCGAGGGCGAGATCAAACGACGGCGGCCCGTAGTCCGGATCGGGAGTCGTGTACATATCCGCTTGCCATGCCGCAGGGTACACGTTGTTCACCGCCCGGAACATCTCCACCCCCGCCATCAGCGCCCGCATGTTCGCCACCGCCGCCGACTCATTGGCCGTGGTGCGGCCACGCAACACGTTCGGGATCGCAATCGCCGCCAGCAAGGCGATGATCGCGACCACGATCATCACTTCAACCAAGGTAAACCCTCTACGAGAAAGGCGTGTCATCGGAGAGATCTCCTTTTGTTTGGTAGGCTGTGCACGTTGCGGGGAGGGATTTTTTGATGGAATGATGATGCCTTCCGCTTCCCGTCCGTCACCACGCCACAGCGTTTCCGCATCGCTGCATTGTTGACTTCCAACCGCGTACGCTTCACCTCCTTTCAACCTCAAACAAAAACGCCACTGCCGCATGGACAATGGCATCATGACACCTTCGTCTCCTTCATGCGGCAACCCAGCCACCCTGTGAATCAGAAAGCAGGACAGCAGTCGACAGCCGGCGTACACGTCGGAGCCGGTTAGCCCGGGAGGCTAACGACTCTCCTTAAGCCGACTGCGTTCTGCCCACTCGCTTCTCCCACAGGGCCTGTGGCTTTCCCCCACCACAATACCTGGTGGGCCCGCCTCGATTTCTGGCGGGGGCCCCGTCTCACGACGTCCGCCAAACGACCTCGGCGGATCCGCCCGTCTCTGTGGCGGAAGTGTGGCTTTTTCGCTGAGACACCTGTACTATGCCACACGTCTCGTGTCATCGTCAAGTGTTTTCCGTGATTTCACAGATTGTAAGATCGATGACACCGATTTCTGTGTAATCACGACCTGAATTAATAGGGGCTGATGAGCTGGGAGATCTGGAAGACCGGAAGGAAGAGCGCGATCACGATCGACCCGATCACGAGGCCCAGCACCGTGATGATGATCGGTTCGATCAGGCTGGTGAGAGCGTTGACGGCCGCATCGACTTCATTTTCATAGAACTCGGCAATCTTCCCAAGCATCTTCTCCAGTTCACCGGTCTTCTCCCCCACGGCGATCATCCGAGTCACCATCGGAGGAAAGATCTGACTGTTCGCGAGGGGGTCGGCGATGTTGGCGCCCTCACGGATGCTCGATCGGGCCGCCAGCGCCGCCTGTTCAAGCAATTTATTGCCGACGGTCTTGGCCACGATCTCCAAGGACGTGAGGATCGGCACCCCGGAGCGCGACAGGGTTCCCAATGTGCGAGCGAATCGCGCGACCGCCACCTTCTGCAGCAAGGGTCCAATGAGGAGGATGCGAAGCTTCAGCCGGTCAAACCACAATTGACCGATGGGCGTGGCGAGGAACAGGCGGAAGGCGACCACCATCACCAGCACCACCACGATGACCACAGGAAAGTACTTCCTCAACAAGGCGCTGGCGGTGAGGAGGAGCTGCGTGGGGAGCGGCAATTGCCCACCCAACGACGTAAAGATGTCCTTGAATTTCGGCACGACCACGACCACGAGGAACGTCGTGATCGAGAAGGCCAGAAGGCACACGAGCGCCGGATAAAAGAGGCTGGACTGGACTTTCCGTTTGAGCATGTCAGCTTTTTCCAAATAGCCGGCCAGTCGATCAAGGATCTCATCCAGGCGACCGGACGACTCCCCGGCCTTGACCATATTAATAAAGAACTCCGAGAAGGCGCGAGGATGCTTGGCGAACGCTTCGGAAAGACTGGAGCCGGATTGGACCTGGTTCGACACCGCCCGCAAGATGCGACGGAAAACCCGATCCTCGATCTGCTCGGTGAGCACCTCCAGGGCTCCGACGATCGGAATTCCGCTCGCCACCATGGTCGCTAATTGCCGTGAAAAAATGACGAGCTGCTGGGTGGAGACGCGTGGCTGACCCAGCCCGAAGAGGAGTGACCTGGAGGAACGCTCTTCAACCGACAGGACGACGCACTCTTGTTTCCAGAGCTCCTCGATGAGCGCCGTCTTGGACTCGGTCTCCAAGACGCCGTTTCGGGTATGCCCGGCTTTGTCTTTGATGACATACGCAAATGTCGGCATCTTTATTTTTCTACTTGGATTACACAGATTTCCCAACTCGATTTCACAGATTGAATCCAACGCCTTTCCTTATTCTTCCGAGGTGACGTGCAAGACTTCTTCGAGGCTGGTCAGGCCCATCGCGGCCTTCCTCAGTCCATCTTCCCGCAAGGTTTTCATCCCTGCTCGTTCGATGGCGGAACGCTTGATGTCCCAGGATGGTGCGCGGCTGACAATGAGGTCACGAATCGGCTCATCCAGCACGAGCACCTCGATAATGCCGAAACGGCCACGGTACCCGGTCTGTCGGCACGCGGAGCAGCCTTTGGCGGTATAGAAGATCGCTCCCTCAGGGGGAACCGAACCGAGGCGCTTCATCAGATCGGCGGGAGGCTGGATCGGCTGACGACATTTCAGACAGAGCTTCCGGACCAACCGTTGAGCCTCGATCAGCACGATACTCGAAGCCACCAGGAACGGTTCGACGCCCATGTCGATGAGCCTGGTCACGGCGGAGGCCGTGTCGTTGGTGTGCAAGGTCGAGAAGACCAGGTGTCCCGTGAGGCTGGCTTTCATCGCGATATCCGCCGTTTCGAAATCACGGATTTCACCGACCATCACCACATCGGGATTCTGGCGGAGAATGGCCCGAAGCCCCGCCGCGAACGTGAGGCCGATCTCCGGATTCACCGGCACCTGCGTGATGCCTTCTACTTGATATTCGACGGGGTCTTCGATGGTAATCAGACTGCGCGTGGACGCGTTGAGCAGGCTCAAGATCGCGTAGAGGGTGGTGGATTTCCCGGACCCTGTCGGGCCGGTGACCAAGATCATACCGTGGGGACGCTTGGTCGCTTCGGTGAGGCTGCTGACCGCCTCAGGCAAAAACCCCAGACGATCCAGTCCCGCGGTGAGCTGACTGTTGTCCAGCAGCCGCAAGACCACCTTGCCCCCATGCGTGATCGGCAGCACCGAGACACGAAAATCGACTTCTTGCCCCTCCAACCTCACTTTGAACCGCCCATCCTGTGGCAGGCGCCATTCAGTGATATCCAGTCCTGACATAATTTTCAGTCTGGTGAGGACGGTGTTCTGGACCGACTTGGGAAATTGATGAGCCTCCATCAGGTGGCCGTCAATCCGATAGCGCACCCGTAAGACATCTTCCATCGGCTCAAGATGAATGTCCGAGGCTCGCCTCCGTAGGGCTTCGCGGATCATCTGGTTGATCGCTTTCACAATCGGCGCCTCGCCGTGTTCCTCTGAGATGACCAGATCCGTCGTCTGCTCCTCCTCCCGGGTAGCAGGTTCTTCAGCGGCCTCGGTAGGGGTGCCGTTGTCGGTGGTACCGGTCAAGGTGGTGGTCGGTGCGTAGACCTGCTCAATGGCGCGCCGGATCTCGGCCTCCGAGACGAGCACGGGATCCACCGCGTACTGTGTGAGCATCTTCAGATCGTCTAAGGCCATGATGTTCAATGGATCGGCCATCGCGACGACAACCCGTTCGCCAAACTTGGAAATCGGGATGACGGTATATTGACGCGCCAGTCGTTGCGGGATCAGCTGCGCCACCGCCGGGTCCACCCGATATTTGGCCAATGACAAGGTGGGGATGCGCAATCCTTCCGACACGAGTCCCACGAGCGCCTGCTCCGTCATCACCCCGCGAGCCACCAGAAGTTGCGTCAAGTCTCGCCCGCTCGCTCCGGCTTCCTTGAGGAGGCCGGTAAGCTGCTCCTTCGTGACCAAGCCTTTCGACACGAGGAGTTCTGAGAGTCGCTGACGAAAACTGCTCATCCCACCACCTCGCCAACCGTGGTGCGAAAGACCTCGTCCAGTGTCGTGATGCGCTCCTTGACTTTTTGGAGGGCATCCTCCCGGAGGGTCCGCATCCCCGTCTTTTGAGCCGCCTCTTCGATGACGCGCTCTTGCGAGCGCTGGACAATCAGCTCTCGGATCTCCGGTGTCATCACCAAGATCTCCGCAATGACTTGCCGTCCGCGATATCCCGATTGGGTGCAGGTCTGGCATCCGCTTCCCTTCGCCAGTTCCAGCACCTCACCACGCGCATCAACCAGGCCAAGTCGCCTCGCCAGCTCCTTGGGGGGTCGATAGGTCTGCGTGCATCGAGGACAGATTCGACGGACGAGCCGTTGCCCGATCACCGCGCTGACGCAGGAGTTGATGAGAAACGGCTCAATCCCCATGTTGACGAGCCGCACCACCGTCCCCACCGCGCTGTAGGTGTGCAAGGTACTCAGGACCAGGTGGCCCGTCAGCGCCGCCTTCACCGCCATATCCGCCGTCTCCCCGTCACGGATCTCCCCCACCAAGATGACGTTGGGATCCTGACGGAGAATGGCCCGCAGGGCCTTGGCGAACGTCAGATCAATCTCGGCTTTGACACTCATCTGATTGATGCCTTCCAGATGATATTCCACCGGATCTTCAACGGTCACCAGGTTCTTGTCGGGCCGGTCAATGTATTTCAACAGCGCGTAGAGGGTGGTGGTTTTCCCCGACCCGGTCGGTCCGGTGGCGAGAATCATCCCATGCGGACGTGCGGCGCACCGTTTCAATCGCTCCAAATCCTCCGGACGAAACCCCATGGTTTCGAGATCGAGCATGATCTGCTGGCGATCCAACAGTCTCAGGACGATCTTTTCCCCGAAACTCGATGGGAGCACCGAGACGCGCACGTCGATGGCTCGATTATCCACCGAGAACACGAAGTGCCCATCTTGGGGCAGTCGATGCTCGGCGATGTCGAGCTCCGACATCACCTTGATGCGGGAGACGAGTGCTGGCTCAAGCTGTTTGGGGGGGGCTTCGACTTCCTGCAGCAAGCCATCAATTCGGTACCGAATTCGAACCTTGTGTTCCATCGGTTCAATGAGCACGTCGGAGGCCCGCAGATGAACCGCCCGCGTCAGCATCGCGTCCGTCAACCGCACCACCGGCTGGGCCTGGCTGAGGGGGATGGCGTCTTCTTCCTCAACGTCCACTTCCACGGAGGGGGAGTCTCCTGATGAGGGCACGGCTCGGAGCATCTCGCCGATGGTTTCTTCCATGCCGATCCCATAATACAGGTCGATGACCTCGCGGATGTCTTTGAGCGTGGCCAACAGGGGGTTGATCGCATAGCCCGTCATCGTGGCGATCGTCTCGATCGCAAAGATGTTCAACGGATCGGCGATGGCCACGGTGAGCGTCTTGCCGATACAGGAGACGGGCACCACATCGTATTGTTTGGCGATCGGACGGGGGATCATGACCCTGAGCTGCTCATCCACCTTAAAACGGGTCAAGCTGATGAGGGGGACGTTGAGTTCTTGACCAATGAGGGAGAGCAGCTCGGGCTCTTTGACAAACCCTTTCTGAACCAGAATCTCCTGGAGACTCCCGCCATGTTGTTGTTGGAAGGCCAAGGCCTCCTGGAGCTGTTCGGGCGTGACCAGGCGCTTGGAGACAAGTAGTTCAGTGAGTCGTGCTTTCAGGCTGGTCATTGGTGTGATCTTTGTACGAGCGTTCCAAGGCCTTGAGGATATCCGAGGGGGTACTGATGAAGGCTTGGACCACGCAACTCGTCAGCATCTCAATATCCTCGATGGCCTGGATGTTGGATGGATCGGCCATGCTCACCGTCAAGGAGTTCCCCACCCGATCGATGGGAATCACGCAATACTGCCGCGCCACGCGTTCGGGAATCAATCGCACCATGCCATCATCGAGCTCGTAGTTCTCGAGGGGCAGATACGGAAATCCGTACTGAGCGGTCAGCGCCAAGGCGATCTCTTCCTCGGTGGCAAACCCGAGCTGTGTGAGGACCTGGCCCAACAACCCCCCGTGCGTCCTCTGGTAGGCGAGGGCGTCTTCGAGTTGCTGAGGCGTAATCACCCCTCGCTCAAGAAGCACCTCCCCAAGTTTTTTCGTCACCACCCGTCTCGCCATTTTCTTGTGAGATGACACAGATTCCCAAATTAATCTGTGAACTCATCTCTTGCTAGCGGTGCATCAGCCGCATGAGATCATCCGGATCGCTGGAACGACCCATCGCTTCATCCATGGTGATCACGCGGTTGACGTAGAGTTCGTACAGCGCCTGGTTCATCGTCTTCATGCCTTCCTTTTGACCGGTTTGGATCACGGAGTAGAGTTGATGGACTTTCGACTCACGGATCAAGGAGCGCACCGCATGGTTGGTGATGAGGACCTCGGTCGCCAGCGTTCGCCCCTTCCCACCGGCCTTGGGGATGAGCTGCTGGGAAATGATCCCCAAGAGCTCCATCGAGAGCTGCACCCGGACCTGATTCTGTTGATGGGCGGGAAAGACATCGATGATCCGGTTGGCCGTCTGAACCGCATCGGAGGTGTGAACCGTCGCGAGAACCAGGTGACCGGTCTCGGCCACCACCAGGGCGGTTTCGATGGTCTCCAGGTCGCGCATTTCTCCAATGAGGATGACATCGGGATCCTGTCGTAAGACATGCTTGAGGGCTTGCGCAAAGGACTGGGTGTCGGGGCCGACCTCCCGCTGGTCGATGATGGACTTGTTCGACGTGTGGATATATTCGATGGGATCCTCCACGGTGATGATATGACACCGCTGGGTCGTGTTGATGTGATCCACCATGGCGGCTAAGGTTGTCGTCTTTCCTGAACCGGTCGCGCCGGTGATCAGCACCAATCCCTTTGGCTTTTCACATAGCGACGTCATCAGGGGGGCCGGCAAGCCCAGCTCCGCGAAATTCATGATCCGTAGCGGCAACATCCGAATGGCCAGTCCCGCATAGCCTTGCTGCACGAAGCAGTTGCCACGAAATCGGGCGAGGCCTTCAATCGAGAAGGAAAAATCGAGCTCCTTCGATCGTTCGAATCGTTCGATCTTCTCCGGGGAAAGGAGGCTGTAGGTCAGCTCCCTGACGTCTTCCCCGCTCAAGGCCCCGTGATCGGTGGCGATCAATAGGTCATCGGTGCGAAGATACGGTGGGAGGTTGGCCGTCAAGTGGAGGTCAGTCGCTCCCTGCTCCACCATCAATCGCAACAACTGCTCGATCGTGGGCTTCGTCACCGTCGCCATTCAGTTCCTCCTTAATAGGTTCAACCCTTGCGAAGCTGATAGTCCAGCGATGAACAAAAACCGTTTAAGTTTAAGATACCGATCCACCGATACCGACGGCACGCAGCGAGATCATGGCTTTTTCGATGAGATCCTCGCCGGTAATTCCGTCGAGTGGGTTCTCCGCGATCCCCACCTCCAACTGGAGGGGAGTCGTTCCGTTCGAGAATTCTTCGAACGTCGTCACCATCCGTCGTCCCAGCTCCTCGGAGATCTCCAGCGCTTGCCGTTTATTGCGCTCCGGCAAGACGACGACGATCTCATTGCCGGCGAAGCGACCCACGCGATCAATCTCGGTCACCGATTCCTGGACAAACCGAGCCACCTTCTTGATGAGGCGCTCCGCCTCCGGCTCCCCGAACTGTCGACGAAACGCTGTCAGGCCCTGCATCCGAAACATCAACAGCCCACATGGGCGCTGGTACATGACGGCCCGTTTGATTTCCTCATCGAGACGACGCTTGATGTAGCGCTCGTTGTAGACGCCGGTCAGCTCATCGCGAATGGCCAACGTCTTCGCCTTGCGCAGCAACACCTCATTCTCAATCGCAATAGAGGTCTGCTTCGAAAACACCGTGACCAAATCAACCCACTCGGGGGCCCAGGCGTACGACCCTCGACGGTTCCCCATGCCCAGCACGCCAACCCGGTGGGAACGCATCGTCACCGGTTGCAGGATCAGATTCGGCTTCCCCAGTTGCTCCCAAATGGCTCTCAGCTCCTGGGGCGGCTGATGCTCATGGTCGATGGCGATCGGTCCCATTTCCACGGGAAGGTCGTGGAGGAGATTCACGTCGAGTTGGGAGGTGCGCTTCAAGGTGAAGGACAGGTCTTCCACGGGCTGTAGCGAGAGCAGGCTGAACCCCTGGTCGTCTTGGGTCGCCAGCTTCTCGACAATGAGCTCGAGGATGACGTCCAGCTCGGTCCCGCTGCCGAGCAGTTCCCCGATCTGCAACAAGCCTGAGAGCATGACGACGCGCTTGTTGATTTCCAAATTAATCTCATTCGTCTTCTCGCCCATCTTGTTGAGCTCGGACATATTGCTGCGGATTTTGGCCGTCAACTGGTTGAGGGCCTGGCTGAGATCACCCAACTCATCGTCTTCGTCTGTCACGCGCAGCTCGCGGTCAAACGCCCCGTTGGCGGCGATCTCCTTCGCCTCCTGGCTAAGCCGAATCACAGGCGCAATGAGCTTGACCGTCAAGTAGACGCTCCCCAGAAACGCGATGAAGATCGTCAGCGTGATGAGCCCGAGAAGCCACCAGGTGACCGCGGCGGGACTCTCGAGGATCGGGAACCAGCGTTCCAACTGGTAGAATTCCCGGACCGATGGCAGCCCAAACCATCCGGCCATCAAGATCAGCATGATGATGGGGATGACGGACATCAGGGTGAATGACAGGGTCAGTTTCACCCTCATTCCCCTGGGCGCCAACCGTAACCCGCGAAAAAAATGCGAGGCGACTTCACGCATGGTTTTTCCCTCCTCGAGTTTTGTGGATCATCGTCAGGATGCGTTGCTCGAATTGCTCCGTGGTCCTGATGCCTTCCCCGGTGAGCTGAACAGACCGAAGGGCATTGACCATCGCGGCAAGGATCTGCGTGCGTGATAATTTCACACCGGAGGAAAACAGGGCGTCTTTCCCGAGCTTATCCAGGAAATCGACCTGGTCGCGGTTTAGGGAGGCCACCACGCGGTGAGCGCGTTGGTGGTCGTCAGGTGTGACTGATTTGTGAGAGTTCGCCATCGTTTGGCAACCCAGCCGTCTTCTTCGCCGTTGCCTTATCGGCACGGCTTCGAAGTACCTGTGGCTTTGCCCCTCCTGCGCTCAAGCACTTTCGTGCTTGAGCTTCGAAGAGCCCTGCGTAGCTCAGCGCGCAAGCGCACGAGCGAAGCAGGGGTCCCCCGATTGCTCGGGGTTTGCCTTTCGACCCCGCCATTGCTTCATGAGGGCGGGGTGTGACAAACGATCAATCGGTGGAACTATATCATATCGGCGACAAAAGCATCAAGGGCACTTTGTGAAAATTCGCCTCCTCACCTTGTGCACTTGTATACTTTGATCGTGTGTGATTGCACAGATTTCTTAAATCGATTACACCGATTATGTCTTTCAAAGATCATCTGTGTAATCATCTTATCAATCTGTGAAATCATCGTTTATTAGAAACGGATGCCGAAGCGATGCATGCTCTGTAACAGCCCGACGGCGACCCAGGCCATCACCATCGCCGATCCGCCGTAACTGACCAGCGGCAGCGGAATCCCCACCACCGGTGCCAATCCCATCACCATGCCCATGTTGATGACGGCTTGATACCCGATCCACGACAGGAGAGCCGCAGCCAGCAACCGGCCTTCTGATTCTGAATTCTGCACGGCAATCCGAACGCCCCGCCACATCAAACACCCGAAGAGCGCGACCACCATCACCGCACCCAGGAGCCCCCACTCTTCACCGATAACGGAATACAGGAAATCGGCATGACGCTCAGGCAAGAAATTCAATTGATTCTGAGTGCCCGCCATCCACCCGCGTCCCACCCATCGTCCGGATCCGATCGCGATGGTCGACTGGATGATCGTGTAGCCGGCCCCCAAGGGATCGACGTGCGGGTTGAGAAAAACGAGGAGCCGCGCCCGCTGATACTCTTGCAGGACATGCCAGCCGAGAGGCAGCAAGCCGATTCCGACGACGAGGAGCCCCATGAGATGACGACGAGTCGTCCCGGCAACCCACACGGTTCCAAGCCACATGGCCCCCAGAATCGTCGCCGTCCCGAGATCCGGCTGGATGAGAATCAGGACAGCAGGCAATGCCACAAGACCTCCCGAGACGAAGAGGCTGCGCAAGGGGATGCTCGAGCGTCGCGATCCGACGTACCTCGCCAGCAGGCAGGCGGTGGCGAGCTTCGCGACCTCCGAGGGCTGAAGGCTCAACCCTCCGATCGTCAGCCACCGTTCAGCGCCTAACTTCACCGTCCCAACCAACTCCACCCCCACCAACAACAAGATGGCCACCACATAGAACGGGACAGCCACGTGAATCCATCGAAAATATGGAACACTCGCGACCCAGAAAGCCGCGCACCCCCCCACTCCAATCCAGATCGCTTGACGCCAGACGAGCGATGGATTCAGGGTCGCAGACGCGCTGCGCAAGGCCACCAGACTGATCAGCGACAGCGCCGCTGCCACACCCCACAACACCCGATCTGATTTAGCATTCATAGTCTGATTTCACAGATTTTCAATCAGTGTAACGACTCACAGATCGCTTTGGCGATGGAGGCTGGAAGTCCCCCACCTGATCCTCCATACTCTGTGACGATCGCCATCGCCAGCCGAGGCGCGTCGGCCGGACAGAATCCGACAAACCATCCATGCGTTCGTCCCGGCAGATGCGTCTGAGCTGTACCGGTCTTCCCGGCAATACGAACACGGTCGCTATGAGCCGCAACCCCCGTTCCTTGGGGTTCGTTGACCACCGCGATCATCCCAGCCCGCACAGTCTCGAGGGATTGACGCGACACACCAAACGGCCGACTGTCTGGCGGAGGAATAGGATGCCCCCCAACGTCTGCGACGACCCACGGAGTCACGAGCCGCCCGCCGTTGGCGACGGCGCTCACCATGACCGCGACCTGCAGCGGGGTGACCAGAATCTGTCCCTGCCCGATCGCCAAGAGGGCGACCTCCCCCTCGGTGAGTCGTCGGCCGGAGGGCAGATGACCTGGCTGTTCATCCATCAACCATCCGGTCCGATGACCGAATCCGACTCGAGCCAGTTCCGCACGAAGACGCGGCAACCCGACTCGACGTCCGACCTGCATGAAATAGACGTTACATGATTGCTGTAAGGCCCCGCGGAGCGAGACAGGCCCGTGACCGTCTCGCTTCCAACAATGAAACTCACGATCGCCGATCCGCAACACCCCTCGACATTCGAAGGTCGACTCAGGCTGGATGACGCGATGCTCCAATGCCGCGATGGTCGTCACGAGTTTGGCGATCGACCCCGGCACATAGACTCCGTTGGTCGCCCGGTTCAACAAGGGAGAGTCCGGATCAATCAGGAGGCCTTGGATCGTCTCCTGCTCTTGGATGGCGAAGGTGCCGGGGTCAAATCCAGGACGGCTGACCATGGCGAGCACTTCCCCGGTGGCAGGATTGAGCACCACACAGGCACCGGCTTGCGATCCAAAGGATCGTTCGATGAGCGCCTGCAACTGGGCATCGATCGTCACCGTCACGGATTCGCCGGGAACCGGCGGACGAAACCCTAGGATGCGACGCTGACGCGCCCGATGGTCCACTTCAATCAGCTCTCCGCCCGCTCGGCCATGCAGCAATTGATCGAGGTGCCACTCAAGGCCGGATCGACCGACGAGGTCGTGGGGACGCACCCCGTAGGTTTTGAGGATCGGAAACGCCGAAGCACTAGGCTGCCCGAGATACCCGATCAGGTGCGACGCAACATCCCCCAGGGGATAGTGGCGTCTGACGACCGGCTCGACCAACACCCCGGGAAGTGCCCCACGGACTTCCTCAATTCGAAGGGCCTCGGGTTTTGAGAGATCGGCCAGGACAGGAGCGGGTAGAAAGGGCAGGCTGCGTTCCCGCGCAAACGTCCGTGACAACTCGGCAACCGGCGTGTTGGTCAAGCGACCGAGACGCGCCAAGACCACCGCGGGATCAGCAACTTCCTGAGGGACGATGGCCAATCGAAACGAGAGATGATTAGTCGCCAGTCGCCGTCCCGTCCGATCCAGTAACAGGCCTCTGGGGGCCAGTTGCGGGACGACACGAATCCGATTACGCTCCGCTAAGTCTCGGTAGGTCGCTCCATGGACCACCTGTAAATCGACAAGCCGAACCACTAAGAGACTCAACCCAACCCAAGCGAGTCGCCGAAGCCAGATGAGTCGGGAGGTCATGCAAGACGTCGATGCGTCAACAAGATCACCAGTAAGCTGCACCCACACGTGACGACCCACCGCATCACGGCGAAGATGAGCGGAGTTCCGAAGATCACGAGGAGCAGCGCCTCTGCAATGCCAATAGCGATGAGCGGCAAGAAACCACGACTCGCCTCCAGGCGCGACATCAAGGTCTTGATTCCCCACCCGATGACAAGGTAGGCCCCGGCGGCCTGGAACGGATGGTGGGCCGTGAACACCATCACCAAGAGCGAGGCGATGATCACCGCACGCATCGAACCCGCCTGGCGAGATCGCACCAACGCCAGGACGAGACTCACCAAGGTCAGGTCAGGGACTAGCCACGGCGAGGAGAACCATCGGCCGATGGCGACGTGAAGCAATACCCCACTCGTCACAATCACCAGGTCCATGATTCACTCTTTTAGTCCGCCATGCATTGTGGCGGAGACTGTGGACTTGCCATCATCCTGTTCTCTAAGCATCGCGGGGGGCAAACATAGCACGTCTTCGAGTTGGTGCAATTTCACGGCGGGACGGATCCATGCCCTCGTCGAAGCCTGGCGCTCATCCCGCTCGATTCGGACGATGGTCCCGATGGGAAGCCCTTTTGGAAAGGGACCTCCAATCCCTGCGGTCACGACCTGATCACCGACTTCGATCTCGGCATCCAGATCGAGGTAGACGAATTCGAGGAGCGCGCCACCGCGGCCAACCACCAATCCTGATTCGCGAGACCGCGAAAGTAAGCCCGCGACTCGATGGCTTGGATCGGTCAGCAGCATCGCGGCACTCGTCGTCGGATGGACGTGCAGGATTCGGCCCACGAGACCGCGGACGTCGACCACGATCGAGTCGACCACCAATCCATCTCGACGACCTCGATTGAGGAGGATGACGTGCTCGGTGGGAAGGATCGTCCTCCCAAGCATCGCGGCGACGATACCGCTCCCCGGTCTCGCCTCTGTGAGGTGGGCAGCCTGGGTGAGCTGCCTGACCGTCTCACGAAGGTGAATCAACTCGAGTTGGCGAGCGGTGAGTTCGTGACGAAGCGACGCCTGCTCACGAGACAACGACGGCAGCGAGGGCAGCCACGCCACCGTCTGGGCGATGGATTGGACGAGGGTCAGTGGAGCGCGAACGAGGGCGTAGACGAGATGTCGGAAGGACTGAGAGCAGACCGTTGCACCGATGACGAGGAGGGCAACCCACAGCGGCGGACGACGCAGCACACTAATGAATCTGTGTAATCGTGTTTCAGAATCCGTGTAATCTGTGTTACCGTTCTTGGCCGTTACTGGAGATGGCGATCTTGGTGCGCAGATATCGAATATCTTCCAACCCTTTGCCAACCCCAAGCGCCACCGCCGTCATGGCGTTTTCCGCCACATGCACCGGCAGATTCGTCTCTTCGGCTAACAGCTTGTCCAACCCTCGCAGCAAGGAACTGCCTCCGGCTAAGACGATCCCTCGATCGATCAAGTCCGCGGCCAGCTCAGGCGGGGTTTTCTCGAGGGTTGAGCGGGCGGCTTCCACGATGAGACGAATGGGTTCGGAGAGCGACTCGCGGATTTCCTCAGACGTCACGGTAATCGTTTTCGGCAGGCCGGTGATGAGATCCCGACCGCGGACCTCCATCGTGAGTTCTTCTTCCAACGGATACGCCGAGCCGATGCGGATCTTGATCTCTTCGGCGGTCCGCTCGCCAATCATCAAGTTGTACGCCTTGCGCAGGTGTTCTATGATGGCTTGATCCATCTCATCACCGGCTACCCGGATCGATCTGGACACCACCGTGCCATCCAACGAAATGACCGCCATCTCAGTCGTGCCGCCGCCGATATCGACGATCATATTGCCGCCCGGCTCATGGACCGGCAGCCCCACGCCAATCGCCGCAGCTTTCGGCTCTTCGACGAGATAGACCTCGCGCGCGCCGGCTCGCAGGGCCGAGTCGCGCACGGCCCGCTTCTCCACCTCCGTGATCCCGGAGGGGATCGCCACGATGACGAGGGGTTTGTTGATCTTGCGGGGCTGGGCTTTTTGAATGAAGTACCGCAGCATCGCCTCGGTCACCTCAAAATCCGCAATGACCCCATCCTTCATCGGACGGATGGCGGAGATGTTGCCCGGCGTACGGCCGATCATCCGCTTGGCCTCTTCCCCCACCGCGAGCACTTTCATCGATCCCCGCTGCACCGCCACGACGGAGGGCTCGCACAAGACAATCCCCCGTCCTTTGACATAGACGAGGGAGGTCGCGGTGCCGAGATCGATGGCGAGATCGTTGGAAAACAGACCGACGAACGAGTTGATGCCTCGCTCCGCGAGCACTCGTCCTCGTTGAAAGAGATGTTTTAACATGAGGGGAGAGGTTACCCGCATCCTAGCAGGCGGCGACGAGGTTGTCAACCTCCTCGACGAACCGCAGCCAGCACCTCAAAGAACTCCCCGAAGGACTTCCGGACGCATTCGGCCCCACGAATGGTCGTCTGACCGGCAGCCACCAACCCGGCGACCGCCAGACTCATCGCGGTGCGGTGATCGTCGAAACTCTCAACGACATCTCCGGTCAACGGATGACCTGCCATCAGCAGATCGGGGTCTGACCAAAGCAACCTGGCGCCAAGCTGCTTGAGCCCACTCTTCATGGATTCCACCCGGTCTGTTTCCTTGACTCGAAGCTCTCCAACCCGTTTGAATCGCGTTTCCCCCTGAGCGGCACACGCGGCAACCATTACAATAGGAAGTTCATCAATCAGCCGGGGAACCTCTTCGGCTTCAATGGTGACACCATGGAGGCGTTCCCCGTATTGGACTCGGATCTCACCTCGAGGCTCCCAGGTTTCGTCTTGTACCGTCCACTCAATCGAAGCACCCATTCGTCGCAGGACCTCTAACAGGTGAATGCGGGTGGGATTCAAACCCACGTCATGAATCGTCAGGCTGGAACCCGGTAGCACGGCAGCCGCAACGATGAAGAACGCCGCACTGGAGAAATCACCCGGAACAGCAAGGCGGCCAGGCGTCACGAGTTCGCGGTGAGGAGGTGTTATCGTCACGCTTCCCTCGGCACGATGTACCGACACGCCCAGCAACTGCAGCAATCGTTCTGTATGATCTCGTGTGCGGCTCGGCTCGACCACGGTGGTCGGACCATCGGCATAGAGCCCCGCCAGCAAAATTGAGGATTTGACTTGGGCGCTTGCAATTGGCATGGTGTAGCTGATGCGACAGAGAGAACCAGGACATTCGCTGATCGTCAGTGGGGGATAATCCTCAGGAGGAGATTCCTGGAACGAGGCCATAGGCGCTTCTGAGGAAATGCGTGCGCCCATCTGCGTGAGGGGTTCGGTGATGCGCCGCATGGGCCGTTGAGACAGCGAGGGGCCGGCTGTCAAGCGGCTTTCGAAGGGCTGCCCCGCGAGCAACCCCGCCGCCAAGCGGATCGTCGTACCGGACTCGCCGCAATCAAGATCTCTACGCGGCGCGCGCAGCCCGCGCAAGCCCACCCCATGGATGCGAAGACCTCCCCCGGCCTCGCCAAGCGGGGACACGGGGGGCGGGGCAGGCAGACGCTCCATCTTGACGCCAAGCTGTTGCAGCACCCCGAGGGTCCGCTGGCAATCATCTCCCGAAGGCCACGGCGTAATCTCGGTGGCCCCTGAGACCAGCGCGCAGCACAGTGCCGTCCGATGCCCGATCGCTTTATCCGCCGGCACCCTCACCTCGCCCTTGATCGAAGAAGCGTGCTGAATGGTGATGTCCATGTCTCGTGACGAGTCACAAAAAATCCCCCATTCCGGGGGATTTCTCAGGTCTTTTCAGTAACTGCCTACTACCCGCTGTCTACTACCTACTTCACTTTAAAGGGCTGCTCTCACCGAATCGCCTTCTCGAATCGACTCCTTTTTGGATTGCGGCAGGATCGCCGCGGCCGAGAGCTCGTCATAAATCTTTTCGACCTTCACCCGCCCGAGTATTTGGTTGTCGCGAACCACCTGGAATTCCTGACCAAGCGCCAGGCCGTGATTCTTGCCCAGGTTCATGACCACGAAGTCGTACTCTCGATTGACCACGACCACCTGCCCCGCCGACGCTCCAGCCGCCCCGCCATCCGTCACGACAACGGTTTCCAACTCAACGGTGGGTTGGGCTTGCGAAAGCTCTAAGACCTTGTCTTCTAATTCCGTTTTGGCGGTCTCTGTCTGGTTGAGTTGGGCTTGGAGGGTCTTTTGCTGTTCGGTGAGCTGCGCAATCCGTTGGGTGAGCTGGGTGCGCTCCGCCCTGACTTGTTCGAGATCTTTGCTCAATCGATCGACCTCTTCCTGGCGCCCCTCCACAGCCTTCGCCAGTTCGTCTTTCGCTTTTTGCTCCTCGGCCAACTGCTCAACGGTCTGCTGGAGGTTGGTTTTGGCCTCGGTGAGTTCCCCTTCAAGTTGCTCTTTGAGGCTTGTCACTTCAGCAAGTTGGTCCTGCAGCGTCGTGTTCTCGGCTTTGACGAGGCGCAGCTCCTTTTCTCGTGCGAGGCGCACCGCCCGCTCTTGCATCTGGAAAAAGACCGCCACCCCGGCGCCGGCGATGGAGAGCAACGTGAAGATCCCTAAGACAATGATGGCGACTTTGCCGCTGAATGGGTGAGAGGTCATCGAATGTGTGCCTCCTTTTCTATATGCCAGGAGCCTATCATACAGGGTGATGACTGTCAACTTGTGGCTCAGGTGAGCAGCCACTCCAGGAGGGTTGGCGAACAACTGCGATCAATCCAACGCACAAGCTGACGGCGCCACGTTGAATCTGAGACTTTTCCATTAATCAACGACGCCTCATACGGCGTCTTGCCAAGCAGTGGCGTTGACAGACACTCCGCAAGCGCCTGAGGATTGGTTTGCTCGGCCAGGCGAAGGCCGGTGTTGCGCGTGGGAGCCTCGGCCGCGTTGAGCACTACACCGCGCACATGCAAACCTTGTCGCCGGGCTTCTCGGACGGTCAGAAGCGTATGATTCAGCGTGCCCAGACGCCGCCTGGCCACGATCAGCACCGGCAGATCGAACGCTCGGATCAGATCGGCCACCGTCTGTCGTCGAGATAACGGAACCAGCAACCCCCCGATCCCTTCCACAATCAGAAACCGATGCCGCTGCTGAAGCTGCGCAAAGGCCCGCCGCATCGAAGCCCAGCGAATGGACTGCCCTGCTCGTTGAGCCGCCACGTAAGGCGCTAAGGGCTCACGAAAACAGATCGGATTCACGAGGGACATGGGATCGTCGATGCTCGCAGCACGGGCCAACAGCATCGCATCAAGCGAGACACGCTCACCTCGCCGCCGTATCCCACCGGTGGCAATGGGTTTCATCGCCCCCACGTCGAGGCCATGCGCACGACACCACGCCGCCAGTCCCGCCGCAACCAGCGTCTTGCCAACCCCTGTGTCGGTACCGGTAATAAACAACCCTCTCATTGGGGTGAACCCCGTACCACGGCCTCACGGCCGTGACCCCCTGAGATGCCTTTCGGGTTAACCACCATTCCTCCCCGCCCTAACGGGTGGGGCTTCCCCGTGGTACGGGGTAAATGCTTCAGAGATTCGTGGAGCGCGTCAGCCAACTGATCGATCTGCTCGGCGGTATGCGTGGCGGTGACGCTGAGGCGCAGGCGCGCGGTCCCTTCCGGCACGGTCGGCGGACGGATCGCAGGTGACAAGATGCCCTGCTCGAAAAGGTTCTGCGCCAGTTGGCGCGCCGCCCGGCTCTCCCCGATGATGACCGGCACAATGTGACTGAGGGGTTTGTCATTCAGAAGATTTCCAAGTCGATCATGCAATCGGGTGATATGGCGTGCCAACGACTCCCGTGCGGAAGTATCCTGGTCGATCAGCCGAAGTCCTTCCATCGCTGCCGCCACCAGTGGAGGAGCCTGCGCGGTCTCATAGACAAAGCTCCGTGCCCGATTCTGGATGACTCGAATCAATGAGGAGGAGCCGACGACAAATCCTCCTTGGCATCCAAGGGCTTTGCCCAGTGTCGCCATGTAGATCATCTCGCCGTGCGAAATCCCTTCAACCTCCGGCGTCCCGCGTCCCGTCGCGCCGGTTGCGAAAGCCCCGTGGGCATCGTCGACATACAAGACCGCGCCTTCACGCTGGGTGAGGTCGACCAACTCCTTCAGCGGTGCGCGATCCCCCTCCATGCTAAACACCCCTTCCGTCACCACCACGCGACGGCGGTACCCGCCCGTAGGGCGGGCCGTGGTGTCTCGCGTCAACAATGTCGCGATGTGATCCACGTCGTTGTGACGAAAAATCCGCCATCGGGCGGACGACAGCCGACAGGCATCGATCAAGCTGGCATGGGCCAGCCGATCGATGAACACGACATCACCCGCTGATAAGAGGGCGCCCAGCACGCCAAGATTCGCGAGGTACCCGCTGGAAAACGATGCGGCCGCCTCGGCATGAAAAAACGACGCCAGCCGTTCTTCAAGCTGTCGATGCAGCGCCGTTGAGCCTGCTAACAGGCGGGATGCCCTGGCTCCAACGCCCCACTGCTGGAGGGCCTGCGCCGCCGCGTGGATGAGTCGGGGGTGACGCGAGAGACCCAGATAGTCGTTGGTGCACCACAAGACGACCCGTCGTCCCTGGATCGTCGCGGTCACTCCCTCAAGGGCCTCAATCGTGGTGAGTGTCCTTAAGAGGTCGCGATCCCGTAACTGGACGAGTTCGTCTTCCAACTCGTCGGTCAGCGAGGTGAGCGCCCAAGAGGGCGAAGGGTGGACGATCTTCGTGGCTAGTGGTTCGACAACTTCGATTTGATGAGTTGCTCACCACTCGTGCTGAGCATCAGTCGAAGCACTCGTGCTGATGTTAGTGGACCGCCATCGGCAGGAAATCCGTACACCCGAAGACCCCGAAGATCCCATGGGTCTTCAACCAGCACCCCCGCTTCAGATAGCCGAGGGCCGGCCCGATGACGTTGGCCGCCATGGAGGTGTCATCGCCCAAGATGAACGTGTGGCTGGAGCGTTTGCCTTCAAAGGTGATGCCCGTCAAGGTCATGGTAGTTGACACCGGCTTGTTCGGATGCCGCGTATCCATCACCCCGCCGACTTCGACCTGATCCTGCGAGTCGACCACCCCGGCTCGCTCCAGTAAGATGTCATCGGCATGTTCCATGTGATGGAGCTCCAGCAAGCCGCCGGTGCGGTCCAGAAACGCCTCCACCTCTTGATCCGTCATCGCCTTCGCGCGCTCGACGGAGTAGCCGGGGACATGGGCGATGTCTTCGCGAATCGTGGCCTTATACGCCTCCCAATTGGCGATGCCCACCCCCCACCAGATATCAACCCGTTCCACCGTGATGAACGACTGAGCCGCCAACGCGGCAGCCGCAGTCAAGAGTCCGGGGGTGGCCCCGCAGCCCGTCAGGACGATGCTCTGGGTTTCTTTCGCCAGCGGATCGAGCGCAAACATCTGGGCGACCGCCGCCGTGCGTTTCAACACATCGACGAGAACAACCTGAGGCCGCCGTCGGATGAATTGCTGGACGACGCCGGGAATGAACTCGTTGGGTAGATTCGGCAACGTCACCAGCACGGCGTCAATCGTACCGTCCCACTCAGCAACGGCCTTGAGGGAATCGTCACACGGGACGTCTAAGGCAAGGTGGTCACAGGAGAGACCTTCCGACGAGGCGACGAAGCCTTTGCTGTCGCAGATCGCGACCAGCTGCAGTTCCCGCTTCAGGCCGATGATGCGGCACGCCGCCCGTCCCAGCCCACCGGCTCCCAGCACCGCCACTCGTATCGGTTCCACGTCTGCTACCTCTCAAGCCAGGTCTGGCGACAGGATTGCCGTTCCACGAGTTCCGTCGGCAAGAGCAGCTTGGTCGGCATCCGTTTCTTCCCACGCACGTACGGCAACAACGTTTCAAAGCCCAAGCGTCCCATCTCATCCAAGGCCTGCCGAACCGTCGTCAGGGGAATGCGAGCCTGTGAGGCAATCGGATTGTCGTCAAACCCCACGATCGACAGCTCCTCCGGAACCCGGACGTTCTTGGCCAGCGCCACATTGATCGTTTCCAACGCCATGTCATCGCTGGCGACAAAGATCGCGGTCGGAGGGTGCTTCAAGGCCAGCAAGACCTCAGCGGCTTTCCTGGCACTCGGGAGCCCAAAATCTCCGTATTGAATGTAGCCATCAGGCAGGGGGAGTTTGCGCGCCTTCATGGCGTTGACAAATCCGTCCAGCCGGTCCAATCCGGCCTGGGTTTTGAGATCTCCGGTCATCGTGGCAATCTCTTTGTGCCCCAGCTTGACGAGGTAGTCGACGACGCGCTGAGCCCCCAGGCGATTGTCGATCGCCACACAGTTGACCGGAAGATCTTCCAGGTAGTGATTCAAGACCATCGTCGGAATGCCCTCGTCGATGGCGTGGTCCAACAATTCCTCACAGCCGTACACATCGACAAACACCAGCCCGTCAATCGCCCCGGACGGAAGCGTCTTTCCATCGGTGATGTGCAGCAGCAGATCGAAGCGCGAACGCTCCGCGGCAATCCCAATCCCTTTGATGACCTGCATCGCGAAGTAGGAGTGGAAGATGCCTTCGAAGCGCGGGATGAGGAGTCCGATCGTGTTGGTCCGTCCTGCGGCCAGGTGTTGCGCGCTCGGGTTGGGACGGTACTTGAGTGTCTTGATCGCCTCCACCACGCGCCGACGATTATCCTCGGAGACCGTCGGCACGGCGTTGATCACGCGCGAGACCGTCGTGGTGGAAACCCCGGCGGTGTGGGCGACATCGGCAATGCTCATTTTCTTCATATCACAGATACCACAGATGCACAGCACCACAGATAGCACAGATAAAGCACAGAATCTGTGGAACAGTTATCTGTGTCATCTGTGGAAGGTTCTGTGTCATCTGTGGTGTGTTTTGCGAGGGCTCAGTTCTTCACAGAGGCGAGATGGGCACCGGTGGGATTGACGAGCTGGGCGGTGACGAAAATCAACAAGTTGGAACGCTCCACGGAATCATCCTCCTTGCGAAACAGCGACCCGATGATCGGCATCGACCCCAGCACAGGCACTTGGGTCCTGGTCTTCGTCGTCGTGTCCTTCATCAGCCCTCCGAGCACGACGGTCTGGCCATTGTCGATCACCACGGTGGTTTCCAGGTTGCGGGTGGTAAATCGCGGCAGCGACACCTCTCCCCCAAATGTGTCGTCAGTTTTCTTTTCGCTCACTTCGGGCTTGAGCGCCAGGGTGATCGTCTTCAGATCTTGCCCCACGCTGGGTGTCACCCGCAACAAAATACCCAGGTCTTTGGTTTGAAAGTCTTGCGGCACTTGGATGAAGCGCGTCTCCCGTACCCCCGCTGAGGAGACGTCGTTGAAATCCCCATCTTTATTGAGATCCTCCCGTTTGACTGACGCTTCATAGCGGCTGGCGTAGACAAATTCCGTGACCACCTTGATGGCGGCGGTCTGGTTGTTGAGCGTCGTCACCCGAGGCGCCGACAGGGTCTTGGTTTTCTTGTTCTGGGTCAGCGCATGCAGGACCGCGGAATATTGCGTGCCGGTCAGGATGCCCTGGAAGGTGAGGTTCAGCGCGTTACCCGAGGTCTGATTGGCGAAATCGCTGAAGGCGATTTTCGTCCCGCGCTTGAGGGTTGGTCCCGTCGTGGCGAGCTGAACCTCGGGACCTTTTTTCACCACCAGATTCTCGGTGAGCTGCTCATCAAACCCCCACTCAAAGGTGTCCGTCAAGGTCAACTCAATAAAGCGGGCTTCGATCATCACTTGAATCGGCTCAACGTCCAGTTGGACCAGCAACCGCTCGACTTGCTCGAGGTAGTACGGCACGTGCGCGACGATGAGCGCACCGCTGCGCTCATCGAGCAGGAAGGTGCTGTCTCCCACCTGGGGAATCACCTCAGTCAGGATATCCTTGACCGTTTTGAGTTCTTTGACGCCGGTGCCTTGCAACGCCACGCTCTCGCGCACATCCGCCAGCGGCTCAAAGGCGGCTTTCAACGCCAACCCCTGCTTCAGATAGTACACCCGTGTATCGAGGGCTTCGGCTTCCATCTCATCGCGGCTGGCAATCCAGATGGTTTCACCATCCAACCGGTACAGCAGTCCTTGGCCTTTGAGCAGGTAATCCAGCACGCGAGACAGGGGCATCTCCACGAGATGCATCGTCACCGGCTTGCCCGTCGTCTTGGCTTGCTCGGAGAGCACGATGTTCACCCCGCCTCCTTCGGACAGGAAGTCCATCGCCGCACTGAAATCGACTTCCTGGAAATCGGCGGTGACGGGTTGGTTCAACCGATCTCGAATGGTTTGTACGCTGACCGTGGTGGCCACCGGCGTAGAAGGCTCCGTCACCCCCGCCCACGTCGGGCTGGCAATGACCAAGAGGCACAGACCCGCCACACCGGGATGTTGCGTGACTCTCCACTTCGCCAGGGTTGAACCCATTAACTTTTGGGGAGTCATGTGACTGGGCCGCGGGAAGCGATAATCCGCGCGGTGATGAAGATGACGAGATTCTTGCGAGTGACCGTCTCGTCCTTCTGACGGAAGAGCGGCCCCACGAGCGGCAGGTCGCCGAAGAACGGCACTTTGGTCACGGTGGTGGACCGCGTGTCTTTCATGAGTCCGCCCAGCACCACGGTTTCGCCGTCATGAATCACCACACTGGTCGTCAGTTGGCTGGAGGTGAATTCCGGCACCGTCACCCCGCCCCCCAGATCGCGGAACTGACTGAACGAGCTGACCTCCGGCACGAGGACCAAGGTCATCGTCTTCAGGTCCTTGCCGACGCTTGGGGTCACGTTGAGGAGGATGCCGACGTCCCGTTTTTGAATGTCTTGCGGGACGTTCACAAACTCGGTTTCCCCGGCATCGTCAAAATCCCCGTCGCCGTTGGTATCAAATTGGACGAGCGAGACCTCGTAACGGGTGGGATAGCGGAATTCATCGACCACTTTGATCGTCGCGGGTTTATTGTTCAAGGTGGTCACGCGGGGGGCGGAGAGGGTCTTGCTCTTCTTGCTTTCCTCCAAGACATGGAGGACGGCCTCAAACTTCGCCGCGGTCATGACGCCTTGCAGGGTCAAATTCACTCCTTCGTCCTCGCGGCTCAGGGCGGGAAACTTAAAACCGCCTCCTGTGGCAATCTGATTGCCGCCCGTACGGCCGGGCGGGGTCGCCTGGTTGGGACGCGTGTCGGTCCGCTTGGTCAGATCATACGCATCCGTCAGCACCATTTCCAATCCGAGGTGCTCCAGATCCGTCATCGTGAGTTCGATCACTCGCGCTTCAATCAGGACTTGAATCGGGGTGACGTCCAGTTGACTCAGCAGGTGTTCGGTCAATTGCAAGTTCTCCCCCGTGTTCGTGATAATCAAGGCGCCGATGCGTTCATCAACGACCAATTTGCTGTCGGGCGGCTGGGGGACGGTTTGCGTAATCAGGTCTTTGATCGACTCCATTTGTATGAGTGGGCTCTGCTCGACCGCCGACACCTCCAAGGCTGAGGGACTGAAACCGCTGCGCAGGAAGAAGACACGGGTTGCCATCGGCTGATTCTCGAATTCTTCCTTGGTGGCCAGCAGGACCGCGTCCTGCTCGATGCGATAGGAAAGCGTGAGGCTTTTGGCCAAGTATTTGATCGCGTGCTCCAACGGCAGATCGTTAACCTTAATGGAAACAAGCTGCGTCTTGAGGTCCAACTGCGGGGAGGGGATGATGCTGATCCCCGCGCCATCCGCGATAAAGTCCACCACGTCCCCCAGGGCGACCTCGCTGAAATCCAAGCTGATGGGCTGTTGGAGCTTGGCGCTGAATTGCTCGCTCGCTCCATAGGGACTCGGCGGGGAGACGAGCCCGACGGTCTTGGCCTCCGGCACGACTTGCGCCTTGAGGACGTCGTGGATCATCTGGCGCTCATCCATCACAACGCGGCGCTCCAGCCGATCCTGCTCCTCCGTCAGCTTGGCGTCCTGCACCTGTTCCATCAACCGCTGGGCCGCTCGGTCCGAGGGGTCCTGGACCAAAATTTTCGTCAGCAGTTTCGTCGCCGTGTCATACTGGCGCTCGGCCAAGGCCACTTTGGCGTATTTCATGGCGGTCTCGAGCTCGATCCGTTTCTCCACCAACAACTGCTCCAACTGGGACACCACCGCTCCCTCGCCAGGTGCCGCCGTGGGAGCTCTGGCGGTGGTCCGCGCCTGATCTTCATAGCGCTTCAATTCCACCCGCGTGACGAGACGATCCGCCGCTTTGACGAGCGGATGGGAGGGATCGACGAGAGCCATCTGTTGCAGCACGGAGATGGCGTCGGTGTACCGTCCTTGTTGATACAAGGCCAGCCCTCGGTGATACAACTCTTTGAGCTGACGCTCCCGGGCGAGTTGGATTTGACGTTGGGCTTCCCGACTTTTCTCGACGCGCTCTCGGACTTTCTCGCGCACCAGCTTCTCAGCCACTTCGGCGGCCTCGCGGCGAACCCCAGGCGCGCTCAGGACTCGAGCAGGACGGGTTTTGGAGACGTGTTCGGCGGATTGTTTTTCGCGAATCAGCGCTTCGGCGAGGGCGTTGGCTTGGGCTTGGAGGCGCGCGCAACGCTCGGCCTCTTCCCCGGTGAGGCCGGCACACGGCGAGCTTGTGGTGAGCGAAGTCGAACCAGAGGATGATTCGGCAGGAGGGACTGGCGTGAAGGACCACGTCGCGAGCGCACTCGCAAGGAGGACGCTCACCCACGACCGCAAGCGACGCCTCGACATGGTTTCATCGTAACCAACTGTCCCCGTGCTGTCAAGCGTCATTCACAGATGACACCGATACACATGCCACAGATGACACAGATTAATTCTCTCTTCTGCGCTCTGTGGTGGCCTTCGAGGCGAGCGGCAGGCGCACTTCTTCCTTCGTATCCAGCTTCAACAACACCACCTGATCTTCCGTAATCTCCACCACTTGAAAACCAACGACTTCCTGGCCGGCCTGCACGAAAAAGGTCTTTTTCTGTTGGCGATCCTCCAGAATCCCGCGCTGTTTGGTGCCCATCACCACGCGTCCTTTGAACACGAATTGCGGAGGGAGGGGTTGCTGCGGCGTCGCGCCCGCCTCCTCGGCCGGTTTCGGAACGTGGCGGCGCTGGCGACTGAATGGATTGGCTTGCAGCGCCTTCTGCAAGGTTTCCGGGTCGGTTTCCGAGGGCGGCTTCAAAGGTTCAGGTGTCGGAAACAATTCTTGGACATGTTCCCATCGTTCAGCCACCACGGAGGGAGGTTGACGGGCCCGCATCGTCTGCTGCCAATTCCACGCGACAAGCGAGAGCGCCACGAACACGACCGCCGTGACCATCGCTTCGAGCGGCGAACCTTTCATCGTGATAAGAAATTGTGACGTATCGCCTTCTTTGCCTTCTCCATCTTCTTGCCCTCTGAAGCCTTCTTACGTTTTCTTCGCTTTACCGGAATCTTTCTTCTTGTCGAGCTCATCTTCAGTGGTGGGGAGTTTCGGAGCGGTGACGAAATAGCGGGCCACGACCAGCTCCACCGCCAAAGGCTTCGCCTCTTCCCCGCTCTCCGTCGAGGTGGTCGTCACCCGCAGACCCTGCAGGTCGACCAGCGGGTCGGCCCGATCGAAGGCGTTGAGCACTTTGGTCAAGACGTCAATCGGACAGCTCAGGCGAATGCGAACCGGCAGTTGCGTCAGAAACACGTCCTGCTCTTCAGCGAGCACCACCGGCTGAGGATCCTCCACCTTGAACGACTCAACGGACGCAACCCCCGGCACGGACATGACCACCTCCGCCGCCTGCTCGATCAACCCGACCTGCACGAGAAAGCGCGGAACGGCTTCCGGAGGGGGAAGATCTTTAGGAAATCCCAATTGCGTCGGGGCCGTCATGTTTCGAGCGGTCGCCAGCCGTTCGATGGTGCGCTGGACGGCATGGCTACGTTCTTGGAAGAGCAGTTGGGTGTCGGTCTGTTGGTCACCCAGCTGGAGGGGCGGAGCCATCCGCGCCAACGCCGTGTCGTACTGCGCCTCCAGCGCCTTCGTCCGCCGTTTGAGGTAGTCAACCACCTGGGGATTCGGTGGGAGTTGATCGCTGACATGGAGGTTCTTCAACGCCGCTTTCTTCGCCTTGATCTCTTGATCGAGCGCCTGGAGTCGAACCCGCCACACCGCAAAGGCTCCCACCGTCGCCGCGACCATGAGCAGCAACACGAGTTGTCCTAGATTGGTCTGTCGGGCCATTTATTTCTTCTTCGATTTTTTGGAGGATTTCGCCGGCGCGGATTTCCCCTTGGCCGAATCCTCCGCGACACTCGGCGTCGTCGAAGAGGCGTCCAAGAGCCGTTGGACTTGAATGGCAAACGCCACGACCTCCGTCTTCGTCGTTGGATCGGTCATGACGTTCGTCGCCTGGGGCTTGACCGTCATCCATTCAGGTTCGGCTTTCAAGCGATCGATGAACTGCGTCACACCCTGAAACGATTGCGCGAACCCCTCGAGCGTGCCGCTGATGTGCGGAAGGCTTTTGGTCAATTCGAGCATGGTCAGCCAGAGACTGTCCGGCAACGTCTCGGTGATCTGGACGAACGAACGGGTCATCCGGTCGTGGGTGCGCGCGAGAGACTCCAATTGCATGAGTCGATACTCCAGGTGGGCCTGGTGTCTCCGGATCGTCCGGACCTCCGGTCGAAGGAGCTGATACGAGTGCTCCTCTTTACGATAGGCTTCCACCACGGCCTGGCGAGATCGCAAGGACGTCAAGATCCCCTGGGCGCTCCACCCTGCGGCCATGAGTGCCGCCACCAATCCGATGAGCTGGGAACCGCGGCGCAGGCGAGCCACGCGACGGGCACGCAGAATCTGGTCCACCAGATTCAACGAAAGCCGCGCGGTCCCCGCGGCCTGTAAGGCCAGCCCGCAGGTGGCCACGAAATCCTCCGCCCCGACGTCCGCCGTGGGGCGAGCAATCGTCTCTGTGGAAAGCGAGTGGACGGGACACCCGATCGCGCGTTGGAGCGACGCTCCAAACGAGGATCGGCTCTCCGTGCTGCCGACGAGCCAGATGGATGGCGAAGCAGACAACGTCACTGCGGAGGTCTCCAGATGTTTCTGCAATCCTTCCCACGAGCTCTTCAGCCACGTCACCGTCTGATCCTGATCCGCTGTCGACGGAAGGAGGCTGGGAAAGACATAGAGGCCGTTCGAGGCAATGATGATCCACTCCAACACCCGCCCGTCGAGCCGCACGACCAGACCCGCTCCAACAGCCGTCGGGGCGGACTGCAGCCAGGCATTCGCCACGGCCACCGCATTCACCTGGACGCCGCTCACCGCAACGCCCGCTCGCTGGCAAGCCGTAAGTCGCTCCTGGAGCACGGAGTGTTTGACAGCCGCCACCACCGCGGCCCCACCCACGCTACCGGATGGAGACGCCGAGGATTTTGATTGTCCATTGAGCGAGAGCCATTGGTAGTGCCAGACCGTCTGCGCCGCGTCATAGGGCAGGTGTTGCTGGAGTTCGAATCCCACCGCCAAATTCGCCCGAGCGCGATGGACAACGAGCGGCTGCACCGTCGTGACAATGGCGGAGGTCGTCGGCAACCCCAGCACCACCGGGGATTTGATGGGTAGCGTCCTGCGGACGTATTGGATGGCGCGCAGCAAATCAGGCCCTGAGGTGCCTCCCCAGGGCGCATGGGTGGCGGCGAGAAGTCGTGGAGGTTTCGTGCGAGGATCAAGGAGGACGGCGCGGACCGCCGCCGTCCCCAACTCCAGACCAACACTCATGAGGATGATTTCACTGTGTAATCTGTGTTCCTTATTCGATCTTCCACAACTTGATCGGCGGTCCGTAGGGCACGACGGTGCCAGGCGGCTGAATCCCGACAATCCAGGTACGCTCGGCCGGCGTGGGATCCTCTTCTTCGTCCGGCTGGATGCCGTCCTGGCCGTTGGACTCTTTCGCGGCCTTCACACGGAAGTAGTGGTTGCCGTAGGAGAGTCCCTCTTTCTTCGCCACCGTCTCAGAGTTCCAGGCCGACCAGCCGTCGTGGTCAAAGGCGTACGAGAACACACACCCGCCTTCCGGACAGGTAAAGCTGAACGGCGCGCTCGTCGATGGGGTGAAGCCGGCCGGCCCGCTGAGGATGATGGTATCCGGTGCTAGCAAGTGCAGCTCAATGTCCGCCGCCACCGGCTCGGAGATATTGCCGACTTTATCGATGAATTTGACGTAGACTTTCTGGGTTCCGTTGACTGAGTTCAACTTCCACAGCTCTCGCACCGGGTTAAAGGATTCTTGGACGAAGCCCGTCACCGCATCGTTGCTGATGAGCATCCCGGTGACCCCGGAGATCGCATCCGAGCTGGAGAGGTTCAGCGTCACATAGACACTCGTGGTCATCGCGGCCCCCGCGTTGATCAGCACCGAGCCGGTTGGTGGGGTCACATCCGTGGTGAAGCTCCACACCAAGGCGGTTTGCTTGTTGCCGACGCGGTCAGAGGCTTCGACCTGAATGGCGTTCGCGCCCTCTTTCACCAAGCCGGTACTGGTCGCGGTCACGACTCCGGTCGTCTCATCGACGCTGACCGACGACTGGAGGCCGTTGATCAACAACTTGATCTGCGAAGCCCCCACCCCGCTGTGGGGATCCGTCACGTTGACGGAAATGCCGGGTTTGAGGGTGTTCAACAGACTCCCCGCCGCCGGGGTGTAGGTCCCCAGTGCCGGCGCGGTCGTATCAAGCCACAATGCAAAGGACAAGGGTGTCCCGGCATTGCCGGCCGAATCCACGGCTTTGACCGAAAAGAGGTGCTGGCCGTCGGCCAGCCGTTTCAGGGGGTCTTGCGCCACGTCCCAGGAGGTGCCTTTCGTGTCAATGATCGTGTCGGGATCTCCATTCAGCGCATAGCTGTAGCCCTCCACCAACTCAGGCGCCTGCGCTTGCCAGATGAAGATCGGATCGGCATCGCGCTGCCAGGTCTTCTGGCTGATCTCGGTTCCGAGGGGCGCGGCCTTCGCATATAAGAGCGTCAAGGCCAGATTGCCTTTGACGACGGAGATGGCCGGACCCAGGGCCGCGCCAACGAATCCTGTGAAGACTTGAACCGTCTTACTGGACAACTTGTCTGCGCTGAAGGCCGCACCCATCGTGGTGGTTTGTCGGTGTCCCGATGAGGAACTGGTGACGACCCCGCCCAATTGCGTGGTCTCGCCGATCTCCAGCGTTTTGGTCTCGCTCTTGGCGCGCGCCGCCTCCACCAAACCAGTCGACAGTCCATAGTCCATAGTCCATAGCAAAAGAGCAACGGCGAGAGAGCGCCCAACGAACAACGGCGTGACGGTGGACGGTGGACGGGAGACGGTGGACGGTATCATCGTTGCAGGACGGCTTGGATCCGTTTTGAGGCGACAGGCCGATTGCGCTCAAAGGCCTCGCCCATGCTCATCACTTGAAACACTTGTGAGCGGACCGTCAACCAGTTCGCCAACTGCCGAAACCGTGCCAGCCGATCATCCTCAGTCTCTCCCAACGTCGAGCCGATCAACACATCCCCAATCCCACGGGCTTTGCTGTCTTGATCGCCATAGGGCCGTCCCGCCACGATCCGATCGACGATGGCCTCCGTCATCCCCGACAAGCTGAGCAGGACATCGCGTGACGCCGTATTGACGTTGATGCGGCCCACGAGGATGAGCTGGGGATCACACATCGCATGGAGGAAATGGCACACGTGGCTTTCCGATTCACACCGGATCTCAAGATGCAAGGTCTTCGGATCAGTGACCCCCATGCCCACCGTCACCTCACCCACAATCAGACGCCCTTGGGCATCGGTGATCCGAGGAGGCGTCCACTCGCCGTCCTCGCTCCATCGCACCGCCATCGTCTCCCCGCTCCATCCATACAGACTCAGGCGATACGTCCCGTCGGGGATGTCCGTCCATTCCCAGACGCCAACGGCCTGACCCCCTGCCCCGCTGGTCTCATAGCCCGTCAGCGTCTCATGCCATCGATCCCCTCCGCCCAGGAGCGTGGCGGCTTGGCTTTCCAGTCGCAAGCCATCAACCGTCAGTTGATCGACAATCACCGCCAGGTCGTGGCTCTCCACCGGCTTCCACGCGATGCTGCTGGCCAACCCCGCCAACTCTCCCAATGAGCCCAGCGGTCGATTCAAAATGGTGATTTCCGTCGAGGGATCGTGCCGAATTTGCTCTTCTCCCGCCACCTCTAAGAGGCCTTCGTTATCGTTCGCCTCGCCGGGGGTGTATTGCTTCAGCGATGGATACCAATCCTCATCAAGCCCATCTTTGTCATCGTCGAGCACCACGGTCGGATCGCCCTTTTCAAGGCTCTGAAACCCCACGGAGGTGGGGAGTGGAATGCGGTACTCAATCTCATCCACCACCCACCCCTGGCGGTCCTTCAGCGCCAGCCGGGCGGAGGAAGCATCGGGCGGGAGGGTGCTGATGAGCCAATCCATATCGGGACTCAAGTCGCCCTCTTCTTCAAGGAATTCAAGCTGCACCACATTGGCATCATCCCGCATCTCCCACGCCGCCAGCGCCGTGATGTCGTTCTCCAGGCCGGGCTGCGTATCATCCACGTCCACCGCCGCCACCAACACGCCGTGAGCAGGAATCTTGGCCCCCTCCGGCAGCGACACGGTCCGCATGGCCGCGATCCCTTCGATGGTCCAGCGGCTCACATCGACCTCCTGGTCGCTGAGGTTGATGAGCTCCACATACTCGCCGTCAGGCTCAAGGGACAACGACACCTTCTCAAAATAGTATGTCACCTCGCCGGCGGTTTTGCCAAGAGAGACGCGAAATTTTGTTTTCTTCGGCTGCTGCTCACCCGCCTGGGGGACTTCCACCACGATCAACGGCTCGTCATGCCGAGCCCCGTGGAAGGAGACGGTCGAGCTGCTGTTGATTTTTCCCACAGCGCTCCCAGATTGCCCATAGACCCGAAGGTGATACTTCCCCGGAGGGACGTAGTTGGATTGTCCCGCGGTCGTCGTCCACTCCCATTCAGCCGATCCCACCCCGCTGTTCGTGCAGGTGCTGGAGGCACATGACCAAGCGGAATTGCCTTTCGAAAAGGTGGCCGCACTCACCGTCAACTCGACCACCGGCGAGACCATCAACTCATTGAATCGCACCGCCTCGATGCCCCGCACGACCGTCCCTCCGCTCGTCGGCGGTTCGGTGGGCACGAGCTCCACGCCGCGAAACGCACACGAGCTGTCTTCGGCCTCGCGACAGGTCAGTTCCACCGTCATCGTCTCGCTGGTCAGTTTCAGCGTCCCAAACGTCTCATCGGAATCGAGGGAGGGTTTCGACTCCCCGTTGATCGTGACATCGCCCACTTTCGTTCCGGAAAGGCCCCGCACGATGACCTGGAAGGTGCCAAGAGGGACGGAGAGCGCCCAGGCAAGCGCAGACTCTGACGGGCTGCTGAGGTAATGACCCTCTGGTTGCGCCTGCCACGTCCAACTGCCCTGGTCGCCTTGGTTGGCCATCTCGTAGGGCGTGCTGTGCCGCACCACCTTGGAGAGGGCGAGGTCCGTATCGATGTAATCCGCCATATTGGCCGCGAGCTGCCAGGGATCGGCCCCGCCTTTTTCCAGCAAGGCGTTGAGGATTTCTTCGGCGGTGGCGGTATTGACGTTCAACCGCGGTTGGCCGGTGATGCTGAGATTCGTATCCCAACTATACACCGTGGCGACGGTTGACAGCTTGGTGAAGGTCGCCTCATCCAACTCGCTGAGCGACAGCACGTCTTCCAGGGTTTCGAAGCGTCGATCATCCCCTCGCAAGGCCAGCGGCTGATACTCGTCCGGCTCATCCACCGTCCCATCACCGTCATCATCAATGTTGCCACGGCCTGGCTGACCATCCTCGCCGAAGCGGTAGCTCTCGACCGAGGTCGCGAGGGAGCCGGGCACGCCGATCTTCGAAAACAGCGAGGTGAGGCTCATGCCATCGACCCCATGAGCCGCTGGATCGGCCAGGGCGACGTTGAGATTCACCTTGCCCGCTTCATCCCTGATCAAGACGCCATAGCGTCCCCCCACCTCGCCGTGGCTGTTCGCCACCAGCCACCACCGGGCGTCAACGGTGTCATCCTCATCCACATCGACATCGGAGCCGGTCATCGCATCGACCCACGCCTCCGTCAGGTCGTCATAGCGCGATCCGAGCTGATCCTCATCCAACACGACCCACCCATGGGCGACACCGGCTTCCGCGATATACCGGGCTTGCGTTGAGGCGACGAATTGTTTGGCGGCCTGGGTTTCGAGAAACATCGAGAACACGAACGAGACCCCCATGATCGCCACGACGGTGAGCACGCTGACGACGATGAGCAGCGCAATCCCCCGCTCTCCAATGCGGAATGGGGAATGGGGAATGGGGAATCTAAGCCTTCCATTCCAAATTCCAAATTCCGAATTCCGAATTCGATCAGCTGGTGGGGACATACACGACGGTCTCAAACTGTTCCGGTTTCTTCGCGCCGATCGTCACGGTGATCCGAATCGCTTTGGGGACTCGGGCTTCCTGCTCGCCATCCTCCCGCCCATCCCATGCCGTCAGCCACTGCGTGCCATCGAAATACGACAGCTCCAGTCCAACGACGTCGGTCCCGCACACCTCATCCGTGCCGGTGGCTTCGTAATCGCCGTCCGCAGGCTCGTCATCATGGCACATGAACTCGTGCTCGCTGTTGAGCCAATACCCCCGCTCCACAAGGCCGGAGCGCCCGGCCAGGACCCCGACGAAAAACACCTCGTCTTGCGTGCTGTCCTCTTTGAATCGGGTGGCCTCGGCGTCGTTGCCCACAAACGGATACCGCTCCTGGGTCAGACACGAACCGAGTTCCCTCGCGAAGAGATCAAACAGGAGACGAGCTTGTTGATAGCGCTCCGTCCGCAACTGCCCGCTGCGCCACGTCTGCGTGATCCCGCGGAACATCAGCATCGTCGAGCCCGTGATGGTGATGAGAATCGCCATCGCGATCATCAGTTCCACCAACGTCAGCCCCTGGGGTCGGGGCTCTACATTTGACATTGCAGGGCGCGAGGAGTCTCGGTCCGACCCCATGGTCTGTTCTTGACGATTTTTTACCCTGAACCCGTTAACTTTTAGGCTTGCGGAGGTAGGTCACCAGATCAAGGGTTCGACCGCGGCCCTCCTGCGCCCACCCTACCGAGACGGTCACCCGCTTGAGACTGGTCGGATCCACCACGTCCTCGACCTCCGGTTGATCGATCGTCAGGACGATGGTGTAGTCTTCTTCAGTCGTCGTGGAACTCCCCACGGCGAGGTCGTCCCAGGACGTGAGTTTGGTTGAGGCCATGGTGCGTTCGGCCAACAGAGTGGCTCGACTGACCTGCTCCGCGCGACGAGAAGCCCGCAGGCCCATCGGGAAGACCCGCATGGATCCCACGAGTCCGACGGAAAGGATCCCAATGGCGATGACGACTTCCACTAACGAGAAGGCGGAAGGCGGAAGGCGGAAGGCGGAAGTAGTTTTCCACTTCCCACTTCCCACTTCCCACTTCCCACTTCGACAAGTCATCCGAGGATCTTGGTGAGTGAGAGCAACGGCAGGAACATGGCAATCACAATGAAGCCCACAATCCCACCCACGCCGACAATCAACAAAGGCTCAAGCAGCTGCGTCAACCCCCCCAGCATCACCTCGACCTCTTCCTCGTAGTTATCCGCCAACTGGACGAGCATCCGATCGAGCTGGCCGGTCTCCTCGCCGAGGGCCACCATCCGGGAGACGAGCGGCGGAAACGCCCCGGAGACTTCGATGGGACGGGCCAGGGATTCACCGGCGCGCAGACTCCGCTCCACGTCCTGCAAGGCATCATCCAGGACCGCGTTGGAGACGGTCATGCGGACCGTTTCCAAGGCGTTCAGGATCGGCACCCCGCTGGAGAGCAACGTTCCAAACGTCCGGGCGAAGCGCGCGATGAGGAGCTTGTGAATGAGGGTCCCGAAGAGCGGCAGTCCCAACAGTAATCGGTCGACCTGCCGTTTTCCGCCGGGGGTCTTCATCAGCGCTTGGAGCAGCGCCACGAATCCTGCGGCGGCGATCGCCACCAACCACCACCATTGACGCACGATATTGCACAGGATGATCAAAATCCGCGTGGGCAGGGGCAAGGCGGAGCCCAGCTCGGTGAACATCCCCATGAAGGTGGGGACCACGAAGGCCATCAGGATGATCAAGATGCTCACGGCGGCGAACATCACAAAGGCCGGATACATCAAGGCGCCGCGCACGCGATCGCGCAGCCGTTGTTGTTTTTCCATCACCTCGGCGAGCCGCTTGAGGATTTCTTCAAGGAGCCCGCCGACTTCTCCGGCCCGCACCATATTGATGTAAAACGGAGGGAAACACCGTGGATGCCGCGAGAACGCTTCGGAGAGCTTGACGCCCGCTTCCACGTCACTGGCGACCAGGGTAAAGACTTGGCGCAAGGACCCCGGTTCCAGTTGGTCGCTGACGGTACGGAGGGATCGCAGCAGCGGCATGCCGGCTTTCACGAGGGTCGCCAACTGCCGGGTGCACACGACCAGTTGAGCGCGCGAGGCGCCGCCAAACCGGAATCGCCCCCGCGAAGCCATCACGGGCCGCGTTGAACGGCAAGATCACCAACGTGGAGGGCATCGGCATTCTCAGGAGCAATCAAATCGCACGCCGCAAGTTGTGGACGCACGCGGACCGCAACCGCTCGTCCGATCATCTCAACCCCGCGCACCAGGTCGAACGTCATCCCGACGCGGACCCCCTCCTCGGCACCCTGGTTGATGATGAGAAAACGATGGGGGGGATTGACCTCAAGCACGTGGGCACGGATGGCTGCCATGGTGGGGGGCCGTTCCTTGCGGACGATGATCGGAGGCAGTTCGACCGTCTGCGAACCGACGCCTCCCCCTTGCTGTGAGCGGCGTGCCTCCTCCACCAACGTGTTGGTGTGGGGGCGCGGCTCCGTGGGTCGGGGAGCGGATGATGCGTTGGCCGGCTCCTGGGGCCTCGCCGGCTTGACGACGACCCCTGACGGCGAGAGGATCGGCAGGGGAGTGTGTTGAGGAGCGTTCGAGGAATCCAGAGGCCGTTCAGGTGTCTGAAGGACCGGAGCGTGGCCTTGGAAATTCACGGCATCCGATGAGAGCGAGGCGTCCGAAGGAGCGCTGGTCACCGTCTGCGGGATGATCGGCCACACGGCCTCCACGCGAGGCGGGAGGATCCCACCTGTCGTTCCGGTTGAAACGGCTGGGCCGCCTTGGGTCAGTTGACGTTCGAGCGCCGCCACCCGTTCACGCATCTGCCGGTAATCGCGATCGGCCAGGGTCAGGCGATTCCGAAGGCGTGCCGCCACGTGTTCCAGGTCTCTTTTCTCTTCTTCCAGACGACGAGCCTGGTCTTTGGCGTCGTTGCGCTCCCGTGCGAGTCGAGCGACTTCAATTTCAAGACGCGCCTTCTCGTTTTGAAGCGCGTCATGGCGCACTTGGACGTCACGAAGGGCCGCGAGTTCCTGGGTCGCCGTGGTGAGCTGCCCTCGCACGCTCTCAAGACGCCGCTCCAATTCGCTGCGCTCAGTCTGCAGTTGATCGAATTGTTGTTGAAGCGCTTGGTTCTGTTCTTTCAGCGTGCTGATGGCTTGTTCTTTCGCCGCAACGTCTTGCTTCAAGCGGGTCAGTTGCAGCCACGGCCCAATGGCGAGCCCCGCCATCCCGAGCACACCCACCACTCCAAAGGCGATCAACGGCCGATTCATCTAGGCTTGGATGAACACCTCACGAATCACCCAGCAGGCGGCTCCTAACGCGACCGCCTGATCTCCTAATTTCGCCGGCAACACATCCACGAGACTCGCGTGCTCTTCGTAGGCGTACCGTTTCACGGCCCGCCACACCGGCTCCAGCAGGAATGAATCAGCCTGTTCAATCCCTCCCCCGATCACGACGACCTCAGGATTCAGGAGGTTAACGATGGTGGCGATGCGAACGCCCAATTGCAAGGCGGAATGCTCGATGAGCTCTTTCGCGAGTTGATCACCCGCGTGGGCGGCTTTGATGACCACGTCCATCGTCAACTCATCGAGGTGGCCATTGACCAATTCCTTCATCGTGGAGGCGTTCCCTTCCCCGATGAGTTTCTTCGCCTGGTTGGCCAAGCCGAGATCCCAGACATTGGAGACGAGGAATCCGGGGCCTTTGATCCACGTGATGTAATCATCGTTGTTGGGCACCGAGATGCCGACTTCCCCGGCGCTGCCGCATGAGCCCCAATAGACATGGCCGTTCAAGATCAGACTAGCCCCGACATCCGAGTAGAGGTAGACCATGTTCTCCACGCGACGATCCAGGCCGAGTCGATACTCTCCGTAACCCGCGAAGCTCGCGTCGTTGCCGATGAAGACGGGCATCTTGAACTCGCTTTCCCACCGACTTTGGAGGGCCAAGTAACTCGTTCGGCTGCCGCGATGCGAGGAGGTATCGCGGACGGTTCCTGCCCGCTCATCCAAGATCCCACCGACCCCAATGGCGATCCCCTGGATTTTTTTCGGATCCACGGGACTGGTGGTGAGCACGTCACGAATGAGCTCGACCGCTTGCGCCAGCGCCTCATCCATCGTCGTGATGGCGCGGGATCGAGTCCGTTGATGCACGATGCTCCCGCGCAGATCCGTGATGAGGCCTCGCATCGTGACATGGGGGACGTTCATCGGTCCGACATCCACCCCGATCGCAAAGCCGGATTTCGCGTGGAGCTCGACCAGCACGGGTTTCCGACCGCCGGTGGACACATCAAATCCTCGCTCCACCACCAGCCCGTGCTTGATGAAATCCGCCACGTAGTTGGAGACGGTCACGATGTTGAAACCGGTGCCTTGCGACAACTCGGTCCGCGTCATCGGTCCCCGTTGGCGGATGAGCTCAAGCAAGCTCAAGCTCTTTTGTTCCCGTTCCGTGAGCCGATGATCTTCGAGCAGGGTCCGTCGTCGAATCATGGTTCGACTCCGCTCACCATGACCCTGAGCAAACGAAGTGCGTCGAATGGGTCATCCCCCCACCTGTCTGTTGATCGCCATGCGAAAACTTTCTTTCAGACTATTGTTGAGGACTTTTAGAAGATTGTCAAGCAACGACTTACAACATCACAGATGGCACAGAGACTCCACAGATGGCACAGATACATTCCCTCTGTGGTTCTCTGTGTTCTCTGTGGTGTGTATCTGTGCTATCTGTGGTTCCAGAGGCTGTGGTAGAGGCGATAGGCCTTGCGCAGTTGACGCAGGTAGGGACTGTGGCTTCCATCTCCTTGGCTGGTGAGGCCGAACCACTCCTCATAATTCTTCCCGCCGGGAAACGGCCCAGACCAGTTGGGCGTGGTGTCATGAACCAACGGAGAAAATCGGGGCGGCTGGCCGGCTTTCCACCATTCATCCACCCACGTAAAGACGACCCCGCCTAGGGCATTGCCCGTTCCACGACCGGCCATGTGACTTTCAAGATCCACCCAGTTCCCCAAATGATACAGCGCCTGTCCCAGCTCGCCGACCTCCTGAGGCTGTCGGGCTTGATACGCGGGACACCCAAACTCCGTGATGACCACCGGCTTGTCCAGAGAGTCTCGGACGGCCTCGAAGAAACTCCGGCCAAAGCCGTGCCACCCTCGGTAGACGTTCGCCCCAAACACATCAATCGCCGGCGCGTGCTGGGCGATGAGATCCAGATACAACCACTCCCCGTTAGCGATCGCCACCGGATGGGTGGGGTCCTCCCGATGAATCCACATCACCAGCTCGTTGATGAACTGGTAGTATTCCTTAGGATACTTGGCGGCATTCCCCACCCCACCGACCACGCCGTGCTGACCGCCGTAATTGTTTTCATTCCCGAGCACCCACATCAGAATGTACGGTTCCTCTTTAAACGCCCGGATCATCTCCTTGACGCTCTGGACCATGCGTGTGCGCTGCGTCTTGTCCAGATAATCGGTCCCTTCTTCCCACTTGGCTCCTGACCCCACCGTATACATGCCGACCAAATCACCCATGAGGACCATGATGCCGTGCTGCTCATAGAGCTGCCGCAGGAGGGCTTTGTTCGAGGCATGATGATACAGTCGAACGGTGTTCACCCCCATCTCGCGCATGAGGTGAAAGTCGCCGACCGTCGGCTCTTCCGGATCCTGTCGGTTGTTGCGATTCGCATCCACAAAGGCATCAAAGGGGCCGTCGGGTTTGTCGTTCTGGTTGCGATCCGCCATCATCCAATCCTTCAAGGTGCCTTCATCCGGCGATTCGCCGACCGCGCTGGGTTGATAGGACATGCCCTGAATCACCCACGGCCGGTCATCCACGAACAACTGCCAATGGCGATTGGCATATTGCCGCAAGCGCACGCGGCCACGGCCGACTTCCCGCGTGATCTCCCCGGGCGAGGCAGGCTGGGTGGGCGGCAACCCGGCCTCCGACGGCGAGATCCGCACGAGACGCCCGGGGGAGGCGATGACCACATCATTCGTCACATCATTGTCAAATCCCTGCTGCACCGTCACCCGAGCCCCCTCGAGCCGCACGCCGAGTTCCGGATGCAATCGCAACAGGGCTTCCAACTTATCCCGCGCCGTCGCCCCGACGTACCACGGCGTTTGGAATTCCGTCCATCCCACCGCGGCTGGGAAATGCACGAGAATCGCGTAGTAGGCTTTCGCCGCCGACGCCACCAGACCCGCCCGCTCCAAGGCCTGCGCGACGAAGAACTGCGTGACGCCGGGCGGTTGTTCGACCGTCCCGGCCCATTTCAAGAAGCTCAGATGGGGATTCTCGTGTCCGACGAACGTCCAGAGGTCGCCATCCAACTGGCCTTCTCGGAGCGCCTTGCGATAGGCGGGATCCTCCAAGAGGCCTTGTTCATTCGGGTACACCCCTTCTCCAACGGCGCTCGCGAGTCCCGCGACATCGGTGATCTCATAGCGGTAGGTCGGTGTTCCCACGTCATGAAAGGTGCCGTAGCGATCATACTCCACCACGTCTTCCGTGCCCGGCTCCGCCAACGAAAAGGCGACCTGGGCATGCCGCAAGGCGCTCTGCAGATCGTCAGGAATCCGGGACTCCCATGCCGAAGGAAGATGGCGGACCAGGATCGGGGCTTCAGTTCGCTTGACCACCTCCACCAGATGCTCCGCGCCAACCCGTCGGCGGCGCTGGGGATCCGGCGCGGTGGCCGCTGAGAGCAACACCACACCGGCGTCTCGCAACAGATACGAGCCCTCAATCTCTCCGTGGGCATTGGTCTGCCGTGACTGCGTCAATTCCGTTTGAGCCGGCAGCTCAAGAATGGCGAAGTCCACCGGCTGATCGGCGATCGGCGCTCCCTCGCCGTCGTCCACCCGGATGGTAAAGGTCATCGGGTGCAACTGCCGTCCCACTTCGTACCGCCTGCGATCGGTGCGAATGGAGAGCTGCATGCTCCGTGGGGCGCCCTCCACCCAGATCGCTCGACGCTGTTGCACCAGGGTCCGGCGATCGCCATCGAACGCTTCCACCGTCAGCGTCAGTTGACGGGGCTCTGATGAGGCTGGAAGCTCCAGGGTGGCTTTCCACCAATGGGGACTGATGTGGGTGACTTCCTGCCACCGGCCCTCACCGAGACGCACCCGAACGCTCTCGACTCGATCCGTCGCATAGATCGAGACGGGCACCCGGTCCTGATAGGCTCCGTCATCGACCGGGCTGAGGACAATGGCTTGATTGTAGGCCGCCAACGCGTGGTAGAGCGGTCGAAGGATGGCTTCTGGTCGTTCGGCTGAGGCGAACTGCGCGAGCCCAAACCATTCTTCCGGATCGTCGGCTTCGTGGACGAATTCATCCTCGAGGTGATCGCCTTGTTTCCACCACTCATCGTTCCATTCAAAGACACACGCCCCCTGGGCCCGGGCCTGAAACACGGCATCCCATAACTCGACCACCCGCTGCGCGTGCGCCTCGGGGCTCAAGGGCTCGTGATAGCCGGAACCTCCGGAGGATGTCGGGTAGGCGGACAACCCCAGCTCCGTCACGATGAAGGGTTTGTCTTTGGCGAGCGAGCGTTTGAGGTGCTCGACATACCCGCGGAATCCGAACGCGTGAGCCACACTGGCAGGGGAATAGGGATAGACATTGAAGCTCACCAGATCCCACATGGCATGATCGAGAGACGACATCTGCGGCCAGTTCGCATAGGAGACCAGCCGATGGGCATCGGTCTCTTTCACGGTGCGGGCGGCCAATTGCAAGAACGCTTCGGTCGGTTCCAGACCGACGCGATAGACGTGCGCCGGTGAGAGCTCGTTCCCAACGAGAAACGCCAGAACCGACTCGCCAGCCGCCGCCCGCCGCACTTCGCGTCGAATGAGATCGCGCGCCATCCGTTGAAAGGCTTGCGAGGTATAGTCACCCTGCTGATCAATCCAAATGCCCTGCAAGACGAAGAGGCCGTAGGCGTGCGCCAACGCGAGCTGATCGGGGGTCAGCGGTGACCAGGTTCGAATCGTGTTGAATCCGGCCTGGCGAATGGACTCAAAGTCCGAGGCGACGACGTCAAGGCTGACGGTGCTTTTCCCGGGTCGCTGGCCTGGACGATAGGGCGAATAACCCACCCCTTTGACGAGGAAGGGTTCTCCATCAACGAGAATCCATTCTCCGCGGACCTCAACCCGACGGGTTCGTGCGGAGGGTGTGGCGGCCGTCTCGGTCCGTGGGCGATCTCCGGTGACGGCCGAGGCGTCATGAGGCACCACCAGCAAGGCGGTGAGGAGTCCGACAAGGCCGGCGGTTACGCGAGCCATCGCATCGACCACCGCACGTCACCACGTACGGCGTCGGTCACAGGCCGAGCACCAAGATCTTGTTCAGGCGATCCTTCGCCCCCACGGCGACTTTCCAGAACCATCCCTTGGGATCCCAACACTGGGCCAACGAAAAATCGTTGATGACCCGTTCAAAGGCCGCCTTGGCCTCTTCATATCGCTTCTGCTGGAGCAGCGATTCGCCGAGAATGAAGTAGCACGTCGCCACGTCGTTCAGCGCCCAGGAGGAGAACGCGCTCTCCTTCGGGGCGAAGTCGGCAAGCTTCGCCTGCTGCCCTTTGGCGTCAGCCTCGTAGAGGTTGATGCACTTTTTGACATACACCTCGACCCCGGCGTGGTCGCCCTGGTTGAGCGCATCCCACGCCTTCTTGGTCAACGTCTCGGAGGTGTAGTCCCCGAAATCATAGGGGGTGCCGATCGTCGTGAGCTTGTCGCTGGCGGCCTCCGCCACTTTCCAGAACCACCCCCGCGTATCCCAGCATTGGGCGAAGGGGAATTTCTCGACAATCGTGTTGAAGGCCTCCTGCCCTTCCTTGATCCGCCCCTGGGCTAGGCGGACCTGACCGAGAATGAAATAGCTCGTCGCCACGTCATTCAGCGCCCAGGAGGAGAACGCGCTCTCCTTCGGGGCGAAGTCCGTCAGGTGCGCGGACTGCTCCACGGCTTGGTTCTGGTAGAGTTCAATACACTTCGTCACGTAGATTTCCGCCTCGGCATAGCGCCCCGCGGTGGCCGCCTCCCAGGCTTTGGTCGTCAGGATCTGCGAGGTATAGTCCCCAAAATCATAGGCGGGATCCTCCGATTCTGAAGCGGCCGCCGTTGAGGCCGCCGTGGTGCCGCTGGAGGAGGCCGCCACGAGAGATGGCGGCGCCGAGGAACCGCTGTTCTCCGCCCACCCTACAGAAGGCAGAAGGCAGAAGGCAGAAGGCAGAAGGCACATGCCGATGAACGAACTGACACGCGTCATGGTAACCTCCTTGTTCGCTCCCATTCCGAATTCCACATTCCGCATTCCGAATTAGCCTTTGAGGGCTCCTGCCGTGATGCCCTGAATGATCGACCGTTGCATGACTAGATAGATTAATACCACAGGAAGCACCGTAATGACCATACCCGCCATGAGTAAAGGATAGTCGGTCAGGTGCGCCCCCTGAAAGGCGAGCAACCCTCGTTGCAGCGGCATGAGGTCATGCCGAGAAAACACCAGATAGGCCAACACGAATTCATTCCACGCGGCGAGCGTGGTGCTGAGTGCGACGACCGCCAGCGCCGGCGCGGCCAAGGGCAGCATGATGTGCCAGAACACCCCCAACATGCCGCAGCCGTCCACCTTCGCGGATTCTTCGAGTTCTTTCGGAATGGCGTCAAAGAACGGCTTGAGGATGAAGATCCCAAACGGCAGTCCCCCGTTGATCTGTGGGAGGACATAGCCCAATCGGGGCAAGAGTTGCCCGCTGCCCTGATCAATGAGTCCCATGTGGTTCAGAAGAAGATAGAGCGCGACGAAGGCCCCAGGCACCGGCACGAGCATCGTGGAGAGCAGCACGGCATGCAACACGCCGGAGCCGCGGAACGAGAACCGCGAAAATGCGTAGGCCGCCAAGGAGGAGAGGGCCAAGACGCCGAAGACGATGGTCGCCGTGTAGCCCAGGGAGTTGAGGAAGTAGAGGCCGAAACGCCCTTTGGTCCATGCCGAGACGTAGTTTTCAATGTGCGCGGGCAGCGGCATCACCGAGAAATCGGTGAACACCGTCTGTTGAGTCTTCAAGCTGGAGGAGATCATCCACCCGAGCGGAAAGAGACAACTGACGGCAACCGGCAGACACAACGTGTGCGCCCCCGCATGGACGGCCCACCGCCGCATCTTCTGGATCAGCAACGCTCGCTTCGCTCGCGTCATTC
>CAZUWM010000003.1:0-61396 GCA_964624155.1 uncultured Planctomycetales bacterium
CGTGCTGCTGTTGACATACACCGGCATGCCGAAGATCTGCGAGATGGTGCGGAGGTGGACAATGCGCTCCAGCTTCTGGTCAATCGCCTGGGCCAAGGCGAAGGGATCCGTCCGTTCCCGGAGCCGTTGCAGCGCCGCCACCTTCACCGGATCGGCGTCGGGACAGGCCGCCACGCGATCCAGGGGGGTCTGTGGCGTGTCGTAGACGCGCGTCAGCCGGGAACCGACACGCCCCTTCTTCGCGAGCTTCACCGAGGGGTGGGAGTCTCGTCGCGTTCCCAGGCGAGGAGCTTCCGGACGTGGGTCCAGTTCTTCTGCTCGCTATGGGCGTTGTCATCCGCAGCGCGAAGGGCAAGCCCTGGCGGATCTCCTCCACGGCCGCCTCGATCCCCGCAGAGTCTTTGCCGAGCACCGCACGGCTCTCCGTCCACGTCGTGTGGATGTCGGTCCGCGTGAGAGAGTGGAGGAACTCGCCGTCTGCACACGAGCCCGAGTGCGAGACGAGGTCGATCTCGGTCCAGCCCGGCGCGGTCACGTCCCAGTGGTCGGTCCTGATCGGGATGTGGTGCTTGAGCAACGTCCCCGGCTTGGTCCGGCCGTAGAGCCGCCGCTTGAGGTGCGTCTTCTTCGCCTGCAAGCGCCGGTCGAGCTGGCGCGCACTGATCGAGCGCACCTCCTGCTCCACGGCGGGCGTCAGGGCGAACCGCTGGCGGATCCAGGGCAGCCACAGGGGTACGAGCGCCTTCAGGCGCACCGACCAGGGGGAGCCCGCCGCGACCCACACCTGCGGGAGGATCGAGACGGCCTGCGAGCTGTGGCGGGCAGGCCGGCGGCGGCGCCCCCTGGGAGGGCGCGCCGGCGGCGGGCCGTTGAGCAGCCGGATCGCGTACTTGCGATGGTACTCGCAGACCTGGCAGCACTCGTCCAAGATGCGCGACTTCTCGGCCGGTGCAGCCCGCTGGTAGCGGGCGTAGATGGCGCAGAGGTATTCCCATTTGGCGCGTCGGCTCATGATGCAACCCTCCTGGTGTCGGGTTACATCTTAGATGGCGCGACGATAGGGTCACGGGTAACATTTTAGACGGCGCGATACGGGGTTTGGTTTTTCTGCAGGAGGTTTGTGCTATACTAGCAGCGCCATGACGAACAAGCCCACGTACCAACGAAAACGCCTGCTGGTCGATCCTTCCTATCAGCTTGCCTTCTTTATGAAACTGTTCGGAACGATCGTCGCGGTGGGGGCCATCAGCGCCTTTCTCGCCATCGCGATCGCCTACCGCAATCTCTCCAGACCAGAGCTAGCGGAGCAGCCGCTCCTCCATGGCGCGCTGATTGGGATCATCCTCGCCCTCTTCATCAACCTCATCATCGCCATCCCCGTTGCGTACTACCTCGGCCTGCGCCAAAGCCATCGAGTGATCGGACCGCTGGGACGGCTCGCCAGGTTGCTTGAGGCGGTCGGTCGAGGAGAATCCGCGAACGGCTTCAGTTTCAGAAAGGCCGACGTCCTCAAATCGCTCGAGGCGGCCATCAACCAGATGGCCCGCGACCTCGCACGTCGCTTTCAGCATCCCCCTCGCCCATGAAGTTGGAAGGCGCTGTGGCCCTCATCACCGGAGGCGCCAAGCGTGTCGGTCGGTCGATCGCCCTCGCCCTTGCACAGCGCGGCGCGCACATCGTCATCACCTACCACACCTCCCACCATGACGCACACACCACCCTGTCACGCTTGCAGGCGTACTCGACCCATGCGCAGGCGTTCCGCGCCGACGTGTCCCGCGCACCAGTCATCAAACGAGTCATCACCCACATCGAACGGAGGTTTGGGCGATTGGATATTCTCGTCAACAATGCGGCGATCTTTGAACGAACCCCCTTCACGACCCTCACAGAGCGCGACTGGGATGCCCACCTGGATACGAATCTGAAAGGTCCGTTTCTCTGCGCCCTCGCTGCCAGTCGGCTCATGCGAAGGAGGGGTGCCGGCAAGATCATTAACATCGCGGATTGGGCCGGTGAGCGGCCCTACCGCGATTACCTGCCTTACTGCGTCTCGAAAGCCGGCGTCATTGCGCTGACGAAAGCCCTCGCCAAAGAATTGGCCCCCTCAATCCAGGTGGTCGCCATCGCCCCAGGGCCGATCCTGCCGTCTCCGAATGACACGCCGGCCCAGCGGCGTCGAGCCGTCCGACGCCTGCCGCTGCAACGCTGGGGTTCGCCGGAGGACATCGCCAATGCCGTCGTGTTCGCGATCGAAGGCACCGACTTCATGACCGGCTCCGTGATGTATGTGGATGGAGGAAGGCTGATTGCCTAAACACCAATCGCTCATGTATCGCGTGACGAAAGTCATTCACTTCTGCTACGGTCATCGCCTCCTGAACTACCAGGGCACATGCCGCTACCTCCACGGGCACAACGGCAAGGTGGAGATTGAACTCGAGGCCCGCCAACTCGACCGGCGGGGGATGGTGCGGGATTTCAGCGAGATGAGATACAAGCTTCAGGGGTGGATCGACGCCCATCTTGACCACAAAATGATCCTCCATCATGATGATCCCGCGCTGGCAGCGCTGCGTAAGATGAAGGAACCGGTCTACGTGATGGAAAGGAATCCGACGGCCGAGAACTTGGCCCAGTTGCTGTTTGAGCAGGCGAAACGGTTAGGGTTCCCTGTGCGGGCTGTGCGACTGTGGGAAACCGCCTCGTCGTTCGCCACCTATCAGCGCTAGCGGTTCGTCGAATCGGCCGAGAGTTGTGCGCGTAGTTGGTCGAGCACCGGTTGGAGGACCTCTTTGAAGGAGGGTGAGGCGTATCGGATCGCCTGCTCTAAATCGTCCGAAGCCCCTTGGCGATCACCGAGTTTCAACCGGGCGGCCGCCCGGTCGTGATACACTTCAACCGCTGAGGGATTCAGTTCGAGCGCTTTCGTATAATCCGCAAGGGCTCCATCCACATCGCCCTGGCGACCCTTCAGGATCCCACGAGTGTAGTAGACCGCCCATGTCTCTTCTTCCGGATACTCTGCGGTCAGTTCGATCACCTTGGTGTAATCCGCGATCGCTCCGCTCACCTCCCCGATCTTCTGAAGGACATCAGCTCGTTGCAGATAGACCTCAATCGCCTCCCCATCCGCTTCTAAGGCTTTGGCGTAATCAGCCAACGCCCCCTCTCGATCGCCCTGCGTGAGACGGACGTTCCCCCGCCCAACATACGCGCGAAATTCGTCGGGTGCCAGCTCGATGGCTTTGGTGTAATCCGCGAGGGCTTCTTCCAATTGTCCCGCGTGTTGATGGGCAACCGCTCGACCGCGATAGGCGTCTTCGTTCTCCCGAAGTTCCACCTGTCGCGTGTAATCCGCAAGGGCTCCCTCGACATCGCCTTGCTCCAGTCGGACAGCCGCTCGATTGCCATACGCGAGATCGAGGTACGGATCGAGCTCGATGGCCTTGGTGTAATCCGCCATCGCCCCCGCGAGATCGTCTGTTCGTTTCAAGGCGTTGCCTCGATTGCGATACGGCTCGGCTTCCTCCGGCTCCAGCTCGATGGCTTTCGAGAAATCGACGATCGCGGATGCTGTTTCGCCGCGTTGCAACTGGACGAGTCCTCGGTTGCGATACGCCGACACAAAGGCTGGATTCAACTCGATGGCTCTGGTGAAATCCTGCAGCGCTTCCTCGAGCTGCCCTTGATACGCATACGCGACCCCGCGACCATGGTGGGCTTCGGCGTAGGTCGGATCGCGCTCGATGGCCTTGGTGTAGTTGGCAATCGCCTCCTCGAATTGATCGATGTCCTGGTATCCCACCCCGAAGACGTAATACGTCTGCGCATCGTCATCATCCGCCCGGCACAGATGACACAGAGACAGAGCAAACACACCACAGAGTACACAGATAACACAGAGAATTTTTCTGTACCCTCTGTGGTGTGTTGTTCTCATCTCTGTGATCTCTGTGACTTACGGCGGAGGAGATCGGTGGCGGCGCGGCTGCCTTCGCTCAGCAGGGAGCCCATTTTCGGGTGGCTGGGCTCGAAATCAACCGGCACGTCGTGTCGCGTCAGCGCTTCAGAACAAATCGGACCCACTGAGGCGACGACAACGCGTCGTCGAACGGCCGCTCGCAACGTGGCGTCCATCTCCATCTCGCGAGCGACGTGCATCAGGTGATCGACTTGGGTCGCTGAGGTGAACAGCAACACATCGGCCTGCCCGTGGCAGATGGCGCGAATCGCCTCTCGAAGCGGACCCGTGTCTTCGGGAAGGGCCCACCGATAGACCGGCACGCGCATCACCTCGGCTCCGCGCGTCTTCAATCCCTGAAGGAGCTCGTCGTTTGTGACGCCATATTCCTGCACCGCCACCCGCTTGCCCTGCACCGGGCACTGGCTGTCCAATGTCGTCAAGATATCGCGCCAGGTATTGGGCTCCGGGACGGCAATCGTGGGTTTGAGTCCGACCTCTCCCAACGCAATGATGGGTTTTGGGCCGCGCACCACCAGGGTCACGCGACCCAGCGCCTGGATAATCTGCTCGTTGGGATACGTCGTGGCGAGGGCTGCGATGAGGGTACGTGTGCCGACCCCGGTCAGGAGGATCACGACATCAAGCGAGCCATTGAACAGGCGCGTGGCGAAGGCCAGGGCTTCGTGCTGATCCGTAAGCGGCACTTCCCGCATCGAGGGCGCAACGAACGGCTCGCCCCCAAATCGACGAATCAGCCGATGCATGTCTTCTGCCCGTCGGCTTTCAAACGCCACGACCCTCAACCCACCGAAATCAGTCGCCGTCGTCATCACCCGTCACCCGTGTCCGAGTCACCTCGACGCTGGCGGAGTCAATGGTGGGTACGGCCCGTTTGGTGACACGCACCGTCACTCGAGGCGTGGGGAACTCCTGCAGAACGACCGCCGCGATCTCCTCAGCGACCGTCTCGAGCAAGCGATGGGCCTGTCCTTGGACATGGCGGCTCACCACTCCTACCACGGCCGCGTAGTCAATCGCCTCCCGGACGTCATCATGGGCCGCGGCACGTGCGGCATCAATCGCCAATTCCAGATCAATCCCAATCCGCTGGGGCGCGGCGCGTTCCGCCTCGGTGACCCCGATCCGACACGGCACCACCAACCCGTTAAGGCACAGCTTATCGTTCATTGAGGAGCCGGCTGAGCACCGCGGTGAGGTTCGATTCCAGCCCTCCGCGATACCCGCTTTTGTCGTACACGATCCGTCCCTCCTGATCGATCACAAACAACCGGGGGATGCTGTGGACCCCGTACAGCCTCGCCACCTGAAACTCTCGGTCGAGCAGAATCGGCGCCGTGAACCGCTTCTCCGCCCACCGCTGGATGGTTTCGGCGGTTTCTCCCTGGTTGATAAGCAGGACCACGACACCCCTGTTGCGAAACATTCGGTAGATGACTTCTAACGAGGGAGTCGAGTACCGACACGGCCCACACCAGGTCGCCCAAAACTCCATGACCACGACTCGGCCTCGGTACTCCGACAGGCGGACGGTCTCACCCCTCAGCGTCTGGAGGTCAAACTCTGGCGCGGCCGGACGAGGGTCAAGCGGCGTCCAGTCTGACATCTCTGGAGCGCACCCAACCACCAACCACGCGAGTGCTACGATCAACCAAGTCTTGCAAACGCAAAGTCGCAGGAATCTAGGAAAACTGGAATGGTCCACTTTCTTCCCTACCCACTGATGATATCTCGTGGGTTTATTCTCCTACCCTCAGAAGGCTGAACCTTTTTCCAGAGATCAGGAAAATAAGTCGATGTCCTGGTTAGAATCCCGCTTTTCGTATCCGTGATCGGTTCCAACCTAAATGGCCTTGAGGCCCAAGTCGCATCTTTTGCAAGCGGATAGTATTTGAGTTGCCCGCCTGATTCTCCATACCACTCGAAAAGCGTGCCATGTTTGTCATCGCCTTTCAGGCAGCGTGTGGTAGAAAAGTACCACTTCAATGTCTCGGCTTTTGGTAAGGCGATCTTGAACTGATGCAATTGATACAGGCCTTGCCTGTTCCACGATAGCACAAGATAAAAGCTCTTTTGGAGGTTAATAATCCCGCCACGCTGCGCGCTGACCGCTTCATGCCAGCTTTCCACCAGATCGATCAGTTCCTTGCCAACAAGTTTTGGTCTTTTCAAGTAGGTTTTCGGGGTCATCCCTTGTGCCCCAAGTTGTCTCCAAAATTTTCCTGCTGAGTTCGAAAGCTCAAAAGAAACTCGTCCTGTTGTCACCAGCTTGTTTAGCTCTCGCCTCATCTTACAGGCAACTCCAAACCTGACTGTAGAATCGACTGCGATCGGAACGATGACATCAAAAATTGATTTGTTTTCCTGCGCTTCGCCAGAGAAAACGACGGCAACCGTACGCTCAAAATCTCTCCAGCCTGGCAGAGTTAAGCCGCCCTTCTGGGTCAGCATGCCTGAGCCATCCTGGTAGACGCTCAGTATCAGTCGAATTCGCTCAACTTCTTTCTCGGTAGGTATTCTGAAATCCATGCCCTCAACGCTTTAGCTTCAACTCATCACGTAAAAGCTGATCAATGGTCACACCGAAAAAGTCTGCAACTTTTAACACCAGATCCACAGTAGGCTTTTTCTTGCCAGATTCGATCTCGCTGAGGTATCCGTGCGCTGAGTAACCAAGTTTCCGTGCAAGGTCTTTGAGAGTTAGCCGCCTTTGCAGGCGAAGCGAACGGAGTTTCTCACCAAATTTTCGTATCGTTCTGTCCCTCGAAATCCCTCTTGACATCCAAAACCAAATTTGCTATTCTGTCTCTAATAGAGACAGCCTTTTGAACACTCGGAAATTAGAGCAGATGGAAATTGTGACCTCCCACCGCCGTCGTAAGCCGATCAACAGCCCATTGAAGTGGGTAGGCGGTAAATCGCGTTTACGGAAAGCTATCATCAGCTTACTTCCCGATCATACCTGCTATGTGGAACCCTTCGCCGGAGCCGCCTGGGTACTTTTTGGTAAATCTCCAAGCGATGTCGAGATCTTGAACGATATCGACCAAGAATTGATTACGTTCTTTCGCGTCGTTAAAGAACGACCCGACGATCTCATAGCTTCTTTTGAGTGGGAACTTGTTTCGAGGGCAGAGTTTGAAAGACTCGCCAATCTCGACCCTCAGACGCTTGACCCTATGCAGCGGGCGCATAGATTTTACTACCTCATTATGGCAGGATGGGGCGGTGAATTGAACTATCCTCGTTTTGCCACAAGCATCACCGATGGTGGGCATGGCAACCGTCTCATCGGCGCACTCAAGACCTTGCGTGCTCGTTTGGAACCTGTCTATGAACGACTCAAAACCGTTATCATTGAAAACCTAGACTGGCAGGAGTGTGTGGATCGTTACGATCGTCCTGGTACGCTTTTATACCTTGATCCACCCTACCCTGGTAACGGCTGTAACTATGCTCATAATATGCGTTCTTGGGACGCTCATGAGAAGTTAATTGAGAGACTCAAGCAAACTCGGGCGAAATGGATTTTATCGTCCTACGACATACCAGAAATGCGCGGTTTCTTCTCTGATCATTTCATCGTTTCTGTCAGATCGTCATCGGGAATGAAGGTAAAGAAAAATGATAATTCGAGAGTCTTGAACGAGGAAATCCTGGTAACAAACTTTTCTCCCAAGACAAACTCACAGTATATTACCGCTCAGAATTCCCAGTTAACGTTGTCTTTGGGAGACGCCGTGGCGGAACCCGATTCGATTTATAGGGCTGGAAAAAAATTCTTCGTTCTCCAGCCTTCCTGATTTCATTTGCTTCTCTCGCTTTTGTCACTCCTCCATGGTGGAGATGTCCCCGACAGGAAGCCCTTGATCCCACGCGCGCAAGACGCGGCGCATGATCTTGCCGGAGCGCGTCTTGGGGACTTTCTCGACGAAGTCGATCTCTCGGGGAGCGGCGTGCGCGGCCAGATTGTTCTTCACAAAATCGGCGATCTCTTTCTTGAGTGGTTCCGACGGCTGATAGCCTTTTCGAAGCGCGACGAACGCCTTGATGATCTGCCCCCGCACCTCATCGGGCTTGCCGATGACACCGGCTTCGGCCACCGCCGGATGCGCCACCAGCGCGCTTTCGACCTCGAACGGCCCCACGCGCTCACCGGAGGTTTTAATCACGTCGTCGGCTCGTCCCTGATACCAGATGTAGCCGTCTTCGTCCTTGAACGCGCTGTCGCCGCTCACGTACCAGCCGGGGATGCGGAAGTACTCCTGGTACTTCGCCGGGTTCTTCCAGATTGACTGCATCATCGAGGGCCACCCCGGCTTCACCACCAAATGTCCCAGTTGGCCGGGGGGCAACTCCCTGCCTTGATCATCGACGACGCTCGCATAGGTGCCAGGAAACGGCTTGCCGGTGCAGCCGATCTTGAAATCGTAGCTGCGATAATTGCAGATGAGCTGCATGCCGGTTTCGGTCATCCACCAGGTTTCATGCGGGGCCAGGCCGGTGATTTTCTTGATCCACTTGAGCGCCTCGGGGTTCAGCGGCTCGCCGACGCTGCAAATGTGCCGCAGACTGGAGAGATCATACTGTTTGGGAATGGCCTCTCCTGCTGACATGAGCATTCGATAGGCGGTCGGCGCACTGTACCACATCGTCACCCGGTACTTCTGGATCGTCTGATACCATCGGTCCGCATCAAACCGGCCGCCGAGGACGACGCTGGTGATCCCCAGCGTCCACGGCCCGTAAATTCCATAGGAGGTTCCTGTCACCCAACCTGGATCCGCGGTGCACCAGAAGCAGTCGTCGTCGCGCAGATCAAGCGCCCATTTCGCGGTCTGGTAATGGCCCACCATGGCGTACTGGCGATGGAGCGCCCCTTTCGATTTGCCGGTTGAGCCGGAGGTGTAGTGAATAATCAGGCTGTCGTCTTTGGTCAACCACTCCGGCTCGCACTGGTCTGACGCGTTCTTCATCTGCGCGTCATAGCTGATCTCACCGGCGGCGAGCGGCCCTTCGGCACCGACAAGGATGAGGTGTTCCAGCGCCGGAAGGGATTGACGTGGGATGCGCCCTTTCAGCGAGGGAGTGGTCACGCAGGCGATGGCCTCGCTGTTTTCCAATCGATCCTGGATAGCCTGCTCCATGAAGGCTTCGAACAACGGAACAGGGATTGCTCCAATACGATTAATGCCAAGGATGGCGAGATAGAGCTCCGGCGTGCGCGGGAGGAACGTCCCCACTCGGTCACCCTTCTTGACGCCAAGCTGTTTCAGGACGTTGCCGAAGCGGCTTGAAAGGGCTTGCAGATCGGCGAAAGTGTAGCGCTCATCGCGTTTCTCAAGGTCAGTGTAGAAGAGAGCGACTTTGGTACGTCGGAGGGAGGAGGCGTGACGATCGACGGCTTCATGGACCACGTTGACCTTGCCGGTCGTGAACCAATCGAATTCCCGCTCAACGTCCTCCCACCGAAACGTGCGATAGGTCGCGTCGTAATCCTTGAGATTAGCGTCGATGATCTTGGGCTTGCGTTCCCACTCGACCTGCGCGGCCATTGAAGTAGGCGATTCAACTGGAGAGTCTGCCATTAGTCGACAAGCAGGTAGGTTCTCGGCTGCAACGGTGCGGGATTGTTGAGTCGAATCAACCACCAAACACTGAGGCTTAACAGGGCGAAGGCGAAGAGTCCTCCCTGGAATCCTGGCAAGGCCACCCAGAGAGCGGCCGCCATGATGTTGATCAACGTCAGGGGGAGGAAGAACTTCCACGCCAATCCCATGAGTTGATCGACCCGAAGGCGTGGAAGCGTACCGCGGAACCACACCATGACGAACACCAACAGATAGGTCTTGGCAAGAAACCAGGCCCATGAGGGGACCGCTTCATTCGCAAGGTATGCGAGCATTCCCGTCCCCACGCAGGCCAAGACGCCGGACCCTCGCAGCGCCATGGGGATCGTTCGAGCGGTGGCGACAATGAACGCCGAACCACAGAGCGCCCACCACAGGGGAATCGCCGGACCCTGCCAGCCACCGAGAAACAGCGTCACGGTGAAGGCGCTGATGGCAAAGGCCTCGAGGAACTCGGCCATGTACCAGAGCGCGAACTTCATCCCGCTGTATTCGGTATGGAAGCCGGCGACGATTTCCGATTCGCCTTCGGGCATGTCGAAGGGCGTGCGATTCACTTCAGCCACTCCGCTCAGGAAAAAGATGAGGGCTGCGACCACGCCCCACGGGGTGAAGACAAACCACTGATCCGCCTGCGCCTCAACGATCCTCGCAGTGGACAGGGTTCCGGTGATCATGATCACCGTCACCACGGACAAGATCGAGGGCACTTCATAGGAGATGATCTGGGCCACGGCCCGCATCGCGCCCAGGAGCGAGAACTTGCTGCGCGAACTCCACCCGCCCATGAAAATCGCGTAGGAGCTAATCGAGGAGATGGCCAAGAAGTACAGCAGCCCAACGTTGAGATCGACGGCCACCATGTTTCGACCAAACGGCAGGACGGCAAAGACCAGGAGCGCCGGGATGACCGCCACCACCGGAGCCAACCAGTGCAGGAGTCGGTCGGCTCCATCCGGCACGATGTCTTCTTTGATCAGCATCTTCAGACCATCAGCCAGGGGTTGCGCCAACCCGTAGAGGCCGACTCGATTTGGGCCGAATCGGTTTTGCATTCGCGCGATGATTTTGCGCTCCAACCATGTCAGATACATCATGATGAGCGGGGCGATCGTCGCAATCGCGCCGATTCCGATCAGGATCGAGACCAATGGAACCGCCCAGTCGGGCAGAATCCTGGCAGCCAATTGAGTGGCGAACGCACTGAGGGAAACGAAGAGCTGATCGATCATGCGGAGGGAGTCGGGGGTGCAGCCGACCGAGCCGGCACCGTCCCCGCTGGCGAGGAAGTGCCGCCAGCCGGATGGCTGGCGGCCTTTTTGGCCTTGGCGGCTAACCGCTGATCGACGACGGCCGCTTCCGTTGGCTTGATCTTCTGGAAGTATTCCGCGCTTTTCAAGAGCCGCTCCTTATCATAGACCAGCTCCCGAAATCGTTCATCGCTCGAAATCTCATGGGCGTTATCCATCTCAATGGCCTCAAACGGGCAGACATCCACACAAATCTTGCAGGACATGCAAATGGAGACATCGATGTCGAAGCGCACCGGGTAGGTCCGTCCATGGACCTTGAGGGGCCGGCCCTGCTCATCTTTCGCAGGCCCGACGATATGGATGCACTGCGGGGGACATTCCTGTTCACAGATCTTGCAGGCTACACAACGCAGATTCTCCGGGGTTCCATCGTAGATAAGAAACGGAAAGACGCGGTGCCGCTCAGCATGTTGCTGTTTGACTTCTGGGTATTGGATGGTAAACAGCCCGTCGCCTTCTGGAAAACCCACACGTTTCAGGATCCAGCGGCCGACCGGATAGGTGCCGATGAACTGCCGTAACGTCACCCGCAGTCCTTTCAGCACACCGATGCCAATCATGGTTCGACTCGCTGATGCTCGCTCACCATGACCCTGAGTCCTTCGGCAAGCTCAGGATCCCTCAATCGATCCCGAGCGAAGTCGAGGGACAAGGCCGAACCCGTTCGACTACACTCAGGGTTCGGTCGCGTCGAACGGGTCATCATGTGTTCACCGATCCACCTCACCCATCACAATGTCAATCGAGCCGAGAATGATGATCACATCGGCCACTTTTTGGCCGAGACACATGTCTTCGAGGATCGTCAGGTTGATAAAGCTCGGCGCGCGGACGTGATACCGATACGGCTGAGGGCTTCCGTCGCTCGAGAGATAGAATCCCAGCTCGCCCTTGGGCGCTTCGATCCGCCCGTACGCCTCCGCTCCCTTCGGGGGCCGAAAGGTCCGAGGCGACCTGACCAGTTGCAATCCTTTCGGGCTGAGGGACGATCCCGAGGGGATTTCTTTCAGGGCCTGTTGAAGGATCTTCAAGCTCTCGCGCATTTCCAGGATGCGGACATAGTACCGATCGTAGACATCCCCGGCCGTCCCGAGCGGCACCCTGAAGCTGAACCGCGGATAGATCCCATAGCCGTCGACCTTGCGGATGTCGTAATCCACGCCGGAGGCGCGCAGCATCGGGCCGGTCACGCTGGCATCGATCGCCAACGCCTTCGGCAAGACCCCGACGTTCTGCGTGCGCTGACGGACGATCTCGTTCTGCGTCAACAAGGCTTCAAACTCATCCAAGAACCGCGGGTACTCGTTGACAATCGCTTGGGCCTGCTCAAGAAATCCTTCCGGCACATCCTCACGCACCCCGCCCGGCCGGATGTAGTTGCACATCATCCTCGAACCGGAGGCCATCTCGAAGAGATCGAGGATGTTCTCGCGCTCGCGAAAGGCGTACAGCAGCGGCGTGCCGAAGGCTCCCATATCATTGAGGAGGAAACCGGTGACCGCGGTGTGGTTCACCAGACGGGTCAGCTCCGACATGATCACCCGGATATACTGCGCGCGCTCCGGTACCTCGATGCCGCCGGCGAGCTGCTCGATCGCCAAGGCGAGTGCGAGGTTGTTCGTCATCGCACAGAAGTAGTCGAGCCGGTCGGTGAACGGAAACGAGGCGATATACGTCATCCCCTCGCCGATCTGCTCGTGATTGCGATGCAGATACCCCATGACCGGCTTGAGCTTGACAACCGTCTCTCCATCCAACACCGCCTGCATCCGGAACACCCCGTGCGTCGAGGGATGCTGCGGCCCCAGGTTCACTTCCAGTAGTTGAGTTTCTAGCAGTGGTTCAGCCATTAATTCCGCATTCCGAATTCCGCATTCCGCATTACGGAACGTCTTGGTCCTCGACCACGTAGTCTTTGCGCATCGGATGACCCTTGAAGCCTTCCCACATCAAGATGCGGCGCAAATCGGGATGGCCCTCAAAGATGACGCCGAACAAGTCGTACGCCTCCCGCTCCTGAAACTCCGCGCCGCGCCACATCGGGGTCACGGAAGGCACGACCGGATTCGCCCGTGGGAGCTTGACTCGCACCGCGAGGGGACCATGTTTCTGTTTCATGGAATACAGATGGTAGACGGTTTCAACGGCATCCGGAGGATAGTCGATGGCCGTAAGGTTGGAGAGATAGTCCATGTCATACGCGGGCGAATCCTTCAGGAATCGACAGACCCGCAACAGATCCTTCACCTCCACGACGAGGGTGAGACCTTCCAGTTGGAGCGTCACACCAGGAAGGCTGCGTTCAATGGTGGCTTTGAATGCGTCAACCGGAGGAAGCATCCTATACACAGATGTCACAGATCAAGAACTCCACAGATTGACACAGATATCTGTGCTCATCTGTGTGTTGCATCTGTGCTCGTCTGTGTTGATGGAGGTTGCCAGACATCAGAGTTATACCGCGGCACCAGTCCCTGTTCACCAAACGCGGGGACTGGATATTCGCCTCGTTTCTGATCCATGGCTGCCTTGAAGGATTGCGCTTTGATGTGTGCTTGAAGGCGCATCAACCCGTCCAGCAATGCCTCCGGCGTGGGAGGACAACCCGGAATATAGACATCAACCGGGATATACCGATCAATACCTTTGAGGACGTTATAGCCCTTGTGAAACGGACCACCCGAGGTCGCACAGGCGCCCATCGAGATCACGTACTTGGGCTCAGCCATCTGGTTGTACAAGCGCACCACTTGGGGCGCCATCTTCTTCGTGACGGTCCCCGCGACAATCATGAGATCAGCCTGTCGAGGCGAGGCACGGAAGATCTCCGAGCCGAATCGCGCGATGTCATACCGCGAGGCGGCGGTGGCGATCATCTCAATGGCGCAGCAGGCCAGCCCGAACTGCAGCGGCCAGATCGAGTTGGACCGCCCCCAGTTGACGAGTTGATCCCAGGTCGTCACGTAGACGCCCTGCTTCTGCAACTCGCTCTTGAGGCCTTCGTCCATGCTCGTCTCTCAATCACTCAATCACCTAATCACTCAATCACCGTTTGAATCACTCCCATTCGAGGACACCTTTGCGCCAAGCGTAGGCCAGGCCGACGGCTAGAATCGCCAGGAAGAACATCATCTCCACCAACGCGACCCACCCCAGCGATCGCCACACCATCGCCCACGGATAAATAAACACGATCTCCACATCAAAAATCACGAAGAGCAGCGCATACAGATAATACTGCACCCGAAACTGCACCCACGGGTCGCCGACCGACTCCAGCCCGCATTCATAGGCCGCCGTTTTGGACGCGCCCGGCTTCTTTGGCGCGAGAAACCGAGCGAGGATCAACGGCAAGACCGCCATGATGATCGCGGCAACCGTCAAGATTCCGATGAAGAGGTACTGGTACGCGTACGTCGACGACATAGCAATTAAAACCCTCCTTAAGCCCTCTGTGATTTTATGGTACACTCACGCCATGCGAAAGGCAAGCCTCCTCACCAATTGGCATCGTCGGAACGTCGACGAAATGACGAATGGATCACGCGACCGCAGCACGGAGAAAGCCGTCGGGATGAGGCGGCCAATTGGTGCGGGGGCAAGACTGCTCTCGGTACGTCTGTGGTCGGCGGGCGCGTGGATCCTCATCGTCCTGCTGACCATCGTGTTCTTCCTCCTCATCCTGGCGGCTCGCGTACTCTTGGGGTGGTCTGATCCCCAACGAAAAATTGCCCATTGGCTCGCCTCCCTGTGGGGCCAGGCGACTTTCTTCTGCTCTCCTGGCTGGCGAATCCGCGTCACCGGACGAAGCCACATTCATCCGGACCGCCCCTATCTCCTCGTGGCCAACCACCAGAGCGCCTTTGACATCATGGCCCTCTACTTCTTGCGTCGGCAGTTCAAGTGGGTTGCGAAAGAGGAGCTCTTCAAGATCCCGTTCGCCGGATGGTCGATGTCCCTGGCCGGCTATATCTCCCTCGGGAGAGGGCGCAACCGCAGTATTCAAGCCGCGTATGCGCAGGCCAAACAATGGCTGGCTGAAGGCATGTCGGTGTTATTCTTTCCTGAAGGCACGCGGAGCATCACCGGCAAGCTCGGACCGTTCAAGAACGGAGCGTTTAAACTGGCGATTGAAGCTGGCGTGCCAGTGGTGCCCATCGCGGTTGACGGGACGCGGGAGTTGCTCCCTCGGCACAGCCTCGTGCTGCGGACGCGCGGACACAGTCGCCTCGTCGTCCACCCGCCCATTGAGTCCTCGTCGTATCACGCGAACCCGGATCGCCTTCGGGACGAGGTCCGACGACTCATTGAACAGACCCTCACGACCTGAGCCAGTTCTCGTTCCGGGTGGGAACCCAGATGAATCCGCAGCACCCGACGACGACGATCCATCAGGGCTTGCGCGTCCCCTAACGCCTGGGCTTGTTTGAGGACGCCAAAGGTGTACGGTTGACCTGGGATGGGCACGTCCACCGCATCATCGCACGTGAAACACAACAACACCGCCCGATCAGACCCACCTTTGTAGAGCTGGCCGATGGAGTGGAGATACCGAGGTCCGTGACTCAAGACCGTCGCCACCCCCAAACGCTCAGCCAATTGATGGCGCAGGACCACCAACTGGTCATCGAGCGAGGCCAGGCACGGCAAGAATGAGATCAGCGCCACGTAATCGTCCTCATGAACGTGCTCCAGCAGCGTTTCCAGCAGGTCGTGGAGCGAATCGCCACGCAACCATGAGCGATCCCCATACAGGCGCAGGTCACCGTTCACCAGGAGGGGCTCGTCGGACGGCAACGCATGGTCGCGGGTATAGCGGTCCAACAGTTGCATGGTGCGGTCCTTGCTCTCCTGGACGTTGGGCTCGTCAAAGGGATTGACCCGCATGACGGACGCGGCGATCGCCGTCGCCATGAACCAGCGGACGATCTCACCACCGAGGTCATAGGCGTCACGCCATCGGAGCTGAACCACGGGATGACCCGCCTCCGCGAGGGCGCGGATGGTCTCGTCAAGCCTTCGATCAACCTGAGCGGCGAGTTGGATGTCGATAAAGAGACGATCCGCACCGTATTCAGGCGCTGAACGCAACGGCTCATCAGAGATCGGGATCAAACCCTTGCCGGATTTGCCGGTACTTTCGGCAATCAACTGCTCAATCCAGGCTCCTAATGATCTCAACCCTGGGGGGCGCACCAACGTCATCTTATCTCTGCCCTGGCCTGCCCCTTCACCCAGGACGAGGCCAAGTTGGACCGCCGGGTTGTCGGAGAGCGCCCGATCCGGTTGGCAGGCTTCGAACATCTCACGCGCGCGAGACAACAACTGACGAATGTCCAGACCAATCAGCGCCGCCGGCACGAGGCCGAAATACGTCAGCGCAGAGAATCGTCCTCCGACATCCTGCCCGGTGGCCGGTCCATGCGCAAACACCCGACGAAATCCCAACTGGAGGGCCTGGGCCTCGAGGGGAGTCCCAACATCCGTGATGGCCACGCACTGTGTTCCCGACGACGGTCCATGAAGTTGACGAAGCTCGTCGTAGAAATACCGGCATAAGGCGTTCGGCTCCACCGTCGTCCCTGATTTGCTCGAGACGATGACCAGCGTCCGCTCAAGCGGAAGACGTTGACGCAGGTGATGGATGGCGGTCGGGTCCGTCGTATCCACCACCGTCAGGTCAAGCCATCCAGGTGTTACCCCAAAGATCGAGCGGCATACCTCAGGAAAGAGACTGCTGCCACCCATGCCCAGCAAGATCGCGTGCGTGAAGCCATCCTGTTTGACCTGCTGGGCGAAGGTGATGATCTCCTGAGCGGCAGATTCCATGACGGGGAGGATCGCCAGCCAGCCGAGTCGGTTCCGAATGGCGGCCGCTTCATCAGGTCTCGACGTCCAGAGGGTGGTGTCCTTGTCCCAGAGACGCTTGATGAACTGCTGGCCCCCAAGCCGCTTCCACGCCACGTCGATCTGTGACGCAAAGGAGCTTGGAAGAATGCTGATGGGTAGGAGAGATTGTCCGGTCATGGCCGTCTATTATGGCACAGACTGTCGTGATGAGAGAATGTCGTCAGGCAAGGTTCCCGCGAGCAGAGGGACGGATCCCGGCCAGCTGCTCGCAAGCTCCGGGGCGGGCGGTTCGCGGGTGATCGTCAGATCATCGTAGTAGGCGAGGGCTTCGGTCTGCGTGCTATCCGTATCGGTCATGAGCCCAATGGCGACGATCATCGGTGGATCGTCCTCGAAACAGCGTCGGTAATCCTCCGTCACATTCCGTTTCACCGTCTGCCACGAACCGAGGTGCTCACGTCCGCTTTCAACGACAAGGATCTTCGAGTTTCTGGAGTAGGGACTCTCAAGCACCGTGTCAACCGGCAGCGTCGCCGACCAGACGTAGTCGAGGTTGCGTTTCTGCCAGGGAAGCCCCGAGCTCTCGAAATAGACGTAGACCCGTGCGGAGGCATCCGAGCCTTGTTTGAGACTCAGGTTTTCTCCTTGGACGAACCGATCCACGCGCCACCGCCAGGAAATCCACGGATGGTGGGCGGGATCGACATGGAGCGGGGTTAAGAGGATCGAGGCTCCGGATTGACTGAGGGCTTGGAGGCTGGACAATCCGTCAAGCTGTTCGATGCCGTAGCGGGTACGGCCGTGAATCGCGACCTCCCGCCAGCGCTCGGAATCCAGGCGATCAAATGGCTCTTGGAAGATCAGATTCGAGACACGAGGAAACGGGAAGGACGAGGTCGTCGTGGCAGCCGCGTGGGGCTGGGAAGGACGATGCCGGGGCGCGCACCCTCCGCTGATGAGGAGCAACGTGATTTCACAGATTACAAGACTGATTCCACAGATTCTTACCCAGCGATCACTCAGTGCAATCCTCTGACAATCCCCGCCTGCCTCAATGTCCACGGGGCGGGCAGGTGTGTAATCTGTGTTTACTTCAGCGTCTCCGCGGCGACCAATTCCCCACTGCTGGCTGAGAGATCCTGGTAGGGCGCCAACTGGGCCCACGTCTTCTTGCCCACAATCCCATCGACCGTTAAGCCATGGACCCGCTGGAATTCTCGGAGGGCTTCACGGGTGAGGGGTCCCATTTTGCCGTCAATCGATCCTTGATAGAAGCCGGCGTTCTTGAGGGCTTGCTGGATTTCTTTCGTCGACGGCTTCGCCCAGGATCTGACTGGTGTGGCGGTTCCGCGCTCGGCACTCGGCAGAGTTGGAGGACTCGTCGCTGTCGCCACGGCATCCGAGGATTGGCTGTCCAGGGGCTGCTCGGTGACCTCACGGGTGCTCACCCGTTCGAGCTGGGTGATGCGTCGATCGAGCAGATCCATGGTCGCTTGCAATCGATTGATGGTTTGTGCCGTACGCGGTCCTGCGCATCCACTGATCGCGACCGCGATCAACGAGATCCCCAGTACCTCATGCCTTCGCATCAGTCATCCCTCCAGCCGTTTGTCGTTAGTCTACCAAAGCGACTTATGAATGTCGAGAGGACGGTTCAAGTTGAAACGTGGTATGCGTGATGCCGAATCGTTCAGCGAGGAGACGGTTGACTGCCGACAACACCTCCGAACCTCGTGAGAGCTGGTCAACCGTCAGATGGCCGCTCATCGCCTCCATGCCGGTCGTGATCGTCCACAGGTGGAGATCGTGGATATCCACCACCCCCTCGACGGCTCGGATGGCGGTGACCACCTTCGCGACACTGAGGTGAGCGGGGGCGCCTTCCAATAAGATGTTCACGGAGCGCTTGACCAGCAGCCAGGCGTTGATCGCAATCAGGCCGCCGATGAAGAGACTCACGAGGGGGTCGGCGTGGCGCCACCCCTTGAAGCGAATCAGCAGCCCCGCCGTGATCACCCCCACCGACCCCAGGGCATCGCTCAGGACATGCAGCCAGGCTCCTTGAACGTTCAAGCTGGCCAGCCGGGCATGAAAGAGGATCCGACCACTGATGAGATTGGCCGCCAAGCCCAAGCAGGCGGCCAGCAACATCGGGCCGGTCAAAATCTCCGGAGGGTGTTGGAGACGTTGGATCGCGCGCAGAACGATCCACACCACCAGCAGACAGAGGGCTATGCCGTTGATGAGTGCCGCGAGGATTTCGGTACGGTAATAGCCGTAGGTTTTCTCCGGCGTGGCGGGCCGTGCAGCCATCCACGCGGCAAACAAACTCAATCCCAACGCCAGCGTGTCGGTGACCATGTGACCCGCGTCAGCCAACAACGCCAGGCTTCCGCTGATGAGGCCTGCAATGATTTCGATAACCATGATGAGCGCGGTGATCATCATGGCAAGCGCCAGTTGACGCAGCCCCCCGTCCCCTGGTCGCTGATGCGGATGGACGCTCATCCCGCCTCGGCCGTCAATTGGTCGAGCCGCTCAAGGAACCGTTTCGGTGGCAGGAACCCCTGAATGCGCAAGTCCGGCCGTTCTCTGCCCTGCACATCGAAGAGCAGAAGCGTCGGAACCCCATACACGTCGTAGTGCTCGAAGAGTTGTTCCGCTTCCCGCGAGACGCCGCCGGTGGCATCGACCCGCAGGGTGACCACCGAGGATAACCGCTGCACGACGTCCGGGTGTCGAAACGTCACGTGATCCATTTCCACACACGGCAGACACCAGTCCGCATAGATATCCACGAGCACCGGTTGTCCGCTCTGCCGAGCTTGCTCCAATCTCGCGTAGCTGTAGGGCTGCCAGACGACCCCCGCCTGACTCCTGGCGGGCAGGGCAGAGGTGGCGGTTCTTCCAGCGGTCGCGTTGCGCTGACGCGCAGCGATCCCGAGCAAATAGACGCTGAAGGCGATGAGGACGACACCCAGCGCCCGCTTACTCCACACCAGCCACTTGCCGGCTTTAGGCAGTTGCGTCACGCGATGCGCCATCACGCCGAGGACAATATAGGGTAGGCCCATCCCGATGCCAGTCGTCAAGAGCAACCCGAATCCCAAGACGGGATTGCCGACTTGACTGACGACCAACAACAACGACAACAGAAACGGGCCGATGCAGGGCGCGGCAATCAAACCGACCGTCAGTCCCATGACCAACGCCCCCAGAGGACCCGCGGTCGCTCGCCCAAACCGCTGGGCAAGCCATCGGGGCGGCTGCAGCTCATACAATCCAAACATGCTCAAGGCCAGCGCGATGATAAGTGCCGCGACCAGCATGAGCACGGCGGGATGCTGCAACCACGAGCCGAACAACGCGCCCGTCTGCGCAGCGAGCGTACCGAGCAGCGCGTACATCAGCGAGATGCCGGCGACGTAGGCCACCCCAAGCCACACGACATAGCCGGTGCGCCCCTGACCTTGGCCGCTGAAGAAGGCGACGGTCACCGGCACCATCGGATAGACGCAGGGCGTCAGATTCAAGGCGAGGCCCGAGAGGAACGCCGCCAGGAACCACACCCAGATGGCTTGACTCTGAAAGAGTGACTCAAGCATGGAGGCGATTGATGACTTCCATTATATCGTGAGGATGCCCTCTTGGCGAAACCATCCGACGGCCCGGCGGATGGCTTCGTCAATCGGCGTCTGGGGTAGATTGAGCTCGCGAAGGGCTTTCGCGTTGTCCAACTGTTGGCCGGTGCGGCTCAGATGGACAACCTGCCGAGGCAACCACGGCTCACGCCGCGTCATCCCCGCCACCGCTTCACTCCCCCAGGCCAGAACTCGTGCGACCGACTGAGGAATCTCCCACCGCGGAGGCGCGACACCGGCGATCGTCGCGACGAGTCGAGCGAATTCGCTCACCCTCAGATGCCGACAGGCCAGTAGATAGCGCTCGCCGACGCGTCCCCCTTCGGCGGCGCGCACATGTCCCACACCGACATCGCCGGTGTAGATCGCATTGAAGGCATAGTCGAGATAGAACGGCAGGCGATATTTGGCGAATGCCAGCACGGCGCGGCCGGAAAAACGATGGGCGTCATACTCGCCGATGCACAGACTGGGATTGACGACCACGACCGGCAGTCCCTCGCTGGCAAACCGAAGCGCCTCGTGCTCCATGGCGATCTTCACCGTGGCGTAGAGGGGACGCCAATGCGTCAACGGCCACGGCTCACGATCCGCTTCATTCGCGAGCCGACCGGGCACTTGACGGATCGTCGCGGCACTGCTCGTAAAGACCACGCGCGAAGGCCGCGTCTGCTGCAGGTGTCGCATCAAGCGCCTGACCGAGTCGATCCCGTGCGCCACGGCGTCATCCCGCCGCGCGTGGATGCGTGGATAGTAGCCCGCAGCGCCGAAGACCCACTCGCATCCGTCAAGTGCTTCCTGCAGCCCATCGTCCTGATCCAGATCGAGCTGCACGCGCTCAATCGGCAGTCCCTCAAGCACGGAGAGGAATCGGGGATTGCGATAAGCCGCGCGCACGGTGTGGCCGTCCGCCAGCAACGCCCGCACGATATGCGCCCCGATATGTCCGGTGGCCCCTAAGACGAGTGCGCGAACTGCGTCTTTTATTGTTGAGCCTGTGAGTTTCTGTTTTGACTTGAACCTATTGAGAGGCGGGTTCTGAGGCGACTTGGACGCGATCTAAATCCTGAATGAATCGCTTCAGAGGGCGGTACCACGGATACTGATCGTCAAATCCCAACGCCTTCGCTTCGGCATAGGCTTGCTCGGCGCTCCATCCTTCTTCGAGCACGCGGTAACTGGCCATCAGCGCTCCGGTTCGTAACTGACCCTGCCGACAATGCACGAACACGGGTTGTCGTCGAGGATCGGTCACGACGGCCAGGAACGTTTTGACCTCAACGTCCGACGGTTCCTCGTAGTTCGAGAGCGGAAGACTGACGAAGTCAAGACCCAGCGCGTGAGCCTGCTTGGTTTCCTGGGTAATGAGTCGAGGGGGCACCCGCAGCGACACAATGGTTTTGACTCCCATTGTTTTGAGCGCCCGTAGGCCGGCTGCATCGGGTTGCGCGCCGCGGTAAATACCCGGAGCGACGTATTGGAAGTTGTTGATGAGCGCCGATTGGGAAGGTTGTTGAATCGCAGTCGGACTCGCGCATCCCGAGAGGCAAAGGAGAGCAACCAACGCGACCCACATGGGCTTTATCATAACACTCAATCACTTAATCACTCAATCACTTAATCACGGATTGTCAGGTAGGCGGTTCGTGCGGCACACGTCAGCGAATCGGCGGGCACTCTCCCGCACCCGACGCGCCTGGGTGGAGTAGTCCACCTCGATCAAGCCGAAGCGCGGCGTGTAGCCGTGCGCCCACTCGAAGTTATCGAGCAGCGACCAGTAGAGATAGCCGATCACCGGCACACCCTCTTGAACCGCCCGCCCCACCCAGCGCAGGTGATTGAGGATAAACCGCGTGCGCTGGGCGTCGTCCGTCGTGCAGATGCCGTTTTCGGTGATCAACACCGGCAGGCGATACGGCACCGTCCATTGCAGGATCTGCCGGATGCCGGGAGGATAGACATCCCACTCCAGGAAATTCCGCTCAGTCACGTTCGTGTGATGGCGCGTGCTGCATCGGCTGCCCCACCACAAGGAACCGACGAGCGAGGATCGCAGGAAGACGCGCCCATAATAGTTCATGCCGATGAAGTCCAGCGACCCGCGAGCCTCCGGGATGCGCACGCGAGGGAACCCTGGAAACTTCCACTCCCCCTCGACCAACGCCTTCAGAAATCGCTGATTGTAGACGTGCTCGGCGAATCCGGCGGCCACGCGGTCGATCGGCCACCAGGGACGGCACGGCGGAAACGGCTGGGCGTGATTGGCCAGGCTCACCCGAACATCCCACCTGCTGGCCTTGGCGACGTGGTGGATGAGCTGCGAGCTGACGGCGTGCGCGCGAATGAGGTGCTCGACGACGCGGACAAACAGCCGGACGTTGTTGCGTTCCCCCGGCGGTCCCACCCCATCCAGATAGTGCATGACCGCATAGACCATCGGCTCATTGATCGTCAGCCAATACCGCACCTGATCCCCCAGCGCCTCCACGACGCGTTGGGTGAAGCGGGCAAACGCCTCAACGACCTTTGGATTCGTCCATCCACCCTGATTCGCAAGCCACAGCGGATTGGTGTAATGATGGAGGGTGACGAGCGGCTCCAACCCCCGCTCGCGAAGCGCCGCGATCACCTCGCGGTAGTGGGCGATGGCGGTCTCGTCAAACTCCCCTTCCCTGGGTTCGATGCGGCTCCACTCGAGCGAGAAGCGGTGGGCGGTATGGTGCAGCGACTTCGCGAGGTCGAAGTCTTCACGAAACCGACGATACTGATCGCACGCAAGACCTGAGGGCTCTTTCACCTTCCCTGCCTGCTCCCAGACCCACCAATCGTTATTGGTGTTATGTCCTTCAACCTGATGAGCCGAAGTGGCCGACCCCCACAAGAAGCCTGACGGAAAGAGGATATCACCCATAAGATGCTAGATGTTGGATCTATCACCTATCACCAATCACCCATCACCTTCGTTGAGGATGTGCACGATCTGCTTCGCGAAGGAGGGATGCGCAAGAATCATTTGTGGACCGCTGAACGAGGGGCGGCCCGAGAAGTCGCACATTACGCGCCCGGTCGCGCGGGCGAAGGCGGCCATCGGCGCGATGTCCCACACCTTGACGCCGTACTCGATCACCGCATCGACATAGCCGCGGATCAACCAGAGATGGCCGGCGCAGTCGCCGTAGGCTCGTTCAAGAAAACACGACTTGACCAATCGCTGAAACCCGTTCCAATACGGCGTCGGCATCCACCATTTTGAGCCGCCGTGGAAGATCGCCGCATCACGCAGCGCCGGCGGCCTCGGGGCTCGCGGCAATAACACGCGAAGGCGGCCCTGGCGCTCATAGGGGGGCGTTCGAAGCCCGACACCGATGAACGTCTTCAACGCCGGAAACCGGCAGGCGCCGAGGACGGGCTTGCCCCGTTCGACGCGCCCGATCAGGGTGCCCCACGTCGGCAGTCCGCGCGAGAAGGCGCGCGTGCCGTCGATCGGATCGACCGTCCAGTACGTCGCCCTCGGTTGCGCGGACGGCCCTGCCTGCGTCCACCCTGGAGGCAGGCCGAGCTCCTCTCCGACGATGACCTCGCCGGGAAAGGCGCGCCCCAGCTCGCGGCGCAGGAACTCCTCGATCGTGCGGTCCGCAATCGTGACCGGTGACTGATCGGACTTGCGCTCAACACGCAGGCGGGTGCGGAAATAGCGCAGGGCGATCCGCTGGCACTCGGCCGTTTTCGCTTCAGCCCACTCTAAACGTTCATCGCGCAGACGCATGTCGGATCAGGTTGAGGGCGGAGCCGGCCTTGAACCAGCAGATCTGTTCGTCGGTCAGCGAATGTCCCAGCGTGATTGTCGTCGTCCCGTCGGGCCGGTGGACGATCGCCGTCACCGGTTTGCCGGGCGCCAACGCCTTCAAGCCGGTGAGGCTGATGCGAACGTCCGATTGGATCGCGTCGTAATCCGCCGACTTCGTCAACGTCAGCGGCAGGATGCCCTGTTTCTTCAGATTCGTTTCATGTAACCGGGCGAAACTTTTGGCGATCACCGCCTTGCACTTCAGGTGGCGGGGCGACATCGCAGCGTGCTCGCGGCTTGAGCCTTCGCCGTAGTTGTCATCACCCACCGCCACCCATCCCAATCCTTCCGCTTTGTAGTGACGCGCAACTTCCGGGATGGGCTTTTCCTTCCCATCGAGCTGATCGATCGCCGTACCGGTCTTGCCGGTAAAGACATTCTCCGCCGCGGTAAACATGTTGTCGCTGATCTTATCCAAATGGCCGCGAAATCGCAGCCACTTGCCTGCCGGCGAGATGTGATCGGTGGTACATTGGCCTGCCACTTTGATCAATACCGGCAGACGTTCGAAGTCGAGCCCGTTCCACGGCCGAAATGGCTCCAACACTTGCAACCGTTCGCTGCCCGTCGGCACGAGCACGGCGATCGTCTTGCGCTCTGTCTCCGGCAGGGGCGGCAAGAAACCCTCCGTACCCTGCGCGAATCCATTGGACGGTAGCTCCGGTGCCGACGGGGCTTCGAGTGTGACCATTCGACCGTCCGGAGCCTTCAGGGGATCGGCCAATGGATTGAATCGCAAGTCCGCCGCAAGCGCCATGGCGGTGACGATCTCCGGACTGCCCATGAATGCCAGCGTCTCGGCGGAGCCATCGTTACGTCGTGGGAAGTTGCGGTTAAACGAGGTCAAGATCGAATTAACCTCGCCGGACGTGATGTCGTCCCGTTTCCACTGACCGATGCATGGCCCGCAGGCGTTGGCCAGTACCGTGCCGCCGATCGCCTCGAGCGCTTTCAATTGTCCGTCGCGTTGGATCGTCTGATAAATCTGATCCGAGCCCGGCGTGATCAAGAAATAACACTTCGCTTTCAAGCCGGCTCGCCGCGCTTGCTCGGCCACCGCCGCGGCCCGCCCGATATCCTCGTAGGAGGAATTCGTGCAACTGCCAATCAGCGCCACCTTGATCTGCGGCGGCCAGCCACCCTGTTCGAGGTCCTTGCCCAACTGCGAGATGGGACGCGCCGCATCGGGTGAGCGCGGCCCCACGATGTACGGCTCAAGGGTGGTCAGATCAATCTCGATGATCTCATCAAAGAATCGCTTCGGATCGTGCTCGACCTCCGGATCCGCGATCAGCGAAGCGCGATGCTGCTCGGCCAGTTGCGTAAGTTCCGTACGATCCGTGGCGCGCAGATACGTGCTCATCCGCTCATCAAATGGAAACACTGAGGTCGTCGCCCCCAGCTCCGCGCCCATGTTGGTGATCGTCGCCTTACCGGTGCAACTGATCGACGCCGTGCCGGGGCCGAAATATTCGATGATCTTGTTCGTCCCGCCCTTGGTCGTCAGGAGGCCGCATACTTTTAGGATCACGTCCTTCGGCGAAGTCCACCCCTGAAGCCGTCCGGTCAGATGCACGCCGACGAGTTTGGGACACTTCACTTCCCACGGAAGGCCTGACATCACATCCGCCGCATCCGCCCCCCCGACCCCGATGGCCAGCATCCCCAGGCCGCCGGCATTGGGCGTGTGCGAATCGGTGCCGATGATCAACCCGCCGGGAAACGCGTATTGTTCAAGGAACACCTGGTGGATGATGCCGGCCCCTGGCTGCCAGAACCCCATCCCATAGCGCTGCGAGGCGGAGCGCAGGAAATCGTAGACCTCGCGGTTCGCTTCCAGGGCCGCTTTCATGTCGTCGGAGGCCCCGACGCGCGCCTGGATGAGATGGTCGCAGTGGACCGTCGTCGGCACCGCTACGGTGTCGCGCCCCGCCAACATGAACTGGAGGATCGCCATCTGAGCGGTGGCATCCTGCATGATCACCCGGTCGGGATAGAGCGTGAGGTAACTCGTGCCGCGGACAAACTCTTGAGTGGCCGGATCCGCGACATGGGCGGCGAGGATTTTCTCCGAAAGCGTCAGCGGCCGCCCCAACCGCTTGCGCAGCACGACCTGTTTCTCCGCCAGCCTCGTGTACAAGGTCTTGATCGCGTCGATCTCTACGGCGGTCATTGCGTTCTCCGATCTTCATTATATATCAACTCACCCCCATACGCATCTTCACCACTTTGCTGTGGCAACCGCTTGATGGTCCAAGAAGAATGAGGTATAATTACTTTACAATTTAGAAGTTTAGAAAAGGTTAGGTAATCTCACGATAAATCCGCCACAGGGCATGGCGGACCCGCCAGGCAAGTTGGCGGGGGCAAATCCCGAGCGATCGGGAGACGTCCTGAAAGGGATCCCCCCAGGGTTGATTCGCGAGCGAATCATGGGGGGGCAAAGCCGCGGATCCTACGAACGGACAGCCGGGCTGCCGAACCCTTCGACAGGCTCAGGGTTCAGTCCTGAGCAGAGTCGAAGGACCGAAGAGAATCGGCAGCCCGGTTTTTGTTTCTACGAGGTCTGATGCAACGTAGATCACAGCATCCCTTCCTTAATATACTCCTCAGTGCAGCCCTTGTGGTTGGACAGGGCCAACCAGTTGCGCTGGCGGCCGACCGTCGCTCCTCTTTAACCCCCTCACCCTCGCCAACCCCATCACCAACCCCGGATCCCACTCCTTCGCCGACGCCTTCCCTCTCTCCCTCACCCACGCCGGCCGCCCACCCAGGACGGACCGCCCCTCCTGCGCGATCCGCCGTCACGCTGCAATCAACCCTTGGACGGGCAGCCTCGGCGGCGTCCACCGTTGGTCCTGCGACGACCGTTCCAACGGGTTTCAGTGACGTCTACGTGCGCGGCACGCAGCTCATGGTCCGCCGCCGGCAGGCTGACGGCTCGCTGGCCGAGGCACAGCCATACCTCGTCAAAGGTGTCACATGGTCACCGGCGACACGGGCGCCGAGGGACGGGCCCGATCCACGGACTGGCAGACTCGTGCCGTATGGCTTCTTCTTCGACGGCCCCTGGCGCGCCCCCGGCTTGCAGGGCTACGAGCTGCTGGGCTACTGGCAGCGCGCGCGGTTCGCCGCGCATTACGCCGCCGATCTCGCCCTCATCGCGCAGATGCACGCCAACACCGTGCGCGTCTACACGGATCTGGGCAACACCCCCGCCGAGGGGCTGCGCGTGCTCGATGAGTGCTACCGCCGCGGCATCATGGTCATCCTGACCGTGGCATCAGCCAAGGAGGACGTCGACAGCGGCCGCTACCTCGAGCTGGTCAAACGCTACAAGGATCACCCCGCCATCCTCATGTGGTCGCTGGGGAATGAATGGAACCTCAATCGCTACTTCGGCTATACCATCGATGAGGCGATCCGCGCAACCGACTCAGCCGCGCAGACCATCAAGCAACTCGATCGGATGCACCCCGTCACCTCGTCGCTTTCGGATCGCTTCACGGAGGGACGCGACGGCATCACCTGGATCGTCCGAAACGTGCCGTCGGTCGACGTGTGGGGGCTCAATGTCTACCGGGGGGCCAGCTTCGGCAACCTCTTCAGCCAGTGGAATGCCATCACGACGAAACCGTGTTACCTCAGCGAGTTCGGCACCGACTCCTTCTTTACCCAGCGCTACAAGACGGTGAACGGCTTCCAGGCAGATGACGTCGTCGGACAGGAAGATCGCCCACGACAGGCGGAGTATGTCCTGGGGCTTTGGAAGGAGCTAAAACTCCGTCTCTCTGCTCTCGATCCCACGAAACGCTGCCTCGGCGGCGCTGTCCATACGTTCCAGGACGCCCTCTATTTCGTCGGCTCGTTCCACTTCGGCCTCGGCGGACTCGTCGACTACGACGGCCCTGACCGAAGACCGGGAACGGCTGACGATGACACGAGCTACGACGAGTACAACCCCGAGGGCTTGGTGATCGTCGGCGGCCATCCGGATCACGTCGCCAACGAAGAATACTTTGGCCTCGTGGACGCTGATCGGAATCCTAAACCTGCCTACACCGCCTTGCAGCAGCTCTACGCTCAACTCTCTGTCCCTCCGACGGTCGCCAACCGCCCGCCCGTCCTGGAACCCATTCCCAATCAGACCGCGAGAGTCGGCGAGGCGAAGACCTTTCCCGGCCTGCTGCGCTTCTCTGACCCCGACGGCCAGGTCCCGACCTTTGTGGTCGTCAGCGGCGGACCGAACGGTCTCGTCGTGCGCCCGACTCCGACCGTCCCCGGTGTGGCCGACGTGTTCTGGCCCGCCGTCCCTCAACCCGGCACCTGGACGTTGACCGCCATCGTCCCGGATCCCCAGGAGGGCAATCTCAATGGCCCGCTCGCCGCCCGTCGCCAGTTCACCGTGAGCGTGCAGGCCGCGAATCGCCCTCCGATCGTCGCATCCTGTGAGACCACGGAAGACGCCTCGCTCATGACCTTATCGTTTGAAGACGTCATGCGCTGTCTGACCGATGCCGCCGTTTCGGAGCCGTCAAAACGACGTCTCGTTGGCATCCGGGCTGCGCCGACTACCCAGAACCATCTGACCTCACGCCAGGTCTTCACCCTCTTGACCCACCCACAGGTGCCTGATTCGGTGAAGGCGGTCACTGTGCAGCTTCGGCGATTCGATCCAGGCGTTGTTGCGATGCAACAGGGGTTCCAAACGATCCTAATCCGTCCGGAGGCAGATTTTTCCACTCCGCCTCAGACCGTGGAGACGTTTTTCAGCGCCATCACCAACGTCTACGGCTTCACCGCCGCGTTCAAGCAATACATGCAGTCAGAGTTGTTTTTCAAAGGGAACAACTTACAATCAGAGGAGCTTGGCAACGGCTACGGTGAGAATCTATTGGTCCTGGTTAGTTCCGGCGCGCACTGGCTCGCCGTCCACGAACTCGATCACACATTCTGGGAATGGGAACGCGCGCAGAAAGGGCCATCGATCACTGAAGCGCTCATCCACGCGGTGTATGACGTCGCCACTGGCCGCATCCCTGTGGCGAAAGCGGAGATCGCCCAGCGTGCTCGCGAGGCGTTGTTCGACCGACACCCCAACGCGTTCCCCCCGAAAGCCGATCAGGCGATCTATTCGTGGGAGGAGGTTAAGGCGAAACTTGATGCCATCGATGGCCTCCACGTCCGAACGGCCTTTTGGCCGTGGACCGTGACACGAGAACTGCCTCCTGAGCTATGGCGATTTTGGAGCGGCATGCTCGGTCCAGAACTCCCACCGGCCACGCGTCACCAGATTCGCCTCGGTAGTCCTAGCGGTCCACCTCCATCAAACACCCCAGCAGCCAACCGGCCGCCGACGATTCAGTGGACCAAGGTCTACGATCCAGGTGGATCGATCCTCGGCTTCGTCACCGGCCGGCCGATCACCTTCGAAGCACAAGCGACTGATCCGGACGGCAAGACCGTGACCTACACATGGGACTTCGGCGATCAGACGACCGCCACCGGCTCAACCGTGCAACATCCCTACGCCCGTCCAGGCTCTTATACCGTGACCCTGCGCGTGAGCGACGGCCAGTCCACAGCGACGAAATCAATCCCGATCACCGTCCAAGCCACCAACCCGCCGCCGGTTGCCGGACAAAATGGGCCGCAGCCTGGCGTGACCGCTGATTCCTCCCTCCCCCAGCGCAAGACGACCCCCACGCGACAACCGGCGGGGCGAGATCCTGCCCGCCCCGGCATAACGGGTCGGGCCGGGGAGCCTGTCGAAGGACCGTGATCCCTGATCCATAAATAAACCCGAGATTGCTATGCATCATCAGATGTGGTATTTTACGCAGTGAAGGTAACCCCATGCGTACCACCCTTGATCTGAATGAGAAGTTGTTGTCCCAAGCCATGGCGGCTGCACACACGAAGACGAAGAAAGCAACGGTGGAGCGATCGTTGCGTGAATTGATCCGCGCCGCCCACATCGAACGGCTCATCACCCGACGCGGAGAGGGGACGACGCTGACCCTCCGCACGCTGTCCCGCATGCGTCGGGATGCGTAAGCCGCTCGTCTTGGTCGATTCGTCCATCTGGATTCCCTTCCTGCGGAGTCGAACAGCCGATCCGGCGGCGGAACTCCTGATGGGGCTGCTTCGTGACAAGCGGGTCGCGACCAACTGGCTGATCCGGCTGGAACTGCTCAGTGGAACGGCCACACACCAGGCCTATGAGTCGCTCGATGCAGATCTGGCCGCGCTCCATCAGCTCCCGCTGACAGAGAAGGTGTTTCACGCGGCCAGCCTGCTACGATGGCGGCTCCATCGCAAGGGTGCTTCCATTCCGGTGGTCGATACCCTGATTGCGGCCTGCGCCATCTTCTACGCTTGCCCACTGCTGGAAGACGATGCTCACTTCCGACTGATCGCCAAACACGCCCCGCTTCATCTTCATCTTTCGTCAGGGCTCCACATTTGACACGCCGGCTGGCACCTCCACCCCCCCGCGCGCAAGCCGTGAGCCCTGCTTCGCCAAGGCTTCGCAGAGGCCTCTCCGAAGCCCTGCTGCGCTGAAGCGAAGCTCCGGCTTCGCAGAGGCGAGCGCGAAGCGCGGAGGAGGGCCCTGATCCGCCGATTGGAAATCCGAGAATTCAGGAGGAGAGATGACCACGAAAATCGTCACCTCGCCGGTCGGCGCGAAAGCCCAGGTTACCCTCCCGAAACTCGTGCGGGAGGCGCTGCATTTGACGGCGCAGCAGGACTTGGTTGGCTTCGTGATCTATGGAGGCCGCGTGGCATTGACGCGCATCGAACCGGTGCCCTCCAGCGATCCGTTCACGGACGAGGAGTGGAAGAAGATCGACCGGCTGACTTCCCAGACCCCCGCCGCCGTGGCAGAGAACGCCGCGGATTCCTTGCGCTACTTGAAGCGTCATCTCGGCCGCGCGTAATGCGGTATGCCTATCAACCTTCGTTTCTCGAGACCACCCGCCATCTCTCTTACGCCCAAGCGACCAAGCTGTTGAAGGCCATCCAGAAGTTCCAGCATGCTATTGAGACGTCCCAGTGGCCTCAGGGGTTAGGCCTCACGCATCTGCGCAACGAGGATGGATAAGTGTCAGACGCTTTCGAACCGTCGTCCTCCCCTCCCGCGTGTCCGAAGCCTCTTGCGAGACGATGGGCGGTTGACAGTTCATGAGGGGAAGTGTTAAAGTTTAGGTGAGGGTACGTTTATGCATCCGTCAGTGGGTCTCACGACGATTTCCTATGCGAAATATCAGCGTCGCTATGGCGGCAAGTTCATCGCCCGCCACGACGGGGAGGTCCTGGCAAGCGGCGCCAGCTATCGGGCGTTGTTGCAGGCGATCCGAAAACGCCGCCTGAGGCGACAAGACGTCATTGTGGGCTACGTCCCCCCCAAAGACGCCATTTGTATTTATGTCAGTTGACTTCCCGATCGGGATCAAGGTCATTTCCCTCGGTCGAGTCGCCAATCCCGTCGTGCCCCTCCTTGTCCGGACTCGCCAGGGCTATGTGCCATTCGATTTCCTCGTCGATACGGGCGCTGATTGTTCCATGATGCCAGCGTCTATCGCTGAGACAGAGCTCGGCGTGTCTCTCAAACGCGCTCCACAAGAGACATTCTTCGGAATCGAGGGCAGCGGCCTGCGTGTCTACCGAGGATGGGTTGCTCTGAAAATCGGCCCGTATCCTTTGCGCGTCCGCTGCGTCTTCTCACCTCATGAACACACTCCGTTGATCCTCGGACGAATGGATGTATTCCGTCGTTTCACGATCACCTTCGACAATCACCTCCGTCGCATCCGATTCACCAAGCTGGCTCACTAGTCTTTCATACCAGCTTTCCTTAACCAGCCACAACACAACCTCTTCGATCCCTTGACACGACCGACCTACCCTGGTTATACTTATAGTTGGAAATCCGAGAATTCAGGAGGAGAGATGACCACGAAAATCGTCACCTCGCCGGTCGGCGCGAAAGCCCAGGTTACCCTCCCGAAACTCGTGCGGGAGGCGCTGCATTTGACGGCGCAGCAGGACTTGGTTGGCTTCGTGATCTATGGAGGCCGCGTGGCATTGACGCGCATCGAACCGGTGCCCTCCAGCGATCCGTTCACGGACGAGGAGTGGAAGAAGATCGACCGGCTGACTTCCCAGACCCCCGCCGCCGTGGCAGAGAACGCCGCGGATTCCTTGCGCTACTTGAAGCGTCATCTCGGCCGCGCGTAATGCGGTATGCCTATCAACCTTCGTTTCTCGAGACCACCCGCCATCTCTCCCCCACGCAAGCAACCAAACTCCTGAAGGCGGTGGAGCGATTCCAGGCGGCGCTTGAAAGCCGCCAATGGCCCAAGGGATTAGGCGCCACGCATCTGCGAGATGACTATTTTGAATTCCGCGCGGACCTCCATACGCGGGTGATCTACCGACGGAGCCGTGACCTGATTCAGTACGTCTTGTGCGGCAGTCACGACGAGGTCAGGCGTTTCTTGAAAACGCGGTAACGACTCCTTGACAAGAGGGGCGGGAGCCTGGTATAGTTCAAGTGTTTGGAGTGAATGTACGTGTGGGAAGGTTCTGGTCAGGAACGAGTTCGAGTCGTGGGAACCGCAGGGCGATCTGGTCGGTCGTCCAGCGGTTTTTTATTTGAGGCCGTCACTTACGGAGCGGGAACGAACGTAAGTGACAGGGCCGAAAATAACCCCGCACCCAGCGCAATGGACGTTGGAGCGTGAAATGAGTTTTAGCGCGTTTCGAACTGAACAGACCTCACACACAGCCGACCGCCGTTGGTTCGGCTGGGTGCGGGGTTCAATTCGCACACGCAACTTACGTTCACTAGCGTTCCGTAAGTTGCGTGCTCATTGAAGGGGGGTGTACGACAGATGCCGAGAGGCACCGTGAAGTGGTTCAGCGACCAGAAGGGGTATGGCTTCATCACCCCGGAGGACGGGTCGAAGGACGTGTTTGTCCATCACAGCGCCATTAAAGCCGACGGCTTTCGCAGCCTTCGGGAAGGCCAACAGGTGGAGTTCGAGATCACCCAAGGACCGAAAGGTCCGCAAGCCTCCAACGTGGCGATAGCCTAACGTTTGGACGCTGACAACCCCGCCCTTTCTCAAGAGAGGGCGGGGTTTCTTTTTGGTATGCTAGAGGCATGCGCCGCAACGTCTGGATTAGCCTGTTCGTGATCGTGTGGGTCGCCGTCTTCCATTACGAGACGCTGCGCCTGAATTACCTCAGCCCGCTCGTCGGACGTGAGCTACCCAAACTGAAGTTCCTCTACCCTCCCGCCGGATGGATCATGTTCTTCAACGTGGACCGCTCCTACGGATTCGCGGAAGTCTACGGCGTGAAAGCGGGGCGCCCAACGCTCCTCGACCCCCACGACATCTTCGAAACCCGAGCCGTCCTCTACGACAATATCCACCGCAACGTCTTGATCAGCGTGCTCTCACCCTACGACGGGCCGCGATTCTGCCGTTACCTGAGTCGAAAATTCCCGCAGTATGGCCGGTTCACCGTTGTGTATGCCGCCTACCCCGATCTCATCGAGCGGCCCAACGAGATTCAGCGCCGAGTGGCGTACCGGTGTCCATGAAGCTGCTCCAGTGGTGGCACAAGGCGTTCTTTGAGGAGCGGCCGTCGATCAGTCTGTCGCTCTTCCGCATCGCGGTGGCCATCACGGTCGGCTGCCACGTGCTGCCCGCCTTCTTCCAGATGGAGGACAACTACCTCTCCACTGCCTTCAAAGAGAAGAACGGCTCCTTCTTCCCCATCTGGGCTTTGCAGCTTGTCGAGCAGAGTCCGGATTGGCTGGTGTGGACGTTCGTGGGGCTCTTCGGCGGCTCGTGGTTCTGTTTCCTGATCGGGTTCCAGTCTCGGGCGAGCTGCCTCCTCATGGGGCTGGCCTGCTACTACTTCTACGCGCTCAATTCGCTTCATATCGGCACGCTCTCCTTTGACATCCTCCTCGTGACGCTCTCCCTCATGTACGTCACGAGCTACCATGGGGATTTCCTTTCGGTCGACAGCCTCTTACGAGGCGATGTCCAGCCGTACAAGCGCCTGCGGCCGTTTTTCGTCCAGCGGCTGCTGCAATTGCAGATCGCGTGGACATTTTTCTATACGGCGCTGAGCAAGATCACCGCCAGCGGCAACTGGCTGACCGACAACCCCTACTACTATTTGATGCGCTACCCGCCTCTGGGGGTCGTCCGAGACTTTCCCTTCCGTGGCTTCCTCGCTCAACACCCCTCATGGTGTTATGGCATCGGCCTCAGCGTCCTGGTCTGCGAGTGTGCGTTGCCGTTGTTGCTGTTCATCCGTCGCACGCGGCCCTTCGCCCTGGCCTGCGGGCTCAGCTTCCATGTCCTGCTGCTGATCACCCTTCATGTGCCGACGATCTTTTTCTTCCTCTTCCCTCCGCAATTGCTGCTCTTTGTCGAGCCGGAAACCCTCGTGCGATGGATTGAGCGGCGGCGTGCCCGACACGCGGCACACGGGCGGATGCGTCTGATCTACGACGGGCGCTGCGGGTTTTGCCTCGAGAGCGTGCGGCGGGTGTTGACGCTCGATGTGTTCGGTCGGCTGGAGCCGATCGACTTCCACGGTGTCGCTGATCTGCGCGCGATCCACCCGTCACTCGACCGGGAGCGCTGTCAAAGTCGGATGCAGGGTGTTGAGCCGTACGGAAGGATTACGGAAGGCTTTGAGGCGTTTCGACGGATCAGTGTGCGGCTGGTATTACTCTGGCCGCTCGCCCCACTGCTCTACCTGCCAGGTGTTCGCTGGATCGGCGTGCGCGTCTACGACTGGGTCGCCGCCCATCGCTTCCTCTTCCACCGCAGCACAGTCTGCGCCGACAACCAGTGCCATCTGCCTCATCGCTAGCGGTTCAGAGGAGCTTCACGCCGGCGGCGCGGTGGAACCTCGCGATGGCTCGCTGAGTATCGAACGACGGGCCCCAGAGGGTCCGACCAGAGGTTTGGAGAAAATGCTCGACGTGCCGGCGGAAGTCGAACTGTGCCAGCGAGCGAGGGCTGGCTCGTAGCGCCTTTCCCCAGACATTGACCGCAAGAGCCCAGGGAATCCGTTGGCGACGCAAGGTGGCCGCGACGTCACGTTGATCGAGCTCAAGATAGCGTGTGAGCTTACCGATCGCCCAGTAGAGCGGATCCAGCACTCGCACCTCGATGGTCCCAAACCGCCGGTAGCGTGTCGTCCTCCTGGCATAATCCAGCAAGCTGATCATGCCCCACCGGTCGATATCCTCCGCATAGTTGACGTCGATGCGAGTCTGCGCCGTCGCCTGGCTGATGGCCGCTTCGAACGCCCTCCATTGTTGAGGCGATCGGCGGCGCAGGCGGACCGCAAAATCGATGTCGCGGCTGGCGCGGGGATTGCCGAACAGGGTGCCGGCCGCGGCCCCCGTCACCATTACGGTCGCCTTGCCGTTGAACCGTCGGCTCAACTCCAAGAAAAACCGATTGATGTCTCGTTTGGTCATGGGCGATGCAACCGGTCCGTGATGCGCGACAGCAAACTGTCCACCACGCTCGATGGATAGCGCGCACGAAGTCGTAACCACGCGAGGTTGGTTTTCCGGTTGCTCCAGCGCGGGGTCTTCCAGGGTTTGTGATAGGCGTGCGCTTTGGGGGCCACGAGCCTGCGTAATGTCTCGACCAGAAACCGATCCGCTTCGCGACGCACCGGCGCTCCGCTGACCACGTGATCGGCGAGGCGCTCCATCTCCTCCCGCGAGAGCTGGCGTCCGGGGTGGCCTTCCGACGGAGGCAGTAATCCATCAACGAGCATCCCAGGTTGTACGTTGAGGGCGGAGGCCAGAGCCCGCAAGGTTTGCAGCGTGACCTCTCGCCTGCCTCCTTCAATTGCCGAGAGGTTGGAGCGAGGGATGTGGCTGCGCGCCGCCAACGCCTGTTGCGTCATCCCGCGAGACATGCGCCAGAAGAGCACCGTCTCTCCGAAGGGAGTCATGGAATCATGATTGTCGTAGTTGTACGACATTCATGACTTAGTCTACCTGGAGGGAGGCTTCGTGTCAAGCGAGGATCGACGGATGATCACTGTTCTTCAAAAATCTGATCTTGGAAGGTGAAGAGGTCGGCGGATTGCCAGGCATCGGGAGGCAGGCCGGCTTTTTGGGAGGCGAGCTCGCGCAAGAACTCCAGGCGGGTCCAGCCGGTTTCGTGCCACACCTGCGGGAGAAACAACCCGCTGCGACCATCCTTCTGCAAGATCACCCCGTCGCGCCCGGCGACAATCTCTTGAGCCGATGGGACCGGCTGGGAAGGGGTGAGGATCGACACCTCGATGGAGACCTGATCCAACTCTTCAGCCGTCATCGGCGCAAAACGCGTATCGCGCAGCGCCGCATCCATGGTCACGATCGGCAGGAGCTGAGCCAGCGGTACATCGCTTTCGATGCGGCCGATACAACCGCGCAACTCCTTGTTGGCGCGCCGTCGCAGCGTGACGAACATCCCCTGCTTGTTTGAAAGCTCCGGAAACGACTCGAGCGACACCGGCGCCGCACTGCGGGGATGGAAGTAATGCTGCAATGTTGCGCGGGCCGCGCGCACCAACGCCATCCCCGCCTCCGAGGAGAGAGGAGAGGAGGGCGACGTGATCAGGGGCACGACGTACAGATCAATGGCGGCATAGCCCACCACGCCACGGCTCTTGTCGCCGGTCGTATCACCTGAGTTCGCATAGTGGAGGAGGCGGGGCTTCTGATAGCCGAGACGCTCGGTGAGTGAGAGCGCAGCCAGGATCGGCCCTCGACCACACGCCTCGAGATGGCCAGCCTGAAACAATCGATCCACGGCGCTGGAGGTTTCGCGCAAGATGAGGTTGATCGTCTGCTCGTCACGTCGCTTTGCGTCATCATAGGGGTGGTAGTGCGACAAATCTGTGCTGAAGACGAACAGATAATTGTCCTGCTTGGCGAGTGTGGCGAGCGAGTCAGCGAGCGCCTGCGCATCTTTCAAGTCCACACTGCCCATCAGAATGGGAATCAGCTTGAAGTCGCCAAGGGTGACTTGGAGAAACGGCAGCATCACCTCGATCGAGTGCTCCCCGGAGGCATGCGCCGACTCTACGTGCGAGAGGCCGGGTTGCAGCATCAGCCATGCGGCAACATTGGTATCAATGGGAATGACCCCAAGCGGGGTCTGGTAGCCATCACGGTCATCCACCGAGCTGCCCTCAAATTGGCCGCGGTGGGTGAACCCAACGACGACAACCCCCTCGTAGGAGTGCCCTTGCACCTGGCGAAACGCGCGGGCGGCCACGGGGCCGGAATATTCGTATCCAGCGTGAGGGACGATCAGGACGCTCGGCACAGGGGCTGAGGCGTCGGGCTCAGGCTGCTGGCTGAGGAGCTGTGTGACGAGGGCGCGAAGGGCGGTTGGGTCGTCCGGATAAAACGAGCCCGCAACCTGCGCTTCCCTGACCTCCGCACCGACCACAGAAGTCACAGATAGACAGAAACACACCACAGATAACACACAGATAAATCTTCTGTACCCTCTGTGGAGCAGCTGTGTCATCTGTGGAGTTTCTGTGGCATCTGTGGTGATCATGACGGCCCGCGCGCTCCCAACACGATGAGGGGATGTCGCCGCGCCACCTCGACCCTCAAACGATCGCCAAATCGCAGGGGATGGCGGATGTGCGGCCCGTCAATAAACGCCGCGCCCTCGCGCATCAGCCACGTCACCTCCACAACGGCATCCAGCGGCAGCACTCCACCGGTCAGCCGGTAGCGATGCAGCCGCCCCTCATACAATTCGCGGGGACGGTACTGGAATCGCCTCGCGTCCCATGCCAATCGCCGGCCACCCGCCGCAAGAATCGCGCTGCTGGAGCCAGCAGCCGTCGCGACCCACAAGCCGGAGCTTTTCTGGTCTTCGCGGCGAGCGCCGAGCTTCAGATGATAGCGGCTCATCGTGGCGGGATTATCATGCACGATCAAGACATCGTTGAGCACGAAGGGCTTGAGGAGACGACCGTTGAGTCGGAGCTGAAGCCGCGTCAGCGCAGCACCTCCCAGTTGACCTTCTACGGCTCGACGCAGGATGCGCCTGACGCTCTGGCGCGTCGCCGCGCAGAAGACCGCTTCGCTGCGTGTCGGATCGGAGTTGACCCCGACGACGGGAACGCCGTCCACCAGATGGGAAGCCTGCAGGAGGGTCCCGTCACCCCCAACCGAGACGACCAGGTCATAGCGAGCGGCGGATCGCAGCTCTCCACGATAGACCACATCGAAGCGCACCCCGAGATCGCGCACGGCCTGGATGACCGCCTCCAGCGTGCGTTGGTGAACCCGGTGCGCGACTAACAGATCGCGCGCCTCCGGATGACGCGCCTGGAGGAGCGCTCGCAGATGCCGATCGCGGCGCTCCACCACGTGGAGCTGGTAGGCGCTTTTCTTGTACACGACCAGGATTCGCGAGGGACCCGTTGACATGACGGAACTAGTATACTATGCTACCGCCAAGATGGCTAAAGAGGAAGGGGTCGAAATTGAAGGGATTATCGTGGAACGGCTGCGCAATTCCCGCTTCCGCGTGAAAATCCCCGGCGATCATCTGGTCTTGGCGTATCTCTCCGGCAAGATGCGCCACCACGCCATCCGCATCCTGGAAGGCGACACGGTCCGTCTGCTCCTCTCCCCCTATGACCTCACTCAGGGACGCATCGTGTACCGGGTGAAGTAGCTTGACGTAATGTTTGATAATTTTTGTTGATTTTTGATAATAAAGTTGCTATAGTTTGCCAACTAAAAAGGAGGGTACCCATGACCAAACGGTTAGGGGTAATGGCCGTGGTTCTCGCGTTGATAGTGGCTCCAACCGCAGTGTTTGCGGCAAGCCCGTGGGCGCAAGAGGCCACCTATGTGGGCAAGGCGAAGGGCAAGCTCGTCTACGGCCTGAAGAACGGCCTGCTCGGCTGGACCGAGATCTTCAGCGAACCGGCGGAAGCTATCCAAGGGGGTGGCAATTTCTTCGTCGGTATTGCTGAGGGGCTCTTCAACGGTGTCGGGCAGACCATCGGCGGGGCGTTGCACCTCGCGACCTTCCCGATTCCGCAAATCGACGTTCCCCTTCCGGAAGGCGGGACATCACTCCTTCAATAAGTCCTGATCGTTCTTGATAAGACAAAAGGCCCTTGGGGATCTTCCCGAGGGCCTTTTTATTTGGCTGATAAAAAATATCTTGTCAAGTCCATGCGCCCCGCAACGCCGTGAGGGCATCATCCGTCACAGCGGAGGGCGCGCGATCGGTGGAGAGCTTCGTCCACTGGGAGGACGTCCAGCCACGGACGGGCTCAAACCCTTCCCTCAGGCGATCATAGTGTTCTGGCTTGGCCTCTGAGAGATCACGCCTCTGTGCATATCGTGCCCCGAGGCGCTGGATCGCCACCGCTCGCGGCGCCGTGCACTCGAAGAAATGAAACGAGGCGCCGTGGCGTCGCGCGATCTGAGCCAGCGTCCGGCGGCCTTCGGCTTTCGAGAAGGTCCCATCGCAGATGACCGAGCGGCCCTGGCGCACGAGGGCGTCGGCGCGCTGGATGAGCCGCTGGTAAACCAGCGCGGAGACGCGCGGCGCATAGAGCCCATCGGCAAATCCTGACCCCGCCTCTGCTTCGCCGCCTGGCTTCGCAGCAGCAAGCCGCCGAAATCGCGCAAATTCTTTCAGTCGAATCTCATCCGTCCGAAGCCAGACCGCGCCCAGTCGCTCGGCGAGGGCCTTCGCGAGTGTGCTCTTCCCTGTCCCGATGAGCCCGCCGACGGCGATGAGTCGAGGCGGCGCAAACTGGCGGGTGTAGCGAAGCGCCAGGGCGAAGTGCCGCCGGGACAGCTCCCGAAGCCGACGACCTTCTGGAGTACGTGGATGTTGGAGCCACGCCAGTCCCCTGACCTTCCCTCGCACGAGAGTCCGATGGCACTTGTAGAACGGGAGCAGTAGATCACCGGTCGAATCGTTGAACCCTCGTCGATACTGAGCGACCAACGCGTCGGCCAACCGGCGTTTCCCTCGGAATTCCAAATCCATCACGAGGAAGCTCAGGTCGTTCACCGCATCACCGCACCGAAACGCCGGTTGAAACTCCACGCAGTCGAAGATCGTCACCGGATCAGTCACGCAAATATTTTCACAGCGCAAGTCGCCGTGCCCGTCAACGATCCGTCTCTCACGGATTCGCTGCTGCAGTAGGGGTCCATGGAGGGTGAGAAATTGACGATACGCCGACTCCAGGAATCGGCGATCCGACTCAGAGACGAGCCGCCCGACGAAGGGGGCGCACTCCTGCAGATTGCCTAGCACCAACTGGGCGACGGCTGCTGGGGTGCCGAAGCGAGTAATTTGCGCGCTGCGTGCCGCGCGCTTGAAGAACCGAACCAAGGTCTGCCCGATGTGGAGCATGTCGCCTCGGCCGACTCGGCGTCTTGCCACGAGCTGATCGAGCATGCGCGCTTCGGGCAGTCGGCGCATCTTGACGAGCCATTCAACCGTCTTCCCCCGCCCCCCAAGCTGAAGCGCTCCTCCTCGTTCCACGACCGGCACAAGACCGAGATAGATGCGGGGAGCTAAGCGCCGATTGAGAGCAAGCTCCAAACCACACCATCGCTTGCGCAGCGAAAGCGTGGAGGCGTCGAGGAACGGAAACTTCACCGGCTTCTTGAGCTTGTACGCGAACGATCCGGCGAGGAAGACATGGGAGACATGCGTCTCGCGGCGCTCCACCCGATCGACCGCGTGAGGATAGTTCGCGGGATCTGAGAAGAACGAGACGAGACGACGTTCGTGCGTGGCCAGAACGGTGGACTTACGTGAGTTTCCCAACGGTGTACGATGACCGAATGCTCGCCCAGATCGCCAGCATCCCAAGGCCGATGGCCAAGAGGAGCGCGGGGGCGCTTATCGCGCCGTAGTGAGCCGGCGCGAGCATGCCGAAGAGCATGGGACCGGAGAGGAACGTATTGATCCGAGAGGTCAGCAGCGCCCGTTTCCTCACCGCCGGAGCCTGTTCGGCCGGGACTTTGCCGGTCAGCAGACGCTTCTGGGCCGGCCAGATGATGAACCACACGTTGAACCACATGATGGTTCCCAACAGCATACCGAACAAAATCCACATGGCCCGCTGGGTCATTCCCATCGTATCGATCAACAAACTGGTCGGCCCAAATCCTACCCCTGGGGTATAGAAGTAGGTCAGGACAAACAGCGTCAGGCCGGCGAGGAAGGTGATCATCGCGCCCCACCGGAACCACCACAAGACTCGCGGCATCAGTTGCGGATTGACGGCCTTTTTGGTGGCGTCATCGAGCGAACCTTGGAGGGGGACATTGACGAAGTTGAAAAAATAGAGATGTCCGATCCAGGTAATGCCCGCGATCACATGGAGCCATCGGACGATCAAGTGGACGTTGCTGTAGAGATCCGGCATGGTCGCTCACCCTCCTTCAATGAAGGCACACGTTACGGAGTCCGCAGGACGACGTAACGTGTCGTGCCTGAATTGAACCCCGCACCCAGCCGAACCAACGTTGGTCGTCTAGGTGTGAGGTCTGCTCAGTTCGAAACGCGCTGAAACTCATTTCACGCTCCAACATCCATTGTGCTGGGTGCGGGGTACGTTCGGCCAGCCCTTTACGTCACCGTGTTCCGTAAAGGGCTGCCTCACGTATTATACACCCTCACCGAACCGCATCAAGGAGTTCCACCATCTTCGCGACATCGGTGGTCGGCAGATTACACAGATAGTTCTGGCAGACGTAGGCGGTGGATTGGCCCTGAAGCGGTAGTTGATTCGCCACAAACGGGATCAGGGCTTCGATCGCGCTGGCCTTTGACCCGCTCGGATGAAACGCCGCAACCGCTCTGGGGAGGAAGCGACGGTGAACCGCCTGAATCATGGACTGAGTCTGTGGAGTGGAGGGATCGCCGGCGATGACGATCTCTTGCGAGGGGCCCAGCCAATGATCCAGGGCGATGAGAAACTGGGGAAAGGCGTGCGGAGCGCGGGCCACCTCTCCCGAGAAGGCTTCGATGAGCCGCTTCGCCTTCTCCTGCAGGACGTCATCCATCGTCAGCGTGCCTAAGCGAACCAACACCAGGGCGGCCACCGAGTTGCCTGACGGAACCGCGCCGTCGTACAACTCCTTGGTGCGGGCGATGAGGGTTTCATTCTTGGCGCCGCCCAGGAACAACCCGCCTGAGGAGTCATCCCAGAAGAGCCGCACCATCTCGTTCGTCAACCGTTTCGCCTCCGAGAGCCAGCGCGCGTCGAACGTCGCCTCGTAGAGCTCCAGCAAGCCCCAGCTCAAGAAGGCGTAGTCATCGAGGAACGCTGGGATGGCGGCTTCCCCGTCTCGATAGCGATGCAGGAGCCTCCCCTTCTGTTGAAGACGATCCAGCACGAATGACGCCGCCCGCGTCGCCTCCTCTGCATACTGCGGCTCTCCCAACGCTTTGGCCCCGTAGGCGAGGACGCCGATCATCAGGCCGTTCCAGTCGGTGAGGATTTTGTCATCGCGGTGCGGCCGCTTCCGACGGTTTCGAGCCTCCAACAGTTTGGCCCGCGCGGCGTCAAGCCGCGTCTGAACCGACGGGTCGGGGGATGTCGCCGTCGTCAGAATCGTCGTGCCGTTCTCTCCGCCAAACTGATTGGCGGATCCGCCATGCTGTGTGGCGGAAAAGTTCCCGGCCAGCGTCACGCCAAACGCTTCCATGACGAAGGCGGCGTCTTCCTCGCCAACCACCGTCTTGATCTCCTCCGGCGTCCAGACGTAAAACTCCCCTTCCTTCCCCACCTCGCCAGCATCCTCTGCGGAATAGAACGCGCCCTCGGGACCGCGCAGATCCCGCAGCACGTAGGTGAAGATGTCCCTCGCCGTCTGGGCGTACGAGGCGTTGCCGGTCACTTGATAGGCTTCGAGGTACGTCCGCGCCAGCAGCGCCTGATCGTAGAGCATCTTCTCAAAATGCGGGACCAGCCACTGCTCATCTGTCGAGTAGCGGTGGAAGCCTCCGCCCAGATGGTCGTGAATGCCGCCCCGCGCCATGGCATCCAGCGTTTCCTCGACCATCTTCAGCAGCTGGGGATCGCGCTGCCGATACCACACCCTCAACAGGAACGACAGCGCATGGCTGCGGGGAAACTTCGGGGCTGAGCCGAATCCGCCATGGGTGGGGTCATACTGGTTGCTGAACTGGACCGCCGCGGTTTGCAGTGTTTCAAGGCCCACGGACGACGAGACGGTGCGTTCGGCGCCGGCCTGCAGAGCTTGGGTAATGGATTGACTCGAGGTGAGGAGGTCGTGGCGTTTGGTCTGCCAGGACTCGTGGATCGAGCGCAAGACCGTCTTGAACCCCGGTCGGCCGAACGCGTCCTCCGGAGGAAAATACGTCCCACCCCAAAACGGTTTGCCCTCCGGAGTCAAGAACACGGTCATCGGCCAGCCGCCTTGCCCCGACATCGCTTGGACCGCGCTCATGTAGAGCGCATCGAGGTCGGGACGCTCCTCCCGATCGACCTTGATCGAGACAAACCAGTCGTTCATCAATTTGGCAATCTCTGGACTCTCGAAGGATTCCTGCTCCATGACATGACACCAGTAACAGGTGGAATAGCCGATAGAGAGCAGGATCGGCTTGTCTTCCCGCTTGGCGCGGGCCAACGCCTCCTCCCCCCATGGATACCAGTCCACGGGGTTGTGGGCGTGCTGCAAGAGGTAGGGACTCTTTTCTTTAATCAGGCGATTGGATTGGCGAGCGGTCTGTTCCTGCGCCATGCGCGTGGGCTCTGTAGTGGTCCGTGGACGGATGCCGGCCACCCACAGGGTAGCCGCCATCCCGGCGACCACGGCCATCAACAACCACCACTTCCTTTTTACCATGACCGTTCCCCATCATACAACTACTTGCTTTCTGGGTCTACTCATGCTAGAGTGCCCCCACTTCACATGCTACGGTCACGGTGCGTCACTTTCACTGTGGTGCTGACTTTCCTCGTGATCGGCTTCTTCAGCGCTCCCTCTGTCACTCACGCCGCCGGTCCCACCACCAAACTCGGTCGCGGACTCACCAATGTCGTCACCGGATGGGTGGAAATCCCCAAGCGCATCGCGGAAACCTCCCAGGTTCAAGGGATGGCTGCCGGGCTGACGTGGGGGCTGTTGCGCGGCCTGGGCTACGGATTCGTCCGCACCGCCGCCGGTTTCTACGAGGTCTTCACCTTCCCGGTTGCCGCCCCTCCCAACTATGAACCGGTGATCCAACCCGAATATGTCTTTCTGGAGGAATCTCGTGAGTAACGCACCACTCGTGTTCATCCCCCGCCACGTTCCTTCCCCGTGTGTCGGGATGGTGCAGCTCATCGTGCGTGAAATTCAACACAGGAGGTGAAGGATGGATTGGCAGATGGTGCTCGTCCAGCCGGTCCAAGCCTTTTTTACCCAGCTCATGGGGTTTCTGCCCAATGTGCTGGGCGCGTTGCTCATCCTGCTGGTCGGATGGGCGGTCGCCAAAGGGATCGAAGGAGTGCTCGTCAAGCTCCTGAAGACCGTCAAACTGGATAAGCTGGCGGACAAGATTCAGATCAGCGAGATCCTGAACAAGGGGGGGATCAAGCGCAAGCTGTCGGAAGTCATCGGCATCATCGTCTACTGGCTTGTCATGCTGGTCGTCCTCATCGCCACCTTGAACGCGCTGCAACTGACGGTGGCCGCTCAGCTCCTTGAGCATGTGGTTGCCTTTCTGCCGAATGTCGTCGCCGCGATCTTCATCCTCGTGGTCGGGATTGTCACCGGCGCGTTTCTCTCAACGACGGTTCGGACGGCCGCGAGTAACGCGGGAGTGGACTCGTCCCGCCTGCTCGGTCAAGCCGTGCAGACGACGGTGATCGTGTTTGCCATCGTCGCAGCCTTGAAGCAACTCCAGATCCAACTCGTGGGCGAAGCCTTCCTGATCGTGCTGGGTGCCGTGTGTTTTGGATTGGCGCTGGCCTTCGGGTTAGGCGGCAAGGATCTGGCCGGTCGCTGGTGTGACAGTTGGGCCAACGAAATCACCGCCAAGAGACGATAAGAACGATACGCGTGAAGTTGTCTGCGCACACAGCCCGACCGTCCGGCTCTATTCTGGCCGCGGTCGGGCTGTTGTCTTTGTGGGTGACGTCCGCCGCAGCCGTCCCCTCCCTCAACGTCGATCGCCTCAGCCCTGAGGATGTGACGCGGCTGCAGATCATCCTCCAACACCTTGAGCCTCTCATCGCCTCCCACAAGCAAGTAGGCACGGTCAATCTCCTGACGTGGGACGAACTCTACCAACCGCTCGCCGAGGAGGAGTGCCGGTTTCTCGATGCGTTTCGTGCGTTGAAAGGCGCTGAGCTCGGTGCGACCAGCCATTATTTTGGAGAGCTCACTGAACCGGATGTGGTGCCGCTCGGTCCCCAAGAAATCCTCAAGGACGGCCGCCGCACCCAAACGCTCTCCGCCCAGTTCCTGCCTCGGGATGTGGCGGATGCCTACGAGACGATGATGCAGGCGATGGAGCGCGACCTCGGCAGGCGCCTCCTCATCGAGTCCGGCTATCGCTCGCCTGCCTACCAACTCTATCTGTTCCTTTTTTATCTGCCGAAGCACGACCATTCGATCCGGGAAACCAACCGGTTCGTGGCGCTCCCAGGCCATAGCGAGCACGGGTACCCGCCTCGGCAGGCGATTGATTTCATCAATCAAGAGGGCATCAACGGCGAGGACCACCCGGAGGAATTTGAGGCGCTGCCGGAGTATGCGTGGTTGCAAGAGCGCGCGCATGAGTTCGGATTTTACCTGTCGTATCCGCGCGACAATCCCCACCACACGGCGTTTGAGCCATGGCATTGGCATTACGAAAAAAGTGATTGAGTGATTAGGTGATTGGGTGATTAAGAAAATGAGTAAGCCGACGCTGATCCGGGCGCTGGGGTTGGCGGACGCCACGTCGCTGGTGGTGGGGTGCATCGTCGGCGTAGGCATTTTCCGCACGGCCAGCTCCATCGCCGCCCATCTGCCCTCCCCTTCCCTTATTCTGCTGGTCTGGGTCGTGGGCGGCATCGTGTCGTTATGTGGCGCGCTCTGTTACGCCGAGCTCGCGGCGATGTTTCCCTCCACGGGCGGCGACTACGTGTACCTGGAACGCATCTACGGACGATTCTGGGCCTTCTTGTTTGGGTGGACCAAGCTCTTCATCGAACGCACGGGGACCATCGCGATCTTGGGGTTTGTCTTCGCCGAATACGTCCGGCGCGTGATCCCCTACGACGAGATGACCTTGCGATGGACGTCGGCGGCGGCGATTACGGCCTTGACCGCCGTCAACGTGTTCGGGGTGCGGTGGGGCACGTTGGTCCAAAATATCTTTACCGTGCTCAAGATCGCCGCCCTCGCTTCGCTCATTCTCGCCGGGTTGATGATCGCAGCGCGCGGTCAGACGGTTTCGTTGGACTGGACGATCCCCCCGCTGACAGGATCAACCGTGCAAGCGTTGGGGGTGGCGTTCGTGTTTGTCCTCTGGACATTTGGCGGCTGGACGGAAGCCGCGTATGTGGCGGAGGAGGTGCGCGAGCCGACCCGCAATCTCCCGCGGGCGATCATCGGAGGATTGCTCCTTGTGACGTTCCTCTACGTGCTCGTCAACTGGAGCTATCTGGTCTGCGTCCCTATCGAACAATTGCCGCAGACCCCGCTGGTCGCTTCCCGCGTCATGCAAGGGGCCCTCGGCTCCGTCGGGGCGGCGTTGATCGCCGTAATGGTGGCGTGCTCCGCCTTTGGGGCGCTCAACGGCTATATCCTCACCGGCGCTCGGATTCTCTATGCCATCGGTCAGGATCACGCCTTTTTTCGACGATTGGCCGCCATTCACCCCACCTTTCATACGCCGGCGAGGGCCTTGTGGGTCAACGCGGCGATTGCGATCCTGCTCGTGTTCACCAAAACGCTCGACCAGATCATGACCTACTCCACCGTGGTCATCTCGATCTTCTTTGTCATGACGGTCATCGGGGTCATGGTCTTGCGCCGCCGGCTTCCGCGTCAGCCGCGCGACCGAGCTGGCACCTTCCTCGCTGGCGAGGGAGTGTCGACGGCCACAGGGCCGTCGACGCCGTATCGCGCCTGGGGTTACCCCTTTACCCCGCTACTCTTCTCGCTGGTGATGGTCGGCTTCGTCATCAATGCGTGTCTTACGCAGCCGCGTGAGGTACTCTTCGGCTTCGGACTCCTCGCCCTTGGGCTGCCCCTGTACGCGCTCTCCCGCCCGACCACCCAATGCCCCTCTTCGTAATTACGCTGGCTTCATGTGGGTTGTTTCTGGTTGGTTACCTTCTGTATGGACGGTTATTAGCTCGTCGGTTTGACCTCTCGCCGGCACGAACGACACCGGCTCATACCATGAGCGACGGGGTTGACTACGTGCCGGCGAAGGCCCCCTTCCTGCTGGGGCAGCATTTCTCGGCCATTGCGGCGGCAGGTCCCATCGTCGGCCCGATTCTGGCCGGGTTGTGGTTCGGCTGGCTGCCAGCGCTGTTATGGATCGTCTTCGGAGCGATCTTCTTCGGAGCGGTCCACGATTTTTCGAGCCTGGTCGGCTCGATCCGCCATCGCGCGCAGTCCATCGTGGAGATCGTCCGTGACCAGCTCGGCCCTCGAGCGCACGCGCTCTTCATGGGTTTCGTCTGGCTGTCGCTCCTCTACGTCATCATCGCCTTCACGGACCTGACCAGCTCTTCCTTTGTGGAAGTCACCTACGGGGGTGGGGTCGCCAGCTCCTCAAGCCTCTACCTCGTGGCGGCTGTGGCGATGGGGTTGTGCCTGTATCGGCTGCGCCTGCCGTTATGGCTGGCGACGGCCGTCTTCCTGCCGGTGGTGGCGTGGATTATCTGGTATGGACAGTCGATCCCCCTCACCCTCTCTCCGATCGGTTCCATCCGCCCGCAACTGCTCTGGAACGGCATCATCCTCGCCTACTGTTTCGTCGCTTCGATCATTCCGATGTGGCTGCTCTTGCAGCCCCGCGGCTATCTCGGCGGGTTCTTTCTCTATGTGGTCTTGGCCGCCGGCGTGGTCGGCCTCTTGTTGGGCGGCGAGCATATCAAGTATCCGGCGTTTCTGGGATGGACGAGCCAACGGGGGCTGCCGCTCTTTCCCATGCTGTTCGTCACCGTCGCTTGCGGCGCGTGTTCCGGGTTTCACGGGATCGTCAGCTCGGGCACGACCTCGAAACAAATCAGCCGGGAACCGGATTGTCGGTTGGTCGGCTATGGGGGGATGCTGCTGGAAGGGCTCGTCGCGGTGATTGCGCTCTCAACGGTGATGTTGCTCGCCCCGGGCGATCCGACCCTCGCTCAATCGCCGGATCGCATCTATGCCAATGGCCTGAGCCACTTCGTCGAGCGCTTCGGCGTCAATCGAGACTTCGCCAGGTCGTTCGCGCTCCTGGCGTTTGCCACGTTTATTTACGACACACTGGACGTGGCGACCCGGCTCGGCCGCTACGTGTTGCAGGAACTGACCGGATGGAAAGGCTGGTGGGGGCGTGTGGGAGCCACCCTCTGCACGCTGGTCCTACCGGCGCTGTGCGTCAGCCTGACCATTCGAGACTCCTCAGGGACTATCGTGCCCGCATGGAAGGTCTTCTGGACGATTTTCGGAACCTCCAATCAATTGCTCGCCGCCCTGACGTTACTGACGATTACCGTGTGGCTGAAGCGCAGTAACCGTCCGTGGTGGCTCACGGCCGCGCCGGCGGCCTTCATGGTGACGATGACCTTCTGGTCGCTCATCCTCACCGCCCGCCCATGGATCACTGCTCTGTTCCAAGGCCGGGCTACGATTGACTGGATCGCGGTCACCGCCCTCGTCCTGATGGTACTGGCGGTGTTGGTGGTCACCGAAGCGTTGAAAGTTCTGGCGACACTTCTTCGTTCCGCACCCTCTCCTAGCAGCCGTACGGCGTAAGAGCGTTTTCGACCCTCATCGGGCGTTCTCTCGTACGAACTGCTCCACAAGCGGCCGAACCATTCGTTCTTTGGACAGCGGAAAGAAGTCGAAGAGCATACAAAGCTCACTGACTGTTGAATGGACTAAATCGATCAGCTTGGGTTCAATGTCTTTCAGACGTTCTTTAATCCATGCCTCCGCTTCATCCTCAATACACACTCGTTGAGTGTGCATCGTCATCGCCCGTCCAGGGTCACCTGCCGATAGGACCCGGCTTCGAAGCCCAGTGTACCGGATTCTGATCACGACTTTCTGTTCAGGTCCTACGTGAAGGGTTCGATACAGCCGGCTGATTCGCATGAGGGTTTCTGCGGTGCGGACAATCCGCGTATCCACGAAAATCTTCCCTTCGGATCGCTCATCTTCAAACAGCGTCTTCAGGAGATAAAACACCCGGTCTGTCCGAAGCGCCCAGTAGTCGAACGAAGATCGGCCCGTTAGTCCACCGGTCAGAATGGTGGCTCGGATTCCGTCCTTATGAGGCTTTGGCGCATCTGCCGGTCGAGTCATTACCAGCCCGATCGGCCATCCGAATGAATGTACCTGGGTCTGCTCCATGGCTCGCCGCAGCTCATCCTGCCGAAATTGCAGGGTTGTGTCCGGCGTCTGTCCCGTCGCTACTTTCCACGCGTCCTGCTGTGCGTTAACCACGGTATCTGGAAGATAGGCGAGCACTTCCATCAAGCATTTGTCAAGTTGCCGAGTCTTCGCGATACCAAGCGCCTCTCGCCGCTCCTGCTCAACCCATGCTTTGAGGTTGTTGTACTCATCAGCAACTTTGACCTCTTCCGCATGGGCTTGGCGCGGTGGCCTCAAGATAAAATCAAAGTCACAGCCTGCCTTGCTCGCAAATCTCCGGAGATAGTCGATCGTGATCTTCTCCCGTCCTTGTTCGATTCCGGAGACGAACTGCTGGCTGCAGCCGAGCATCTCAGCCACTTCTCCTTGTGAGAGGTGCAGGGCTTCTCGACACTGGCGCAACTTGCTGGTCAATTCTTCAATGAACGGGTCAGGCTCACGAGGCTGCCTCTGGCGAAGCCTTACTCCGGAATGCTTAAACTCGCGGCTATACCGCTCGTAGGTGGCTCGCCAGAACGCCCCTTTCTCCTTGGTCCATTCATCCTTATTGACCTCTTGCTGGATGGCGTAGAACCGACGACAAAATGCCAGCGGCTTAATCAAGGAGAACACCTGCTCAGGATCATCAACTCGTGCCAACAGGCGGGCAGCCACCCGGGGAAATTTGGGATTCTGCTCATCGGTCAAGATGTCCCGAATCTTCTCGATCGGCATGCCTAAATCCCAATACCAATTCTCACGTTTCATGTGGTCACGTAGCGACGGTTCAGACGCTCATACACCTGCTGTTCCATGTGTCGCATGATTTGCTTGATATTACCCTCTGGCGCAATATCAAGCAGGTCAAACGTGGTCCCTTGACCTGTCATCGCTTGCAGCCACCGCGTCAGCCGCTGATAGTCCTGACGGCCAAAATGGGTTGGAAACCACTCGTGCAGCGGTGCATAGTGTGTCGAAAGATACCACAGGTCAAAAAGGTCTTTGGCGTAGTCTCTCCCTCCGGCAAGCCGTTGTCCAGTTGAAGATACTTTGTCGGTCCATCCGATGACAGCACGAACCTTTCGCAGGTAAATGTCATCCATTGACGCGATACCATCCTGCTCAACCGGCTGCAGCAATGGATCAAAGTCTTCGATGATGTCTACCTTCACAAATATTCCCTTAGCAACATTGAATTCGTAGACCGCCACCTTCGCAAGACGAGGCCTGATCCGTTCGTCCAAGAGGCGGAATGAAAACCCTGTTGCTCGCTCAATGCACTTGCCAAGCGTTCGGTGCAACTTGTGGCTCCATTGTTGAGTGAAGAAATCGATATCTTCCGAGTAACGATGCCGACAACGGATCGCAAGGGCCGTTCCTGCCGCCAGATAAACACCAAGATTAGCCGCAGTGACAGCCTTGAGCATTCTCTTCTGCACTTCAATGATAGTTTGATTGATAGACATGCTATACCTAGTATATACTCTTATTTATAGCACAGTCAATCTTATAAAACAAGCTATAGCTTGTATACAAAAGACGCAAAACAACCGAGGGGTAAACGAATTAGATCAAATCCGCGGGGGAAGCGGGACTGGCGGAAGGTGAGGAGGAAGACGGGAGGCTTCCGAGGACATCTTGGATGATTCGCTCCACGTCATCCTGCGTGACGCCATAGTACCACACGTTGTCGGGGAAGACCATGACGTTCGGGCCTTTCGCGCAGAGATCCTGGCAGCCCGACTTGCTGACCCGAACGATGCGAGATAACCCCAAGGCCTTGATGCGCTCCTTGAGTTGAGCCGCAATCGTCTCGCTCTCCCGATGGGCGCAGCAGATCTCGTTCCCCGCTCGTCGATTGATACACACAAAGAGGATCTTCTGATACGGAACGCGCGCCTGTTCCATCAGGATCCGTTGAGGTTGATCATGTCTTCAGAGCGGCCGAGTGTCAAGAACATCATGAGGTAATCGCGCAAGTGACGGGTTAAGAGGAAATTCTGCCGCACGTGCTCCCGCCCGTTCTCCCCAAGCTGTTTCGCAAATTCGGGGTTGCGCAAACATTGCTTGATCGCGTGCGCCGTCCCTTCGATGCTGTGCACCAGAAGCCCGCTGTAGCGATGCTTCACCTGCAGCGGAATGCCTCCGACGGCTGAGGCGACCACCGGCTTGCACTTCCACAGGGCCTCAGCCACCGTTAAGCCGAATCCTTCACGAAGCGATTTCTGCACGATCACCGTCGAACCTCGCTGGAGGGCGTTGATCTCCGTGTGGCTGTCGGGAGGCAACATCAACAGGTGGATATCGGGATCGTCGGCCACGCGTTCCCGCACGCGCGCGAGCACCTCCTCGCCCTCAGGGTCATCACTGGCCGGCCCGCCGGCCAGGACGAGCCGACACCGCATCGTCCGACGCACCAGGCGAAAGGCCTCCACGACCCCCACAGGATCTTTGAGATAGTCGAATCGAGAAACCTGGGTGATGATCGGCCGATCCTGCGGAATGCCCAGACGTCCGAAGACGGCCTTGATCGCCTCCGGCTCGAGCTCCCGGTTCTTGTCGCTGAGCGGATCAATGGAGGGGGCGATCAAGATTTGCCGAAGGGACGGTGACCTGGCAAACGCAGGCGCGGAGTACACGGCCGCGTCGTATTGTTGGACGTAGGGGCGCAGGAACTCCCACGCCTCCCGCTGGGCGTAGGTGAGATCAATGTGACATCGCCACACCCAGTGTCGGCCGACCGTTCGACGCCCCTCAACCAGAGCGATCGGCTGCGGATCGTGGATGAAGATGATGTCCGTGTCAAGATTCAACCGTGAGAGATTGCGACGGTTGACCTCGATGAGCGTCTGGCGCATGTCCGGCGTGATGGTTTCAGGATTCCCGTGCAAGGCGTTGTGAAGTCTCTTGGTTGCCTGATAGAAGCCGGCCGGGCCTTCCAAGACCTCCCACCGGGCGTCGAGTCCCAATTCACCGAGCAGCGGGATCATGCGATGCAAGATCTCCGCCACCCCACCGCCTGTTTTCGTGGCATTGACGCAACAGATCCTGCGACCCGCGAGGCGATCGGCCAGCAACCGTAGCTCTCGGAGCGTGCTGGGCCCGACGAACGGGCGATACTGATCCAATCCCTGCGTGCTCATGCGTGCAACCGCTGTCTCACCAACGCGATCATCATGGAGCGCAGGGTCTCCAGGCTATGCGCATACGGATCCAGGGCCACGAGCTCCTTGGCCAACGTCGTCTCGCCGAGCTGCTCCTCACACCATCGAGCGAAATCGTTCGTCGAGCGACCCAGGCGCAGCCGCGCATCGAAGATATGGAAGTAGAGCGACGACAAACTGACGCGAGCCAGCGCATCGGCGAACTCAGACAAGCTCGATGCGGTTTCCTCCGTCGGCATGACCACCTGGACGGACTTGAGGAAGAAAAACTCCTCGCCTTCGCTGACGAATCGGAAACGAGCCGCGGGATGCTGCGCCAGATGGTCTTCGATCGTTTTGATGAGAACGCGGCGGATCTGCTCGAGAGAATCGAATTCGAGGATGTCAATGCTCGCCAATCGCTCTCCTAACGCTTCATCCCCCAACACCTCCGTGACCCAATACGCGAAGTCATGGGTGGGCTCGGGAGTCAGGTAGTGGTGGCTCAACAAGAAGTAGTGGGTGTGGTGGTAGATGCACGCTTCCGGGACCTGACGGAGCAGCTTGACCAAGCGTGGCAGGGTGGCGGCGCGTAATCCCGTCGCCTCTTGAAGGACGAAACTGGTATGGAAGCGAAACGGCGCGGAGGCGGTCACTGTGCGGGGACGTGCGTGCGCCACGTCACGAGACGGTTCAGCCATTGTGTCACCTCACGCGGTGTGCGCAACCGATACATCGCCGCCGTTCGTCGGCTTGGTCGTCCGACCAATACCGAGATGCCGTGACGACGGTTGACAACACGAAACGCATCCTCATCGGTCTGATCATCGCCCACATACACCACAAGGGGCAGCCGCCAACGAGTCCGTCCAGGCCTCGGCGTGTCGAGGATCCAGCTGATGATCCGGCCTTTGTCCCATGTCACCGGCGGGCGGATCTCAATGACCCGCTTGCCGCGTGTGATCCGAACCGTCCCGCTTCGGCGATACGGAGCAAGACAGCGGCCCGCAAGACGGTGAAACGCTCGTAAGGCCGCCTGAGGGACATTCCGCCAATGAAGACTCAACGTCAATCCTTTGTCTTCCACCTCTACGCCACGAATCGGCCCCAGCACCTTTCGTAGGTGTGTGGCCATCCGTTTGAGAAGCGGTCGTCTTGCGTTGGCGACGGGATTGAGATAGCGCAGCCGAGGGCCCTGAAGTGCTAACCCGTGGTTGCCGACATAGTAGAGACCGCGAAGACCGACCCGTCGTTGCAGGTCTCGCAATGCCCTGCCGCTGACCAGCACCACGCGAACGCCTGGGAGAGTCGCCAGGCGTTTGAGCAACGGTTTGGTCCTGCCCGAGAGCCGAGCGTCCCAGGGATGCTTGACGATGGGGGTCAACGTCCCGTCATAATCCACACACAGCAGCAACGATGCCGAGGAGGCGATACGTCGTCGGACGGGATGGTCAACCAACTCCCGCATTTAGGCAGAAGCCGCTGCATGTTCTTGAGCCGGCTGGAGACGCGTGAGCTCAGCGACCAGATTGGCCGCCCAGCGGTAGACGTTGTGCTCTTGAATCGTCCAGCGCATCCGCTCCATCCGGCTCTGCTGTTCCTCACGGCTCATGATCAGCGCAGCGTAAATGGCTTCGGCCATCTCCTCGACGTCATAGGGATTCACGAGCAGCGCCTCTCGGAGCTCGCGAGACGCTCCGGCGAAACGACTGAGGACGAGCGATCCCCGCAAGTCAGATCGGGCGGCGACAAATTCTTTGGCCACGAGGTTCATCCCGTCGTGCAGCGAGGTGACCAAGCAGACATCCGCCGCGCGGTAGAACGGCGCGATCTCCGCTTGGCTGTGATGTTTCTTCAGAAACAGGATTGGCTTCCATTGGCGCGTCTGGAAACGCCGGTTGATCCGCTCCACCTCGGCATCCAGCTCCGCCCCCAGGTCATGGTAGCGCTTGATGACGGTCCGGCTTGGGGCGCCAAGTTGGATAAAGACACACTTCCCGTGAAATTCCTGATGGAGTTCCAGAAAACGCTCGATGGCTCGGAACCGCTCCGTGATGCCCTTTGTGTAATCAATCCGATCCACGCCGACTCCCACCCACTGCACGTTGAAACCCAGTTCTTTCAGAAAGTGATCCCTCGAGAACTCACCCGAGGTCTCTGGGACGGCGATGCCGATCGGAAACGGCTTGACCCACGTCGAATGGCCGGCCCGATTCACGGCGAATTGCTCCCAGTCAATCCGCGATTCCAACAACCGATCCACGGTGTCAAGAAAGTTGTTGCAGTGAAATTGGGTATGGAAGCCGATCACATCGGCCCCCAACATACCGTGCAGCAGTGCGTCGGCCCAGGGGCAGATCCCGAAGGCTTCAGGATTGGGCCACGGGATGTGCCAGAAGAGCGCGATTCGAGCGTCCGGACGTTTCTCTTTGATCAATCTTGGCAATAAGGCGAAATGGTAGTCTTGAATCAACACGCAGGGATGCTCGGTACCTTCCAGCTCCTCCAGAGCCGCCTGGGCGAACTTGGCGTTGACGGCCGCATACTGTTGCCAGTCCTCGACTCGGAAGATGGGACGGGTGTGCGCGATGTGGCACAAGGGCCACAACCCCTCATTGGCAAATCCGTAGTAGTAGCCATCCTCTTCTTCCTTGGTGAGCCAGAGCCGCCTGAGCGTGTAGAGGGGCGTCTCGGGAGGCACGCGCAACCGGCCGCTGGAGTCTGCGGTCTCACGGTCCGCATCGCCTGCACCGTGAGCGATCCACGTCCCTCCACAGGCTCGAAGGATGGGTTCTACCGCCGTCACCAGACCGCTGGCCGGCATGATCCACCGAACCTGCCGGCCTTGTCGGATGTGCATATACGGTTCCCGATTGGCGATGAGCAGCAGCGGCCGTCCGTTCAACGCCTTGCGAGTGTGTTCTTTCAACCGTTCGGACGTCCAGCGCGATTCAGCCGCGTGCCGCAATTTCGCTTCTGTTTCTGCTGCGGCGCGCGCGACGGTGAGGCTCCTCGCCATGTGCGTGACTTCGCGGGCCAAGGGCGCAAAGACGTCGCCTCTCGGCAGCGTGTCATGTTCCGCGAGCTCCCCACGTCGCAGGCGCCTCATCCACTCGATCGTCTTTGACAACGGCCGAAGCACGTTCCACTGGACGATCAGCAGCGTGATGAGCGAGATCAACAGGACGTGAGCGAGCAGGCGGATGAAGTTTTGACGCCACAGACGGTCTCGCTGAGTGTCAATGTAGCCGGCGTCATGCACGATCGCCAGCGCCCCAATGATCTGCTCCACCCATCGAATCGGCAAGACTTGCAAATGCCACCGCCTCTTCTCATCAGACAAGAAGAGCCCCCTCCCCTCGCCGTTCCTCATGACGTCCTGCGCCATCTCATGAGGTTGGTGAAAGACCGCGGGGAGGCTTTGGGTGACGGCCAGAGGATGGCCCTCGTTCGTGTAGACGGCGATTCCCGCCAATCGCTCCCGCGCGCCGAAACGCTGCACCAAGCGCTGTAGTCCCTCCAGATTGCCACCCGAGGCAAGCGGCTCAACGGATTCCTGGAGACTATCAGCCAGCACGGCGGCTCGACGAGCCAGCTCCTCTTCAAGACGTCCCTGTTCCTGACGGGCCTGGAATCCGGTCGAGATGAACACCACCGCCGCGGCCGCAAGCATAAGAGAAAAAATTAGACGAAGGGTGACTCGCATGGCGGGCGCTACTCTTTCGATTTGAGGTGGACGGTGCGAATGGGGAACGGGATCGTGATGCCGTCACGTTGATAGCGGGCATGGAGGCGTTTGACGAACTCATGCTTGACGAGATATTGATCAACGAACTCCTTGGCGCGCAGGACGACGGTGAAATTGACGCTGGATTCGCCGAAGGTGTGAAAGCGCACCATCGGCTCAAAGGTCGCCACGCCGCCGGGAATGGTTTGCAGAACCTCTTTCGCCACGTCAACCGTCACCCGCTCGACGCGCTCCAGATCACTGTCGTAGGCCACGCCGACTTCCACCAGCACGGCCAGCTCCTTATCCGGAAGATGATAATTCGTGATGACCGACTGGCTCAGTTTGGCATTGGGAATGATGACGGCGTTGTTGGGGAGCATCTTGATTTTCGTCTCGCGCCAGCCGATGTCGATGATGTAGCCTTCCTCCCCGCTCTGCAGTCTGACGTAGTCGCCCAGGCGCAGATTCTTGCTGACTCCCACGTACATGCCGGCAAAGAGGTTCGACAACGTATCTTGGAGCCCAAGAGCGACGCCAAGGCTTCCAATGCCCAGAGCAGCGAGGAGACTGCCAATCTTGATGCCCAAGCTGTCGAGGATGATCAGCAAACCCAGACTGAGGATCGCGATCTTCGCCAGCTGCCGGGTTAAGCTGGTCGCCGGAACAGCCATCTTCCATGTGGCGGCGTAGCGCACCACCACGTTGGAGGCCAGCCTCGCGCCGACCCAGGCGACGGAAAAGATCCACAGCGCTTTGAGAATCTTGCCGACGACCTCCACGACGTCTTCGGGGATCGGAGAAAACTTCACGGCGAGATAGATGCCGAGCATGACAACCCACAACACCATCGGTCCTCTGATCTTTTTATGTATCATTGCTCTCACTTCCCACTTCTAACTTCTTACTTCCGACTTCGTCATAGTGGTTGGCGGTCAGCGTAGCCGCTCTCGACGGGGTGCCAAAACCTGACGGTGTCCTCATCCAGCTTCCAACAGAGGAAGGCCGGCTCTCCGTCACGGACTGTATAGAAATCGACGAGGCCCGCGTTGAGATCCTTCAGGACGCCGCCGAGTGTTTCGAGCTGTTGGAGCGCGGAATGAAACGCTTCAATGAGCTGCAACTGGTGCCGGGTGAGGGATTCGATCTGCTGGCGGACTTCGTGGAGGGGATACCCGTTCCCTTGGGAGAGCTTGTTCACCGACTCATCGAGCTGTTCGTTCGTCTTGAGGATCGAACCATGCAACCCTTGAAGCTGCTCGATGAGGGGACGAACGCGAGGCAGGAGCGCGTTCGCCTCGTCAACTGCGAAAACCTTGGGAGGTTGCTCGGAAGGCAGTTGTCCTACACGCTGAAGGAGGAGCCGCACCCGCAGGACTTCTTGGCCAACGGATTGTTGAATTCAAACCCGCCGCCCACCAGACCGCTCTTGAAATCAATCGTCGTCCCATCGAGGTAGAGGTGGCTCTTCGCGTCAACCAGAATCTTCAACCCGTCCTGCTCAAAGACGGTATCGTACTGCTTCGGGGTGGCCTCATCCACGAGCATCTGGTAGCTGAAGCCGGAGCACCCGCCCCCCTTGACCCCCAGGCGAAGGGCCGCGTTGGGCTTCTGCTCTTTCGCGATCAAGCGTCTCACTTCCTCAGCCGCCGTCGGTGTTAACGTAATCATCGTATGTCCTCCTTTACCTTTTTATTATACCTCCTCGGAGGCGGGCGATCAAGGTGCAATCGGCCGGGGGGAAACGATCCCGACCAAGCTGCTCCGCCCTCACCCACCGAATCGCTTGAGTCCCCAATGGCCGCGGCTCTCCGCGGGCCAGCTGACATCGAAAGACCCGAAACGAGATCAGGCGATCAGGGTACTGGTGCCGAATCCGACCGAACGGCCGGAGGTTGCGCACCGACACCCCCAGCTCTTCTCGAAGCTCTCGACGAAGGCATGCCTCCCACGACTCCCTCACCTCTTTCTTTCCCCCAGGAAATTCCCAGTAGCCGCCGAAATGATCATTCGGGCGGCGCCGGCAAATGAGATAGCGGCCGTCTCGCTCAACGACCGCGATCGCCACGCGCACGTGAGGGATTGGAGGGTTCATAGGGATAACTCCGACACGACCGGCGCAAGACGCACGTTGAACACTGAGGGGCTCGTGCCGTGCAGATCAAGGCGCCGAAATCCATCATCGCCTGGTTGATGGTGTAGCCCCGCCCTCTAGGGATCACCGCCGACGCCAAGGCCCAGAGACGACGCCGTGTCGAGGCGCGTTTGAGGGGTGCTCGAATGCCGAAATAGCGCGAGAGAAGCCGCGCCACATTCGTATCGAGAATCGGGGCATCCTGCTTGAAGGCGAAGCTCAGCACGGCTCCTGCGGTGTAACGGCCGATCCCGTCCATCGCCACCAGCCCGTCATACGAATCAGGGATCGAGCCGCGGTGTTGCTCGACGACCTGTTTAGCCATGTTGCGCAGGCGCAGCGGCCGGATGTTATAGCCCAGCGGGTACCACAGTTTTCTGACCTCGGTCGGCCGCGCCTTCGCCAGGTGTTCAATCGTGGGGTAGCGCTGCAGGAATTCGTGATATTTAGGGATCACGCGATCCACTTGGGTCTGCTGGAGCATGATCTCCGAGACGAGGATCTTGTACGGATCGCGCGTCGCTCTCCACGGCAGCGGCCGTTGATGGCGCACGTACCACCGCAGGACATGCCGTTGGAACGCTCGAACGGATTGTGGGATGGGGGACTTCGAGAAGGCTGGCATGAGCGATCTATTATAGTGTAGAATACCGTCGATGAGTGTGCAAACGTATCAAAGCGTCGTCGATCGCATTGACATCCTCTCGTACAACGTCCGCTGTTTTCGGCTCCGATTGACCGAGCCCAAACGCCTTCCCTTCGAGGCGGGGCAATTCGTGATCATCCACGTGCCGACGAAGGGCCTGCCGGCCACGACGCGCGCGGCGAAGACCGGCGAGAGCGTCCTCAAGCGCGCCTACTCGATCGCCTCGCCGCCCCATGAGGACGGGGTCGTGGAAATCTGCCTCCAGCATGTTGACGGCGGGGCCGCCTCCACGTTTTTCTGGCAGCTCAAACAAGGCTCGCCGGTAACCCTCTCAGGCCCGCATGGGCGGTTCGTCCTCAAGCAGCCGCTCAATTACGAGCCGATTTTCATGGCCACCGGCACGGGGGTCGCGCCGCTGCGCAGCATGATTCACGACCTCTTTCACCGCCAGGCCACGCAACCCGTCCGGCTGTTCTTCGGCTGCCGCTACGAGCATACCGTGCTGTTCGAAGCGGAGTTCCGCTCGCTGGCGTCTCTACGCCACAACTTCCACTATATCCCCATCGTCAGCCGCCCGAAGGAATGGACGGGGGAGGTCGGCCACGTCCAAGAGGTGTTTCACAAGCAGATCACCGAGTTCACCAACAAAGAAATCTACATCTGCGGGTGGCTCGAGGTCGTCAAGGCGATTGCCAACGATTTGCGCTCGTTCGGTGTTCCCAACGAGCAGATCCATTACGAGGAATGGGGCTAATAACGAGTTAGGAGTTCGGAGTTAAGGGTTGGGAGTTGAGAACCCTCAACTCGGAACTCTGAACTCTCAACTTATCACGATGACTCAACGGGTAATTACTGTGGGGCATACGCCGGACATGGACGACGCGTTCATGTTCTACGCCATCGCGGAGGGCAAGGTGGCCGTGGAGGGGTTCTCCATCCAACATGTCATTGAAGACATTCAAGCCCTGAACCAACGAGCCCTCCGCGCTGAATTGGATGTCACCGCGGTCTCGGCGGCCGGCTACCCGCTCATGGCCAAAGACTACTGGATCCTCTCGATCGGTTCCAGCGTGGGGCGCGGCTATGGGCCGCTCGTCGTCGCCACCAAGGGCTGCAATCCTCAAGAGCTTGCGGGGGGGCGCTACGTGGCCGTGCCGGGCCTGCACACGACGGCGTACCTGGTCTTACGCTTAGCCATTCCGGAGATCGTGCCGGTCGAGATGCCGTTTGAGCAGATCCCGGAGTCGGTCTTGAGCGGGCGGGTGGAGGCGGGGCTCTTGATTCATGAACGACAACTGACGTATCGCGATCAAGGGCTGCTGCCGATCCTAGACCTCGGGACGTGGTGGCAGACCCAGACGAAACTGCCCTTGCCGCTCGGTCTGAACGTCATCAAGCAGTCGCTCGGCCAACCGTTGGCCACGCAATTCGCGCAACTCTTGAAGGACAGCATTGTCTACGCGATGACCCATCAGGATGAAGCGCTGAGTTGGTCGTTGCGCTACGGACGGGGGATTGACCCCGTCCGCGCCCGACAATTCGTGAGCATGTATGTCAATGAAGACACCCTCACCTTCTCCCCCGCGTGCCAGCAGGCGTTGCATCTCCTGTACGAACGCGCGCAGGCCTGTGGCCTCATTCCCTCCGTGCCCCCGTTGACCTTCATCCAGCCGACCACACAGATTTCACAGATTTAAAAACAGATTGCACAGATTGATCTGTGAAATCTCACTTCAAGAATCTGTGTAATCTGTGTTAGGCATAGCGTTTTCGTCGGAAGACATCGGTTCGCAGATTCGTCACCCGATCCAAAAACAGCATGCCGTCCAAATGATCCACTTCGT
>CAZUWM010000003.1:61496-62730 GCA_964624155.1 uncultured Planctomycetales bacterium
CGCAGATTCGTCACCCGATCCAAAAACAGCATGCCGTCCAAATGATCCACTTCGTGCTGAACCGCCACCGCCTCAAACCCTTCCAACCACCGGCTCCATCGTTGGCCTACGGCATCAAGCGCCTCAACGTGAACGCGAACGGCCCGGCTGACGTTCCCGGTCAAATCGGGAACCGAGAGGCACCCTTCCCGCTGCACGGTGCGGCCGTCCTGCGCGGTGATGCGGGGATTGACGAGAATGATGAGGCCGCTCGCTTTCGAAGCTTTGGGGTGCCCGGTGACGTCGACGACTGCTACACGCATCGAGTGCCCCACCTGGGGCGCCGCCAGGCCGACACATCGGGAGTGATGGCGCATGGTGTCGATCAAATCTTGGATGAGCCGCTGGATCAGGGGCGTGATGCGCTCGATCGGACGACTGAGGGTGTTGAGGAGGGGATCGGGCAGGCGACGAACCGGCAGAACAGCCATGCGCACGGCAGTTACAGGACCGCCGTCTCAGCGGCTCGCAGGCTGACCGTCACGCCAAGTTGCCGACCCAGCGCGCTCAAGCGTCGTTGAAGACGTCTCGCATCCAACCGTGGGGGCAACTCAACCTCCAACAGCAGATGGTAGAGAGGATGCGGCCCTGTTGTTCTGCGGGTCGCGAGGTCGGTGATGTTGACCCGTGACTGAGCCAGCAGGTGAGCGATCCGATAGACGATCCCAGGACGGTCCGCCCCGTAGACGGAAATCAGATGAGGGCGCGATCGAGGAGCGTACCGTGGTGAGGCGGCCAACGCTTTCACATGAACGGCAAGGCGCAATCTTGATGCCGTCGGCTTGAACGCGTGTTCTAATCGCATCGCGGTCAGCTGTTGCGGAGTCGCAAAGACCACCATGATCGTAAACTCCCCTGCCAGTCGAGTCATCGCCGAATCTTCCAGATTGCCGCCGAGGTCATACAAGACCTTGGTGACGCCGGCCACAATCCCCGGCCGATCTTTGCCGATCGCCGTCAGAATCCATCGCCTCGAAGTCATTTCAAATGTTCTTCAACACCACAGAGCGCACAGAGAACTTCTCTGTGTGATCTGTGGTTTCTCTGTGACTCTGTGTCATCTGTGGTAGCTCCTCGACTTCGAATCCCATGTCGTGGACCATCTGCACGGCCGCCTGAGCCGCTTGCCCCGGGGTGGTGAGATAGCCTTCGACAAAAATCGAGTTGGCCGGATACAACGCCAGCGGCTGAAGCG
>CAZUWM010000004.1:0-42253 GCA_964624155.1 uncultured Planctomycetales bacterium
AACCTCGCCGTTCGGGAACAGGGATGGAAGCTGAACTTCAGGAGGTTCCGGAAGTATCTGGAGGATAAATACGGCGTCAGCAAGGCGTTCCTGTTCATCGGGTATGTCCCGACCCAACAGAGTCTCTACACGGCGTTGCAGGAGTGCGGGTATGTGCTCGTGTTCAAACCGACGTTGCTCTTGAAAGACGGCCGCGTGAAGGGTAACGTGGACGCGGAGCTTGTGCTGCACGCCATGATTGAGTTCGCCCACTATGACGGGGCGGTCATCGTGACGGGGGACGGTGATTTTCATTGTCTGGTGGAGTATTTGAAAAAACATGGGAAGCTGCTTCGACTTCTGATCCCCAACCGGCATCGGTACTCGGCCCTGCTCAGGGGCTTCGCTTCCGATATGGCGTTTATCAGTGATCTGCGGGGAAAACTGGAATACCTAGGAGGGTAAAAAACAGAGGCATCGCCGCGGGACGGAACCCTTTGGCTAGCCTCTTATCGTGATTCACATGTACTATACGCCAACCCGCGCGGCATTTCAACCCCATCTTATGTCAACCAGGTCTCCCGCATGTTATTTAGGCGCTGGTGAACCACAATGAGACGCTGGGGCTGTTGCATTTTTGTGCTTCTTGTTTCCGGAGTGCAAAGTTTTGCTTCCGAATCCCCCCTACTCAGCAAAGCCGAGGCGTTGTATCAGTCAAAGAACTACGAACAAGCGGCAGAGGTCTTTTCCCAGGTGTTGGCGAATGCCAAGGACGCCGATCTCAGACAACAATGCCTGCTCCGACTGGGAGATTGTATTCAGATGGGCTGGCTGGAAGGGCGAGGAACCGCAGATACCTATTACGCGCAAGTACTGGAGCAGGGCTACTCGCCCTACCTGTTGCAGGCCTTTCGAAAATGGCGGGCGATCTATCATGAAAATCACTACGGCATGACGAATGCCGGCGGGGATCCGTCTTATTTTGCTCCGGCGAATGAGCTCTATAACTCGATGAAAGAGCGGGTGCTGCAGGTCATTGAAGAGCATCTCAAGCAGCACCCGGATGACGTCGTCGCGCTTGCCCAGCAACAGGGCTTGCGACAGCTCTCCGATATTGAGCCTGGCGGACCGCTCGGCTCAAGCGTCCTGGACGAGTCAGCGGAGCTGTGGCCTAAGTTTGCTGAGTAGCGCGGTGCAGGATGGACACCTCGGCGGAGAATGAGTCGGCTGTCTAACACTCAGAAGGAATATGCGGAGGCGGTTAAGTTGGGCGTCAGGGATGTGCGCTTGGTTACCGAAGTGACGCGCAATAAAATGGTCGGCGATGTTGCTCTTCTTGTTGTGCAACGGAGATGAAGAAGTCTCTTGCGATCATTGCCTATGGTTGCCAAATAAACGAGCGAGGTGCTGCATGCCCGGGGCGCCCGCTTGGCAGGCGTGAACCAACATGAAACGCTGTGGACTCTACATCAGGGTTTCGACGGACCGGCAGGCCAAGGTCGAGGGTGAGTTCGCTTCATGCTGGTAAACGGGAAAGCATACCGGACGGTGTGGATGGAGGGGGGCATGGTCAAGATGATCGACCAACACAAGCTTCCCCACACGTTTGAAGTCGTTGCGTGTCCGACGCATCAGGATACCGCGACAGCGATTCAGACGATGCTGGTGCGTGGGGCCGGAGCGATCGGGGCGGCGGCAGGATACGCGATGGCTCAAGCCGTCCTGGAAGCGCCTGAATCCACCTTCGCCTCCTCCATTGAACGAGCCGCCTCCCTGATTCGATCAACCCGTCCAACCGCCCACGACTTATTCTATGCGGTGGAGCAGGTTCAACAGGCCCTCCGGTGCGCTCCGACGCCCTCACAGGCTCGTCATGCCGCCGTGCGACGGGCCGAGGAATTGGCTGATGAGAATGCGCAAGCCGGAGAGACGATTGGGCGAGTCGGGGCCGTGCTGTTGCGCGAGGGCATGCGGCTCATGACCCACTGCAATGCGGGATGGCTGGCCTTTGTCGACTGGGGCAGCGCGTTAGCGCCGATCTATCACGCCCATCGACAGGGACGATCCATGTCCGTCTACGTCAACGAAACCCGTCCTCGCTCGCAAGGCGCGAAGCTGACCGCCTGGGAACTGGCGCAGGAAGGTATCCCCCATACGGTCATGGCGGATACGGCCGCCGGGTCGCTCTTCCAACAGGGACAGGTGGACGGCGTGATCGTGGGGGCCGATCGCATTGCGGCCAATGGGGACGTGGTCAACAAGATCGGGACCTACACCCTGGCGGTGTTGGCGAAACACCACGGCGTCCCATTCTACGTCGCGGCGCCTCGCTCGACGTTTGATCTGTCGATTGCTGAGGGATCGAAGATTCCGATCGAGGAGCGCTCGCCCGATGAAGTCGCGTGGATCTCTGGAATGACGCCGCACGGAACGCTTGAACGGGTGCGCGTCACCCCCGAGGGGTCCTCAGCGAAAAATCCCGCCTTTGACCTCACGCCCGCGTCGTTCGTCACCCGTTTCATCACTGAGGCAGGACTACTCGAGCCTCATCCCGACGCCATCCGCGGATTCGTCGAGGGGCGAGTCGTCAGATCCTCCGCTTCGTAATCCCTTGGGAACGTGTCCCTTCGGAACCCGGTACGGGTTTTTCCCCGAGTGCATGGCGATGGACGGCGTCATCAAGCCTTCCCCATCGCAATAATCTCTCTCCTGACCGCGCGGGATCGCGATTACGCCCGATAGGCGCCGTCCCACAGGGCGGCCAGAAATTCCTTGAGCGGCTGTTCCACCAGATGCAAGCAGCCCGTGAGCGCGTGAGCGCGGGCATTGTCTCGTCTAGCTCGATATGCTATCCTAACAAACACGTGGGGTGGCGCATGTTGAGTATGAACACTCAGCATCTCTTGCAAGAACTGAAGACAGGGCTGGAAGCCCTCTACGGGACGCGACTTCGCGGAGTCTACCTCTTTGGCTCGTACGCGAGAGAAGAGGCTGACCCTGAGTCTGACCTGGATGCGCTCGTGGTGCTTGACGATTTTGACCGCTATGGAGCTGAGGTCGAACGGACCAGCGAACTCGGTGCGAGACTTTCCCTGAAGTACGGCGTCAGCCTCAGTAAGGTATTTGTGCGCGAACGGGATTGGCTCAGGGGCCAAACGCCGTTTCTCATCAACGTGCGTGAGGAGGCGCTGCCGGTGTGAAGGACGTCACCGTGCGGCTGCTGGAAAAGGCGGCCCGCGCGATCACAACGGCGGAACACGTGCTGCAGAGTGGCGATGCGGACGTTGCGGCGGGCCGGGCCTATTACGCGATGTTCTATACGGCAGAAGCCCTGCTCAACGAGAAAGGCCTGCACTTCAAGAAACACGGCGGTGTCCATGCGGCGTTCGGAGAACACTTCACGAAAACAGGAGCCCTCGACGCCAGGTATCATCGGTGGTTGCTGGCAGCTTTTGAGAAGCGAATCACCGCCGACTATGGCGTCGAAGAATCCATTTCAGCCGACGAGGCCCGCACCCTCATGCAGCAAGCCCGCGAGTTTCTGCAGAGTGCCCAACGCTACCTCAAGTAAGCGTGACCTCACTCACCCTCCGCTCTCCTCGTTACGCCACCGCACACTTCTCCGAGTGTTCCAACAGATGCGGACGTCAGAGCAACTGAAGCGTAGTCTGTAAGCGCGGGGGCATTACTGCTGGTAGGCGCCGTCCCACAGGGCGGCCAGAAATTCCTTGAGCGGCAGGATCGTGATGCGACCGAGCCGCCGCGGCCGCGACTCCAGGCTCACGCAGAGATAGCGCTTCAGCGCCTCTTCCGCGGGAAGAAGGCGTCATTCCCCCAGCGAGTCGAGCTGGCGCTGGAGATTCTGCCGGCTGAGCGAGCCGACCGGGTAGAGGCGTTGCGCGGCTTTGAGACGTTGGCGCCGCTGCTCGATGGAGGCAGGAGTTGGCGCGTCCGGCGCGGCCTCGGCGAGAAATCGCTCCAAGTCCTGGGCCCGGCGCTCCGAGCCGGGGTGCGTGCTGAGGAAGATCCCGCCTGGTGCAAAGCGCACGAAGTCCCGCAAGACCGCAACCGCCGCCCGCGGGTCATAGCCGGCCATCGCCATGTAGCGCACGCCGAGCTGATCCGCTTCAAGCTCCTGGTCCTGGCTGTAGGCGCTGTTGACTGCCGAGGCGATCAGCGATGCCGCGTCATTCGCCAACGAGCCGAATGATCCTCCACCCTGTTGCGCGACAATCGCCGTGCCAACCCCCACCACGGCCATCAGCAGTTGCTGCTGCTGGAGTTGGCGGTAGCGTGTGACGAGATGTTGAGCGACCGTATGAGCCAATTCGTGCGAGAGGATGGCTGCGAGCTCGTCTTCACGGCTTCCGCGGGAGGAGAGGTAATTCAACATGCCGCTGGTCACATACACCCGTCCATCGGCTAAGGCGACGGCGTTGGGATCAGGGTCTTGTAGCAAGACCACGCGGTAAGACAGCCCCGGACGCTCAGTGACGCGACTTAATCGACGCAACACCCCTGCCACGTCAAACCCCCACAGGCGTTCGCCGGCATGAATCAGGCGGCTGCCCTGACGTTCCAACTCCCGCGCCTGATAGGCGCTGATCGTCCGCTCAAGATCCACGACCCAGGCAGATTCATCCGGCGTCGGTGTGGGACGGATGGCGTACTGGGGGGTGGCGCACCCGCCGAGTGTTACGACGCAGCATCCAACGCGAAGCGCTCGGCGAGTCCATAGTCCATAGTCGATAGTCCATAGCAAAGACCAAGACTTCTTTTGTCTATGGACTACGGACTGCGGACTATGGTCTATGGACTGGGCGTTAGCCCATGCGCAACTGTTGTTCCGCATCGACGACATCCCGATTGATGCGTGAAATCGCCAGGGCGGCTTTTCGACGCAAGGCCTCCTCAGCCGCCGGGGCTTCCGCGAGCTGTCGCAGCAATTGAATCGTCATCCTGAAGTAGCGCACGATCTCCCCGTCATCCACGTCGCACAGGCGGGAGAGCCGCGTGAAGGCACAGCCGTGGAACCACGCTTCCATGGCCGGGGCGAGTTGAAAGGCGGGGGATTTAGAGAAGGGACGGATGCCGAACTGCCGCTCCAACTGGTGAATCCGCCCCATCGGTTCTTCACACAGGCGCTCCAGCCGTCGGCTGATCGTCGTGGACTTCGGTATCCGCAATCCCGGGCGCGGTTCATACGCGACCGCCAACATCAGTACCGAAAGCGCAGGGGCATCGAGTCGTTCCAACTGTCCTTGCGTATGCAGTTCGGTGAGAAGCAATTCGTAGCCGTACAACCACGAGGCAAACTCACCTCGCTCAGTCAGGCCCTCTGGGCTGAGATACCCGACCTGTTCAAGCAGATCAAGCTTGCGTTCCATCAGGGAGAGGCCCGCTTCCCGTCGACGGCCCGAGGTTTGAAAGGCGTAGAACGTCCTGGGAAAGATCGACAGGAGTCCTCGTCCGTGCCGTCGATACAGATTGAGGAGTGTGGCATAGGCGGTATTCCATCGGCTTTGGACCATCTCCGGTTGTCCTCGGATCACGCGCATCACGTCGGGGTACGTGATCATCGTCGGCTGAATCCTGACGTAGGCGTAGCCGGTCTCATCCATGCCTCGGCGTCCCGCGCGACCGGCCATCTGCAAGAATTGTCGCGAGCGAATCAAATCGACGCGTCCCTCCACCCGTTTCTTGAGCGTGTCAATGACGACACTGCGTGCCGGCATGTTGATCCCGAGCGCGAAGGTTTCTGTGGTGACGATGAACTTCACCAGTCGGCTCACGAAGCATCGCTCCACGACCTCCTTGACCGTCGGCAGCATCCCCGCGTGATGGTACGCCACGCCTCGATCGATGAGCTGCGCGAGAGCCTGGGCCGTGGGATCGTGCGTGAGCTGGTATCGTTCGCACAGGTCACGAAACAGACGGCGCAATTGGGCTTGCTCCTCAGGCTGGATGAGCGGAAGCCCTGCTTCGCCGTAGCCAAGCCCTGGCTTCGCAGAGGCAAGCCGCGAGGCCTCCCAGGCGAGTTCCTCGGTGCGACGTCGTCCGAAGGTAAAGAAGATGCAGGGGAGCCGATCGGTGTCGTTCAGATGATGGATCAGATGATCGAGACGATTCGGATGAATCGTCCAGGGTTCTTGCCTCGGGCGATGAGGCCGCCGGTGTCGTGAGTGGTGCCGCCCTGCCAGCCGTCTGGGCCAGTCCTCTCGGTTGTGGTACCCCTCGTGCCTCAGGGCGTTGTCACTCGTCAGGATGCGATTCTGACATTGAAACAGGATGTGGAGCGGCACCGGGCGCTTCGTTTCGGTGATGACCGCAACCTCTCGTTCATGGACCTGTCGGATCCAGGTCGCCAACTCGTCGACGTTGGGGATCGTGGCGCTGAGGGCGAGCAGGTTGATGCGCGGCGGCGTAAACAGGATGGCTTCTTCCCACACGGTGCCGCGTTCCGGATCATCGAGGTAGTGAATCTCATCGAAGATCACCCACGCGCAACGCGCCAGTCGCGCGGGATCTTCGAGCAGCGCGTTGCGGTAGATCTCCGTGGTCATGATGAGGAGCGAGGCGTCCGGGTTGAGGGTGACGTCGCCGGTCATAATCCCGACGTTATCGCCATGCCGTGTGCTGAAGTCGCGGAACTTCTGATTGCTCAGGGCCTTGACGGGCGCGGTGTAGATCACCTGTTGGTGGCGGGCGAGTGCGCGTTCGATCACGTAGTCGGCGATGACCGTCTTGCCGGCCCCCGTAGGGGCGGCGACGAAGAGCGAGGTGCCCCGATCGATCGTCTCGATCGCCTGTTGCTGGAACGGATCATAGGAAAACGGATGCATCGTTCCATTGTATAATACCCCACCGTCACATGCGCGTCAGAATTCTCACGAGCCTCCTCCTTGTCGCACTCCACCCCTTCGCCCACGCGGGGGAACCAGTCCCGAAGGCCCGCGTGATCGTGCTCTACGTCGATGGACTGCGCCCGGACGTCGTCCACGCCATGGCCGAGGAAGGCCTCTTGCCGAATATTCAACAGGTCTTCATCGAGGGAGGACTCGAATTCACGCAGGTCTTCACGACCTTCCCCTCCAATACCCTCACGGCCAACGGGGCGTTGTTCACCGGTCGGTTTCCTGATCGGACCGGCGTCAAATCGCAGAACCAATTCGAACGAGCCACTCGCCTCCCCACCGGTCAACTCAGTGAATGGATTCCCCAGTGGTTGTGGCGGCGTCAACGATCCGGCCCAAAAATCTCCGACTTACTCGATAAATTCGCCCCGGAGGACACCTATCGGTTCTTGCAGCAGCGCGGCGTGCCGATGCTGGACACGTACCTTGGCAAGCACTATCGGTTTACCATCCTGCCCATCGCGCCGCTGAACCCCCCACCTCTGTGGGTCCACCGGGCGTTCAACACCATCGAACAACCATTCACCGCAAGCCAACGAATTCCCTACGAGTTGGACCGAATCAACGCGCGCTACATGATTGAAGACGTGATCGGCGATCCGGAGGCGCGGGTCATGGCGGCCTGGTTTCCCATGGTGGATAAGATCAGCCACCACGCCCCACGAGGACAATTCGGTCAGGCGAGGGATACCGTGATGTTCTTCGATCGGATGCTGGGCAAAATGGTGCGCCGGATCCGCCAGGTTGGATGGGACGATTTCACCTATCTCTTTTTGGTCTCCGATCATGGGCATGTGGGAGGGGAGACGGTCGCGAACAAGACCTCACGGCTTGTCGAGGAATTGTTCCATCGACAGTGTGGCTGCAACGTCAAGGTGGTTGGTAAAGACTGGATCCATTCGGGGAGGGACGCCAGCCGGTTTGTCTTCATCGACCATCAAGCCTGGGGACAAGCTTCCATCTTTCTGTCGAAGGGCGGCTGTCACACCGGCGTGTGGCAGCGCAACAGCCTTGAAGAGCTGATGGCCTATGATGTCGGCCCGAATCGCGACCGGGTCAATCTGCTCGAAGCCTTGGGCCAATTCGAAGGGGTGGACCTCGTCCTCGTGAAACAGGATGCCTCGCGTACGCTCGTGCATCGCGCCCCGTCGCAGCGCGCCGTCATTCATGTCGAGACAGATGAGGAAGGAATGGAGCGCTATCGCTATGAACCCGCGCACGCAAACGCAGATCCGCTGGGTTATCTTCACGATCCGTCGGTCCGTGACGCTGTCGCACCCCTGTCCATTGCGCAGTGGATGGTGAGCGCTCACTCGGCTGAGGAGTGGTTACAGGCCACCGCAGAGACGGACTATCCTGATGCTGTCGTCGGGATCGCGAAGTTCTTTGGGTGGAGACCTCCGGTCGCTGAGCTGGCCGGCAGTCGCGACCCCGACGTGGTGGTGACCGCCGAGCGCGGCTGGACGTTTCGCACCGACGGCGAGCAGGGAACCGACCACGGGGCCCCACTGCGCGAGGCGATGCGCATCACGTGCATGCTCGTGGGACCAAATATTCGTCGAGGGCAGTCGTCAACGCCCCATCGGATCATTGATCTCATGCCGACGATCCTGAAGATGGTGGGTGTCCGCTATCCGCCTGACTCACTGGATGGAAGACCGCTCGAAGGCATCTATGAATAGCTCCACACGTTGGGTGCTTGCTGCTTGTTGCTTGCTGCTTGCTGCTGATGTGACGGCAGAAGAATCGTTTGAAGAGCGATTCTTCGCGGGGTGTCCCTCGAAGCCTCCCCTGACGATCCACCGAGACCATGCGCTCGTCGATCTCCACGGGGCGCTCTACACAACCGCCAACGTGACGGAGTTGGAAATCGTCCGATTGGCGGATTGGCTCATTGATCTGCCGATTCCAGGTCCTGGGATCCGTCCGATTGAGCACGTGTTCGTGGGCGTTCGGGGGTTGTACCATCGGTTGGGTCACGCCCGTCCTCTCAGGCGGGTGAGAGAACTGGCGGACGCGTTCCAACTTCGTGAGTTGAGTTTCGGCGATGCCACGGTCACCTATACGGTAGCGACCGGTGGAGCCATCAGTCCGGGAAGCGGAACGATCGTTCGGGTCAATAAGCTCATTGATTGGACCCAGCACATCGTTGGAGATCTCAATGAGGGGATGGGATGGACCGTCGGACGCCCTCACGGCGCCATCCGATGGGCACTGCCTGGCCGGGCCGTCGATGGCGTCCAGCGGCTGCTGGTCAAGACGACCCATACCCTCAGCATCGTGCTGACCCGGACGGTCGAAGGTGCCATTACCACCGTTGAGCGAAGCATCGATACAGTGCTCAATCTGCCGCGAGGGCAGCCCCATCGCGACACGACCATCTTTTTGCGCATCCCCCTGGGGATGTATCGGCAGCACGAGCCGTGGATCGTGGAGCATCAAGATCGCCTGTACGCCGGGACGGCCGACGAGTTGGTTGGACTCACCCACGATGAATTACTCCATCATGCTCGCGCTCGAGGACGTCGGTGGGGCGATCTCGACCGAATGCAGCCCCCACCGTCGGAGGTCATGCTCGTGATGGATCTCCCCGCATTCCGTCGGGCCCCCAGCGCGTTGCATCCCTACGTCATTCCTGCAAGTTGGGTTGACAACCCCATCCAATAATCCTAAGCTACCCGTGTGTCCCGATACCCCGATCCCCTGATATCCTGACACCCTGAGTCATGCGATTTGCATCAGCCCTCAGTGATTCCGTCCACCTGAGCTCCGCCGTTTCGCAGGCGTGTCGTCAGATCCTTGACCAACTCGCCGGCGCTCCCTGTCATTGGGCGTGCGTCTTTGTCTCCCCGTTCTACCAGACCGACTGGACTGAAGCGAGTCGGGTCCTTCATGAACATCTGCGGCCCGCCGTGCTCATGGGCTGCAGTGGGTATGGGGTCATCGGGACGGATCGCGCGGTGGAAGCGGTGCCTGGGGTGTCGATCTTCGCCGCGCATCTGCCTGAGGTTCGCCTCTACCCCTTCGCGATCAATCCTGAGGAGGTCGCGCTCTCCAGCCCTGGAGGATTTTGGGTGGACAAGGTCGGGATTCCAGCCCAAGAACGTCCGAACTTCATCCTGTTGGTCGATCCGGCCACCTGCGATCCCTCCAAGATCTTGAAGGAATTGAACGAGACGTTCCCCGGCTGCCCGATCATCGGTGGCTTGGCAAGCGGTGGACAAGAACCCGGGGAGCACGTCGTCTTCTATGACACGGAGGTGTATCGAGCGGGTGCCGTGGGTGTCGCGATGACCGGCCCACTCCGACTCGAGGCCCTCGTCGCACCGGGATGTCGTCCGATCGGGCAACCGTTTGTGGTGACGAAAGCCGCGGAGCATGTGGTGTGGGAACTGGGCGGCCGTCAGGCGCTGGAGGTGCTGCGGGAACTCTTCGTCGGGCTCTCTCCGACGGATCAGGCGTTGGCCCAGCACGCGGTGTTCGTCGGCATGGTGATCAACGAAATGAAGCCTCGATTCAGTCCGCAGGATTTCCTGATCCGTCATTTGGTCGGCATCGATCCACCCAGCGGCGCCATTGCCGTAGAAGAGTCGATCCACGTCGGCCAGACGCTCCAATTTCATCTGAGGGATCCTGCCGCCTCGCGCGATGAACTTCGCCGCCTCTTACTCCATCATGTGACGACGTCCTCCGATACCGCACCCAACGGGGTCCTCCTCTTTGATTGCGTGGGACGGGGGAAAGCGTTTTATGGATCGACCCAGCACGATCTCAAGACGATTCGCAAGGTCCTGGGCCCTCGCGTGCCGGTGAGCGGGTTCTTTTGCAACGGGGAGATCGGCCCGGTCGGCGGGATGAATTTCTTACACGGGTACACGGCGAGCTTAGGATTATTTCGTCCCAAACAGGTGGACAGATGACCCCCTCGGCTCAGTCGATGTGGCGCTCCTGGGTCCTCCTCGGTTGTCTCATCCTCATCTGTGCCGTGGTGGCGTTCCGCCAAGGCGGAACCGGTCGGATTCACGAGGCGCTGGCCAGCGGGACGACACTGTTTCTCGGCGTGCTGCCGAATCTTCTCCTGGGGTTTGCGCTGGCCGGGTTCCTCTCTGTCCTGTTGCCCAGCGAAGTGATTGTCCAATGGATGGGCCGCGAGTCCGGATTGAAGGGCCTGTTCGTCGGAACCCTGGCCGGGACGCTGACGCCGGGTGGGCCGTTTACCCACTTTCCCATTCTGGCATCGTTCTTGACGAAGGGTGCCGGCGTGGGGCCGGTGTGCGCGTATATCGCCGCCTGGGCCTTGTTGGGGCTGAATCGATTTCTGGTATGGGAGTTGCCGATTCTGGGATCTCAGGTCGCACTCGCTCGATTGGCCGTGTCGCTGTGGGTGCCGCCTCTTGTGGGATGGCTCGGGGGGAGCCTCTACCAGATGGTGACGAAATGGTGACGACCGCTTCGGTGACGCAAGATGAACTCAAGTGCTACATCCGCAACATTCCGGATTTTCCCAAGCCGGGCATCCTCTTTCGTGACATCACCCCGCTCTTGCAGAGCGGGGTGATGTTTCGCAAGGCGATCAGCCAATTTGCCGATCGCTATGCGACGAAACAGCTCGACGCCGTTGTGGCGGTGGAATCGCGGGGGCTCATCTTTGGGGCAGCGCTCGCCGATCGCTTAGGGGCGGGGTTGATCCTGGTCAGAAAAGCGGGCAAGCTCCCTGCCAAAACGGTTCAGACGACCTACACGCTGGAATATGGGCAGGGAACCCTCGAGATGCATGCGGATAGCTTGCCCGAGGGCGCGCGGGTCGTCTTAATCGATGATCTCCTGGCGACCGGTGGGACGATGGGCGCCGTCGTGAAGCTTCTCGAACACTTCCACGCACAGATTGTGGAAGTGGCGTTTCTCGTCGAGTTGGCCGACCTTGAGGGACGCAAGCGTCTGGGTCACCATCCTGTCTTTTCGTTAGTTCAGTATGGGGTCTGACCCCGATGGCTGTCTTTGTCGTCCACGAGCACCATGCTTCACGCCTGCACTTTGACTTCCGCCTGGAGATGGACGGCGTGCTGAAGTCATGGGCGATTCCCAAAGGCCCCTCGATGAATCCTGCGGAGAAACGTCTGGCCGTGATGGCCGATGATCACACGTTGGCATACGGCGACTTTGAAGGTCTCATCCCACAGGGTCGCTATGGCGCCGGGGCCGTCGTCATCTGGGATCGAGGGACGTATGAGTTGTTTGAACGGAAAGCGGATTCGTTCAAGTTCTCTCTGAACGGCAAGCGGCTGAAAGGCGCGTTTGCCATGGTCAAACTCAAGGGGCCTCGGACGAGCGGCAAAGAGTGGCTCTTGATGAAAAAGGCCGACCAAGACGCCGACCCCTCGTTCACACTCGAATCCGCACTCACTCCATCGAAGCGCACGCAGCTCGCAGAGGTCCTCCCTCCCTGTGACACCCCCTGACCCATTTTCTTTGTTCTGTGGACTACGGACTATCGACTATGGACTCACATGACACGCTATGATGTGATTGTCCTGGGTGGTGGCATCATCGGGTGCGCCATCGCTGAGGAACTCGCCCGTCGCGGTCAACGCGTGGTCATCGTCGAGCGGGGGACCATCGGGGCCGAAGCTTCCAGCGCAGCGGCGGGGATCCTCTCCGCGCAGATGGACCTTGTGCGGCCCGGTCCATTCTTTGACCTGTGCCACGCCGCTCGGCGAATGTATCCCCAATGGATCAGATATGTGGAGCGACGCTCCGGCATGTCGGTCGGTTTCCATGTCGATGGGATTCTGTACCTGGCGATCACCAAACAGGATAAACAGCGGATGGCGGCGCGCATGCGTTGGCAGCGCGCCAAAGGACTTCGTGTCGAGTGCTGGTCGTCCACGCAGGTGAGGCGACGGGAACCGTCTGTGGATGGACGGGTTCATTGTGGATTCTTCTTTCCGACCGAGGCGCAAATTGACAATGTCCGGTTGATGGAGGCCCTCGGGAAGGCGTGTCAGCGAGCCGGGGTGACGATTTTTGAAGACACGTGCGTGCGGCGAGTTCGCCTCCAGGGCAAGACCGCTCGAGGTGTGGAGACCGACCGCGGAATCTTACGTGCGCCGGTCGTCATCAACGGCCTCGGCAGTTGGGCTTCGTTGATCGAGCCACCGCCTATCAAGCTCCCTGTCGTCCCCGCTCGAGGACAGATGCTCGCCTTCGTGGGGCCGAAGGGGCTGTTTCGACGTACGGTGATGTCCGAGGAGGCCTACGTGGTGCAGCGGCGAGACGGTCGGCTCATCGTCGGCTCCACAGTGGAGTTCACCGGGTTCCAGAAACATCTGACCCTTGAAGGCATCCACAACATCCTCGGTGGACTTCGCCGGATGACGAGCGCCCTCGATCGCTGCGAATTCATCGACGCCTGGGCCGGCCTGCGTCCGTGCTCGAAGGATAAGCTCCCCATCTTAGGGAACACCTCCATCGATGGTCTCTACCTCGCCACCGGCCACTTCCGCCATGGCATTCTCCTCGCCCCCATCACCGCTACCGTCCTGGCCGATCTCATTCTTCACGATCGCTCCTCGGTCGACCTGACACCGTTTTCAATTGTGCGATTTTCCCAGGCTTGACGTCGAACTCAATTTGTGGTAATTTTGAATGTGATTCAGATGTAAAAAGGAGGCAAAATGGCTACGCTTCAGATCAGGAACCTCTCAGACGAAACCTACGCAGCGTTGAAGGCGCGAGCCAAGGCCGATCGACGATCGCTCCAACAGGAAGCCGCCTGGTTCCTGGAAACCATGCTGTCGTTTCGGGGGGCCTTGCATCAACCCGATTGGAGCCGGGTGGATGAGGTCCGCGAGCGCATGGCCCGTCGCTATGGAACGCTGCCCGATTCGACGCCCGTGATTCGCCGCATGCGCGATGAGCGCTAAGACGCTCACCCCCGCCGTGGTGGACGCCAGCGTCGTCGTCAAGTGGCTCCTGCCTGAGCCTGACTCGGCGGCTGCCCTGGAGTATCGGCGCCGGTGGGTCGTGCAAGGCGTCGTTCCCGCCGCCCCAGATTTTCTCCTCATCGAGTTGCACAACGTCTTCTGGAAGAAACTCCAGCGGGGCGAACTGACTCCAGATGCCCCGGTCCTGGCCTATGCGCCGACCTTCGGGTTGGAGGTGAACTGGTTTCCCTTCGAGCCGCTCCTTCCACAGGCCTGGCGTCTAGCCTGTCAATGCCAGGTCTCGATATATGACGCCCTCTACGCCGCTCTTGCCCAGCAGCTTCATGCCACCCTCTACACCGCCGACGCAGATCTCGTTCGACGTCTTAGTCAAACGGTGACCGTCAAAGCGCTTCCGTCCCACGCTCCCCGTCGTCCCTCATCCCGCTCGTCGTGAGCGCGCTCAGCATTCCTCGAAATTCCCCCACTCAAGATCGCGCACTCCCGCATCATCCTGCATAAGCCCGCTGAAAATCCTGTCTCTTGACAGCTGTCGCTGGGGGCTATTTACAATATTTAAATATTGTGCTATCCTCTCGTTGGAGGTGAGACGCTATGGGGAAGCTGATCGTGGAATTACCCGACAAGTTGCATACCCAGTTGAAGCAACAGGCTGCGTCTAGCCGGACCACCCTGAAAGCGATCGTGATCACCCTCTTAGATCGCTACCTCCATCAAGTGCCCCAGCACCAGATGGCGCGCACCACGCGACTGTGTGGCGCCTGGAAAGACGTGCGCTCAGCCGAGACGCTGATCGCTGAGTTACGCTCAGCGCGTCGGTGGTGGACTCGCAGTCGCTGATGGTCCGCTTCGTGCTGGATACCGATCACTGCATCTTTTGGCTGAAGGGGAACCGCGCCATTGAACAGCGAGTGCTTGAGGTTGGAGTCGAACAGGTGGCGGTGACCGTCATGACGGCCTGCGAGCTCGCCTATGGCGCGTGGAAATCCGCGAGACGGGAAGACAATCTTCGTGTCCTCAATCGCCTCCAACAAGCCCTCCCCACGTTGCATACCAGCGATGAGGTCAGTCGCCTGTTTGGCAAGTGGAAAGCGCAACTTGAAGGACAGGGCGTTGGCCTGGATGATGCCGACCTGTTGATCGGTGCCATCACGCACGCCCATCATGCGACCCTTGTGACGAATAATCAATCACACTTCAAGCGACTCTCTGAGCTGTCGGTCGAGAATTGGCTTGCCTGAGCAGGTCGACGTGTAACAGGCAAGCTTTTTGATTAGGATAATAGTTGACAAAAAAGTCATGTTATCGTAGACTTGTAGGCGAGATGATCCTTCGACTCGTTTCACTCGCTCAGGATCATGGTGAGCGACAAATGGGAGTCGCACCATGAAAATTACCGCACAAGAGGAGTACGGGTTACGGTGCCTGCTGCAATTGGCCAAATCGCCGCATGGAGAGGTCGTGCGCGTGAAGGAGATTGCGTCGAAGGAAGGCCTCTCGAACGCGTACGTCGAGAAACTCCTGCGGCTGTTATCGCGCTCCGGCTTGGTGCACAGCGTGCGGGGTCTGAAGGGCGGCTACGTGTTGAACCGTCCACCTGCGCACGTCACGCTCGGAGAAGTGGTGCGGGCGCTGGGCGGCATGCAAACCACGGATCATCTCTGCCAGCAGTTCACCGGCCAGCAGGATGCGTGCGTGCACTTCATGGACTGCGGGATCCGCTCGGTGTGGTCGGGGCTGACCACGTATATCCAACGCTTCCTGGACCAGACGACACTGGATAGTCTCCTGACCAATGAATATGACGCCGCGCAAGCGATTGCGAATCGTCTGCGAGGTGTCGTATCTTAGCGAGAGAGAAAAGATGACGAAAGAGTCACCCATGAAATTCGGAATGCGGAATTGGGAATGGGGAATGGAATAGGGAAAAGACTAAGATGAAACAGCCGCTGCTGATTGTGGATAACCTACACGTCTCAGTCGAAGGGAAAGAGATCCTCAAGGGCTTGACGCTGAGCGTCAACGCCGGCGAAGTGCATGCCATCATGGGGCCTAACGGCTCCGGCAAGAGCACCTTGTCGTTTTGCCTGATGGGTCATCCGAAGTACCAGGTGACCTCCGGGCAGATGCTCTACAAAGGGAAGGACATCGCCGAGCTGCCGCCCAACAAGCGAGCCGCCTCCGGCATCTTCCTCGCGTTTCAGTACCCCACGGCCATTCCCGGTGTGACGATCGCGAACTTCCTTCGGGCGGCTCTTCGCGGCGCGCGGGGCGGGGATGTGCCGGTCAAAGAATTCCGCCAACTGATCAAAACGCACCTCAAGTCCTTGGGTATCTCCGAGTCGTTCATGAGCCGGTATGTGAACGACGGGTTCTCCGGGGGGGAAAAGAAACGGCTGGAGATTCTGCAGATGGCGGTTCTCTCACCCTCGCTGGCGGTGCTGGATGAAACCGATTCAGGGCTCGACATCGATGCGCTCAAAACCGTGGCGGCCGGCATCAACGCGTTGCGCAGCCCAGAGCGCGGCATTTTACTCATCACCCACTATCAGCGGATATTGAATTACATTACCCCAGATTACGTCCACGTACTCGTCAACGGCCGCGTGGTCCGTTCAGGGGGCCCTGAGCTGGCTCACGCACTGGAAGCCAAGGGCTATGAAGAGTTTCGTGAACAGACGGCAGCCGTTTCTGCTGCGTCGTAACGGAGGCGTGTCATGACATCTCCCAAACCGCAAGTGAACATCAACGACGAGTACGAGAAGCTCTATGGCTTCCACGTGCCAGAGCGCTCGGTCTTTAAGTCAGAGCCTGGCCTTGATGAAGACAAGGTCAAGCAAATCTCCGGCATGAAGGGAGAGCCGCAGTGGATGCTCGACTTCCGCCTGCGCGGCTATCGCCATTTCCTCTCCAAACCGATGCCGACCTGGGCCAACACCGAGCTGCTGAATAGCATCAAGTTCGACAGCATCTATTACTATCTCAAGCCCACGGCCAAGCAGGGCGAGTCGTGGGATGACGTCCCCTCCGAGATCAAAGAGACGTTCGACCGACTCGGCATCCCGGAGGCGGAGCGAAAGTTCCTCGCGGGGGTCAGCGCCCAATTCGATTCAGAAGCGGTGTATCATTCCATGCAGGAAGAGCTGACCCAGCAGGGCGTGATCTTCCTCGATATGGATACCGCCCTGAAGGAGCAGCCGGAGATCGTCAAGCGATACTTCGGGACGGTGATCCCGCCCGCCGACAACAAGTTCGCCGCGCTCAACACGTCGGTCTGGTCGGGCGGGTCGTTCATCTACGTCCCGAAAGGCGTGAAAGTCGCGATGCCGCTGCAGGCCTACTTCCGCATCAACGCGAAGAACATGGGCCAGTTCGAACGAACCCTCATCATCGCTGATGAAGGTGCCGAGGTCACCTATTACGAGGGCTGCTTTACAAAAGGCGCTCTCGTCACCACCAATCCGGACTACAAACCCATTGAAGACATCAAAGTGGGTCAGCGGGTTTTGACGCATACCGGCGAGTATCGGAAGGTGTACCACACGCAGGTCAGACCCTACAGCGGACCACTCTATACTATTGAGGTCTATGGAGACTCAACACAGCGACTTGAGGTAACGGAAGAGCATCCCTTCCTGTATGTGAAGCGCGAGCGGAAGAACGAGCGGAATCGTCACTGGAACGTGCAGTGGGGGACGCCCAAGGATCTCAACCACCTTGACTACTTAGCGGTTCCGGTCAACCGCATTGTTGAGTCGGTTCCATCTGTCTCTGTTTCTGTTCCATTCCGTCGTGAAGAAGCCATCGTGGAGATTCCTAGCACGCCAGCGTTCTTCCGGCTGGCTGGGCATTTCCTCGCGGAAGGGAGTACGGACCCTCGAGGGTATCTCCACTTTGCGTTCGGCTCGACGGAACGGGAGTGGATTAACGATGTCAAGCGGCTCCTTGGCGAAACCCTTGGAATCACCAAGGTCGACGAATTTCCATATCCTCGGAACCACGGCATCTCGCTTGTCGTGAGCTCAGCGAAGATTGCTCGCGTGTTCCGGCAAATGTTCGGTGAATCGGCTGCGACGCGACGCATCCCTCAGTGGATGATGCTCGAGACACCCGACAAGCAGCGTGAGCTGATCCTGGGCGTCTTTCGAGGCGATGGCAATTACTACAACCAGCCGAATAAACATGGCCGTAAAGAGCTCTTTCGCCTGAGCACCATCTCGCCGACGATGGCGCGACAACTCCGCGACATGCTGCTTCGGCTCGGCGTGGTGGCGTTTCTCAACAAGCGCGATCGACGCCATGAACATCGCCAGACGATGTTTACGGTTGGTGTTGGAGGAGAGTTCACCGCGAAGTTTGGCGAGCTTGTTGGCATCAAGGTGAAGACTACCCTGAACGACAGAAAGCGCGCTACGGTGTTTGCGATCGATCAGCGCTATGCCTATGTGCCCATTAAGCGCATCACGAAGCAATCGGCGAAAGACGTGCCGGTCTACAACTTTAGTGTCGAGGGAGACGAATCGTACGTGGCGGGCGGGGTCGCCGTGCACAACTGCACTGCCCCATCGTATTCGTCGGATTCATTGCATTCCGCTGTTGTTGAACTGATCGCCATGCCTCACGCGAAGCTGCGCTACGTCACGATCCAGAACTGGTCGAAAAATGTGTATAACCTCGTGACGAAGCGAGCGATTGCTTATGAAGGTGCCACCGTACAATGGCTCGATGGAAATCTCGGCTGTCTTACCGGAGACTCGCAGGTGTTCTTGAATCCACGAGGCCCTGTAGCCATCAAAGATGTGCAGCCAAATGACCATGTGTACGCTGTCGATCTCGACACGCTTGAGCCGAAGAAATATCGGGTGGTTGCGACTCAGTGTACGGGTGTGCAGAAGACGTATCGGCTGACGACAGAAAACTATCGGGAACTCAAGGCGACGGACAATCATCCATTTCTCGTCCTCGATCGTGTCCCGATGTCAAATCTCACGCGGATCGAGTGGCGTCCTTTAGGTTCTCTTCGAGTTGGTGATCGGATTGCCATTGCTCGCGGAGTGCCTGATGAAGGTCAGCCATACCGTTTCGAGTACACGTATCCTTCCGTCAAACGTGGAGTCTTGAAACATCACCCGGTGCTGCCCTCGGAGACGACTAATGAGCTCATGTGGTTCCTTGGCCTCTACGTTGGAGATGGATATGTTGAGCGGGATCCTGCAAATCAGCGACCGCGGCGAGTCTTCTTGGCGGTGCCGCAGAAGGATCGTGCCCGAGCGAAGCTCGAACAAGTGATCCGTGAGCTCTTTCAGGTCGAGTGGAAACCCAAAGGGTTGTGCGTGACAGTCAACTCAGCGATCTTGGCCGATTTCATCCTTCGTATAGGCTTTACCGGTCTGGCACGGGAAAAGCGAATTCCTTCGTGGGTGTTCAGCCTCCCTCGTTCGCAGAAACTGGCATTCATTGAAGGCTATATGGATGCGGATGGATTTGTACGGAAGCACAAGGTTGCAGGAGGGCGTGAGTTTGGACAAATTGTATTCGCTAGTGTCCACAAAGCCTTACTGGAAGACGTGAAGCTCCTACTGATTCAGTGTGGTTTGAATCCACTCAAGATCTCAGAATATGTCAAGGAGCGCCGCCTGTATAAGGGGCGTTTGAAAGAGTACCGCTGTTACTATTTGTCGATGAACATCCGAGAAAGCCTGGAGGCGATTCGCTCGAAGACCGTGATGCGAGCCGGATTAGACTTCGTACCCATTCAGACCATCGAACCACTCGGAGAGGAATCCGTCTACGACATCGAGGTTGAGGGTACGCATAACTTCATTGCGAACGGAATCGTCGTACACAACAGCAGACTCACGATGAAGTACCCTGGGGTGTACTTGATGGGGCCGGGGGCGCATGGTGAAGTGCTCTCTGTGGCGTTTGCCAACAGCGGGCAGCATCAGGATGCGGGGGCGAAGATGATCCATGCTGCGCCGGACACCTCCTCGGTCATCACGTCGAAGTCGATTTCCAAGGGCAGCGGGCGCACCAGCTACCGCGGATTGGTGAAGGTCTATCCCGGAGCGGAGAACGCGAAATCCACCGTGCGCTGCGACGCGCTCATGCTCAACGAAGAATCGCGCTCCGATACGTACCCGACGATGGAGATCGATGAGAAGCAAGTCCACATCGGGCATGAAGCGACGGTCTCCAAGATCGGGGATGAGCAGCTCTTCTACGCGATGAGCCGTGGCCTGACGGAGCAGGAAGCGATGAGCATGATCGTCAACGGGTTCATCGAACCGTTCGTCAAAGAGCTGCCGCTGGAATATTCCGTGGAGCTCAATCGGCTCGTCCAGCTCGAAATGGAAGGAGCCGTCGGTTAACCAAGAGCATATTCGCTCAGGGCTCTAGGCCGGAGGCTCGAGGCGTACTTGCCTACAGCCTTGAGCCTAGAGCCTTCAGCGTTTCTGAACATGAGTGAGACATTCAATACAACAACCATTGATCAGATTGCGAAGCAGCTTCAAGAGCCGACATGGGTGACGGACCTTCGTCGAGCGGCCTTGACCAGACACCAACAGCTCCCATGGCCGCACCCCAGCGATGATGTCTGGAGGCGGATCGACGCGTCGTTGCTCGATCCATCTCAAGGATTTTCTCCACCCGTTCCCTCAGCCCCCCAAGCCATTTCACTGACCGATCCTCAGACCGCGCGTTGGGTGCAACCGCTCGGCGATGAACATCTCATGGTGCGAGCCAACGGCGTGTGGGTCACCCAACCGGATCTGTCAGGCGTGGAACTCCAAGACCTCTCGCGCGCGGCCTCTTCAACACCGGAGGTGGTGCGGCGCATCCTCGAAGCAGACGGGCTGACGGACGCAGAGGAAAAGTTCGCCAGTCTCAACGGTGCCTTCCACCATGATGATCTGTGGATCCGCATCGCACGGGAGACGACCATTGAGCGGCCGCTGCGGCTGGTGCATCTGCATTCGGTCGCCGCGAAGCACGCGATCTTTCCGTTGACGATCATCACGGTTGGCTCTGGCAGCCGCGTGACGCTGATCGATGAATATGTGAGCGCAACTCCCCCTGACTCGAGCGAAACCCATCTGGTCAACAGTCGCATTGAACTCCTCATCGAGCCCAACGCGTCGGTGCACTACGTGCGGCTGCAACGCTGGGCGCAGACGGCGAGGGAATTTCTGTTCCAGCGCGCCACCCTCGCCTCCGGCGCAACACTCACGATGGCCAACCTCTATCTCGGCGGCTCGCTCTCCAAAACCCACATCGCCACCACGTTCGTCGGGGAGCAGGCCTCGAGCAAACTCTACGGATTTGTCTTCGGTCACCACAACCAGCACATCGACCAACACACGCTACAGGATCATCAGGCGCCTCGCACGAGCTCTGATTTGGAAGTGAAGGCCGCGCTGCAGGATGAAAGCCGCATGGTGTACACCGGCCTCATTCGCATCGCCAAAGAGGCCAAGCAGACCAACGCGTATCAGTCCAACCACAACTTGATGCTCAGTCCCAAGGCTCAGGCGGAGACGATTCCAATGCTGGAGATTCTGGCGGATGACGTGCAGTGCAAGCACGGGGCTTCCATTGGTCCGATTGATGAAGAGCAGACGTTTTACCTGATGAGCCGCGGCATTGCGCGGTCGGCCGCGGAACGATTAGTGGTCATGGGCTTTGTCGAGCCGATCGTGCAGCAAGTGCCGTTTGAGCCGCTGCAGGAGCGGTTGCGGCAGGAGATCGAGGGGAGCCTGCACTAAGTGGGAAGGTGGAAGTGGGAAGTCGGAAGGAAAAAGGCCGATGGCAGAATTCGTCGTCGTAAAGGTCAGTGAAATTCCGGTCGGCGAGTTGAAGCCGGTTGAGGTCGCTGGTCGTCGAGTGCTTGTGTGCCATACCGACAGCGGGTTCTCCGTGATCGACGATACCTGCACGCACGATGACGGCCCGCTCGCAGACGGATTCCTTGATGGCACCGCGATTGAATGCCCCCGTCACGGCGCGCGATTTGATGTCACGACCGGCAAGGTGTTGTGTCTGCCGGCTGCGGTGGGGATTGCCTCGTATCCGGTTCGGGTGGATGGCGACGAGGTGAAAGTGAGTATCATCTGATGCTGGACGTGAAACGCATTCGACAAGATTTTCCGATCCTGAGCCGCACGGTCCACGGCAAGCCCCTCGTCTATCTGGATAACGCGGCAACGACCCAAAAACCGCGCCAGGTCATCGAGGCATTGGTGAATTACTACAGCCGCTACAACGCGAACATCCATCGCGGACTACACGCCCTGGCCGAGGAAGCAACCGCGGCGTACGAAGCGGTTCGCGAACAGACGGCGAGATTCATCGGCGCGACGTCGTCGCGCAGCCTCGTGTTTACCCGCAACGCGACGGAAGGCATCAACCTCATCGCCAATGCCTGGGGGCGGTCGCATCTCGCGCCCGGCGATGAAATTCTCCTGACCGAAATGGAGCATCACTCGAACCTCGTGCCGTGGCAGCTGATTGCCAAGGCCACCGGCGCGACGTTGACGTTCATCCCCGTGACCGATGACGGCCGACTGGATCTCACGGCTCTCCCGAAGCTGCTGACGAACCGCACGAAGGTGGTAGCGGTCACGCTGATGTCGAACGTCCTGGGAACGATCAACCCGGTCGCGGAGATCGCTGAGGCGGCTCACCGACAGGGAGCGCTCGTCGTCGTGGATGGGGCTCAGGGCGTCCCGCATCTTCCCGTGAACGTGCCGCAATTGGGCTGTGATGCGGTCGTCTTCTCCGCCCATAAAATGCTGGGCCCAACCGGCGTGGGGGTGGTCTGGGCTCGGGAGGAGCTCTTGGAATCTATGGAGCCGTTCCTGGGCGGCGGCGAGATGATCACGGATGTGCAGTTAACCTCGGCGACCTGGAATGAGATTCCCTGGAAGTTTGAGGCGGGCACCCCCAACATCGCCGATGTGATCGCATTCGGTGAAGCCTTGACCTATCTCACGCGCCTTGGCATGGAACACGTCCGTGCGCATGAGCAAGAGCTGACCGCCCATGCCCTGAAGCGGCTTTCCGGCGTGAAGGGCGTGACCGTCTATGGACCGCGCGATGTCAGCCAGCGCGGAGGGGCGATCTCGTTTAATCTCGAAGGATTGCACCCGCACGATGTCGGGACCGTCCTGGATATGGAGGGGCTGGCAATCCGCGCAGGGCACCACTGTGCCAAGCCGCTCATGCGGAAACTCGGGGTAGCTGCCACGGCTCGGGCGAGCTTCTACATCTATAATACGCAGGAGGAGGTGGATCGGTTGGTGGAGGCGTTGGGTGACGTGAGGGCGTTCTTTGATCAGCCCCGTACCGCTCGCAAGGAAGTTGTGCACCCATGATTGATCAACTCGATGAACTCTACCGCGAAGTGATCTTGGATCATTTCAAGAATCCGCATCGCAAGGGCGAGTTGGCCGACGCGCAGATCAAGGTTGACGGGGCCAATCCGCTCTGCGGCGATGAGCTGACGTTTTATCTGACGATGTCGAACGGGACAATCGGGCAGGCGCGGTTTACCGGCAAAGGCTGCGCCATCAGCCAGGCGACGGCCTCGATGCTGGCCGAGCAGATCGAAGGCAAGACGCCTGCCGAGGTCACTCGTCTCATCGAGGCGATGAAAGGATTGATGCAGGGAAATGAACCTGACCCATCGATCGATCTGGGCGATTTGGAGTCGTTGGCGGGCGTGCGAAAATTTCCCGTCCGGGTCAAATGCGCCGCCCTCTCATGGAACGTCGTCGAACAAGGACTGAGGGGTTGAACGATGGCGCTGACGGAGCAGCAAGTGATGGAGGCGGTCAAGCCGATCGAGGATCCGGAACTGCACCTGGGTATTGTTGATCTTGGGCTGATCTACGGCGTGGACATCAACCCGCAGCCGGATGGGGAAGAGGTGAAGCTGACGATGACGTTCACCTCGCCGTTTTGCCCCTATGGGCCGCAGTTGAAGGCCATGGTCCAGAAAGCGATCAGCTCGCTGCCCGGCGTTAAAAGCGCAGCCGTCAACATCGTCTTCACGCCACCATGGGATCCCCGCACCATGGCCTCCGAGGACTGCAAGATCGCCCTGGGCATCGGCGGATGGGAAGAAGAGGAAGGCCAAGGACCAGGAGGCGACGTTGAAAGCCAGCGCTGATCTTCTCAGCGACCGCCGTTTTTGTTACACTACTACTCATGTCGCCCACCAGAGCGGTGCGGTCCATCGGCTTGGCCATCGCGGTCAGCCTGACCGGGTGCGCGCAGACGCGCCTTTCGCACGAGCCTGGATTAGTTACGACCTGGGATCGCCGACCCCTTCCACCAACCACGTTTCCCACCACGTTGCCCGTGATCCTTCATACTCGTTATCTTGAGTTTGACCAACCCTCGGATCCGTCCTTCGAAAAATGGTGGTCGAAGTACAAGGTACGCCATCAACTTGAAGATGTGATCGGTGAATTCCCGTTCCTTGCGTTGGTCTCCTCGGACGAAGCTCCAACAGGGGATCGCGTAGTGGTCGAAGCCACGCACGCCATTCGTGGCAACAAATTCCTCAACACCATCAGCCAGAGCACCCACTACGCGATCCCCTCCTCAGCGAGGGGCGCGATCGAATTGGATGCCCGTGTCTACCGAAACGGCCAGCCCCCAACGTCCTATAGCGCGGTGGGCACCTATGCGATCAAGCGCCATATACTGTTTTTGGCGCTGCCGTTTTTGTGGGGCTATAAGGTGCCGGCCAGGACGATGGAGGATACGTTCCGCGACCTGTTCCTTCAGATTCAGCGGGATCTGATTCGATGAGAATCGCCGCGGTGTCTCGGCATGTGGGGTGGCTTCTCATGGCGGGTCTTGCCTTGAGCGGGTGCGGGACGACGGTCAAAGAACTTCGGCACCATCCGCAACAGGCACGCGTGGAGGAAATACTTGCCACGGTGCTGCCGCACACCAAATTCCCCAATCTCCACTATTGGGGCCGGGTTGCGGCACCGACGAAAACATCCGTTGGATTGGCCGTCCTGCCCCAGCGCCACATCTACCTGTCGGAGTCGCTCATCGAACAAGCTGATGAGCGGATTCTGACGGCGTTGGTGGCGCATGGGGTCGCTCACCACCGCTTGCATCACGACATCCAGCGCAGCGCGCTCAACATGGTGCAGCGGGCCGCCTTCAAAGCCGGCGGGTTCTTCGTGCCGGGGTTAAGCCAGGGGCATCGCATCGGAGGTCCCTTGATGGAAGTCGCACTCAGCGCCGGACAGGAACCGGCCGCCGATGCCAAAACGGTGGAGTACCTGAAAGAAATGGGACGATCTGCACACGATCTGCTCGAGGCCTTGGAGTTCTTGGTCACCCATGGCTATACGGAGCAGGTTGGACACATCACCCTCAGGCGCGAGGATTTCTCGAACCGCATCGCCTCCCTCCGCGAGCATCTGGCGCTTGATTTCTCACGGTGAGGGGCGTATAGTCGTGCTTCCCATGCGCGTATCCTTGCGAGTGGTTTCTGCTTTTGTTGTGTGTCTCGGTCTGCCGTGTGTCGCGGCTGAGGAGACGTCCCCCGTCACGATCTCGGAGAACGCGGTCGTTCAGATGGACTACACCCTCACGGCTGAAGGTGAGGTGGTCGACAAGAGTTCTGAGGGACAACCGTTTCAATACGTCCATGGCCAAGGCCAAATTATCCCAGGCCTTGAGCGTCAGTTGACCGGATTGCGCATGGGTGACACGAAAGAGATCACGGTAACCCCTGAAGAAGGCTATGGGCCGATCGATCCCGAGGCGGTGGTCGAGATTCCGAAAGAGCAGCTCCCCAAAACCGTCACCCCTGAGGTAGGAATGGTCCTCAACGGGGTGGATCCCGAAGGCCGTCCCTTCCGAGCACGGATCAAATCCATCCAGGACACCACCGTCACCCTGGATCTCAACCACCCCTTGGCCGGCAAGACGCTCCTCTTCAAGATTAAAGTTCTTACCATCACCCCCCCATCCTAGTCTCGTGTGACCCTCGATGGTCACTGCGCGCTACAAAGGCCTCTTCACGCCGTTCCTCGATCCGTTGGCGCGTCTGCTGAGCCGTTGCGGCATCAGTCCCTCAGCGGTGACGTTGGCCGGACTCCTCCTTGTGTTCGCGAGCTGTCTCTTCGTCCTGTGGACCAAACACCTGTTCGCCTTTTGTGGCTTGGTCACCGTCTCTGTGCTGTTTGATGCGCTGGATGGAGCGGTAGCACGGGTGAGTGGACGCGTGACGAAGTTCGGGGCCTATCTTGACGCCGTGTGCGATCGCTACGCAGACGCGGCGATCTTCCTCGCGGTGGCGATGGTGACGGGGTATTGGGTCCTGTCGATGGCGGCGATCGTGGGGGCGCTGCTGACCAGTTACACGAAGGCTCGTGCGGCCATGGAAGTGGCGGTGTCCAATCAGGAATGGCCGGACCTGATGGAGCGACCGGAACGGTATGTTGTGTTCGTGATCGGCTTAGCCGTCAGTCAGCTGATATCGTGGCAGCCTGGCGGACGCGATCTCTACTGGTGGACGCTGCTGCTGCTTGCGGTGTTGACGCATGCCACCGCCATCCAACGGATCATGCGGGCCCGTCGATTGATCCGATTGCGCGGTTAAGGTATTCAGGGGTCGTCGTCAGAATCTCGTGGATGACCTCCGGCAGCTCCACCACAGCCGTTCGGCCGGTGATGCGCCCATACCGTGTCGTGCCGGTCTCAATCGTTGAGCCCACCGCCAGCGTTTGCGGATCGAGTTGGCCGGTCAGCCACACCTGAATCGTTCCGTGCGTTGGATCAAGTCCATACCGTGCCAGATCTTGCGGGGCGTCATCCACAAATCGCATCAGCTTGATATCACGGACCTTCCAAAGAAATTCCTCGACCTTTGCCCCATCCAGCTCGATGCCGTCTGAGGCCTTCCAGGCGTCTCCATCGCGCTCGATCGTCCACGATGCGCCCTCCCCGCTGACCTGTAACTTGGCGACTTGGCTGGCGAAGAACTCGAAGCAGGCGCGTGAACGCAGCGCGTGCGGGTCGCGCGCCACCTCATCGATCTGCGCGCTCGTCACCGCATAGACCGTGGACTCATCCGAACGCTTGGCATACCGCTGCTGCTCGTCATCCTCCGCGACCTTCCCGATGACCACTTCGAGCGGAGGCTGGTCCTCGTTCGTCGTGAGCGTGATCGTGGCGTACGGTGCATCCAGTCCCCACCTCGCGCGGTCCACTTCGACGAGTTCCTCAGCGACAAACCGCTCAATCCGAAGGCCGCGCAGCTGACTCAACGTGGTGGAGGCCGCGGCGCTGTCCGCCACATCCTCCAGCGGGGCGAGCAGCTTCCACCGATCGGCTTGTTGCGTCTGCGCAGCATTGGTGAGCTTGGCGAGTGTGTAGGAGCGGTTGGCGGAAGTCACCGCGATCTGTCGGACTTCCCATGTCTTGACGTCCACCAGGTCGTGAGAACGAAACGCCTCGGGGGATTGGTTCAACGCCTCAAACAACGAGGCGTTGACGACCGCGATGTCGGAGGGTCCTTCCAGGGCGACGTAACGGTTTTCTTCCACTGCCGTGGCGCTCCCAAACAGCAGGGTGATGGATCGTTGAGGACTGGCAACCGTGAGGGTCGCCTCAGGAGTCTGCAGCCCGTAGTCGGCGCGGTTCAACGGTCGGTCCGGCGTGCCCTTGATCGTCTGCTCAGATTCGAGCGGGTTGAGTTCGTTCAGGAGGCGATGCACCAGTTCCTCATTGGCCCTCGCGTTGCGCAGGCTCGTGAGGCGCCACACGCCCTGTGGCGCGCCATCCCGAGCGACCCCGCCGGCGGGGGAGTCGAGGGATTGACGTTCGAGGGTCATCCTGGCTTTTGGGGAGACGACGATGACCCTGGTTATCTCCTCCGGTGTGATGCGCAGGAGCTCTTTGGCCAGGCGCGCGCCTTCTTCAGGGAGCGGTTGTCGTAATTCATAGAGCGAGACGTACGCTCCGACACCGACGGTAAGCAGGAGGAGGACCAGGGTGGTTTTCCACTTCATCGGAGGAGCGTTACTGTCGTCTGAGCCACCACATGATGGCCCCACCGACGAACGCGAAGGCGGGGAAGCCGGCGATGCTGAACCAGAACAGGTAACTCATCTGGGAGGCGGTGAGGTTGAGTTTGATCGATTCCAACGGCTTCGGGCCGATCCCGATGAGCTGTTCCTGAGCCGTCAGCCAATGCATCGCCGCGAGGATAAAATCGCGGTTGCCCACATTGCCCAGTTGGGCATTGGTGACAAAATCCGAATCACCGACGACGACAAGACGAACGAGGGGTTCGGTCGTTCGCTCCACCGCCACCGCGAGCGAGACCGGTCCTTGACGATCTGTCCCCTCATTGAAGGCGAACGTAGTGTCCTGAGTCGTCGTTTCGCCCCATCCCTGCTCAGAGGTGAGTGCCAATTGGGTGACGGTCAGCTCGCCAGGTTCCTTGACAGGCTGCACCGAGCGGGCGAGCGGGAACAACGTCATCATCGTTTCCATGTGTTCCACAACCGGATGCTGCGTATAGGTCGTCACGAACACGTTCGCCGCGGAGACGAAGGGCAGCTGTCGTGCGGGATCCACCACGATGTCGTGCCCCAACTCGACACCCCATCGAGAGAGGAAATCATCCAAGCCGGTGTCTTGAAGCGGATCGATGAGGGCGAGTAGTCGCCCCCCGCGATCCAGGTACGACTGGAGTGCTGCGAGTTCCTGTTCCATGAATCGCCGTGTCGGACCGGGGATGACCACGGCATTGATCTCTTGAGGGATCTCGGATTGCTCCAGGAGGGTCGCGGATTCGACCCGCATGTTCTCTCGTTCAAACGCCTTCCGGAGCTCTTCGATGCTTTCCAATCCCTGCGCGGCCGTCTTCTCTCCATGCCCCTGCGTGATCCACACCAAGGGTTGAGCGGCTTGCGTGACACTCAGGATCGCGGAGGTGACCGCGTCCTCTCCCTTGAAGGTTTTGACCGTGGGCGCCGCTCCAAAACCCATGGCCGCGTAATCATACTCCGCAAGGTCGGTATCGGAGAGATATTTATGCCGTGATCCCGCGTGCACGATGAGGAGGTTCAACCGGTCGATCTCAAATTGCTTCGCGAGCTGCTCCGCTCGTGCGCGGTCCTGATACGGATCCACGTACTCAATCGTGAGATGGGAGCCGTGTCGTTCATATTCTTTGAGCAGATCGGTGATCATGCCGTAGAGCGAGGCGTTGGGTTGGTAGAAGACCACGACGGACACCGGTTCGGTCAAATGCGTGAGGACCTGCACCGTTTTGTCCGAGAGAGTCGCGAGCTTGTTGTGCGTCAGATCCACACGGCTATAGCGCCGGCTGGCGATGAAGTTGATGAAAATGAAGAGCGCGCCTACTAACACCAGCGTGGCAGTCAGATTCAACCGCGCAAACCACCCTCGAAACCTCATCGAAGCCCCACGTCTTTTTCGCTTCCCGCTTCCCATGTCCCACTTCCGACTTCCATTAGAGCCGCCACCGTGGATGGCTGATCGTGCGGACCGTCAGAAACAGGGCGCTGACTGCAACACTCAGGTAGAACACGATGGGACGGGTATCCAACACGCCCTTCGAAAAGTCTTGGAAGTGTTCGAGGAGGGAGAGGTAGGTAATGAGTTGACTCGTTTCAGGATCCTTGATGAAGACTTCGAGGAACCCCACGGAGAAGAGGAGGAGCATCACGACGAACCCCATGACGGCGGCAATGACCTGATTGCGCGTCAGGCTCGACGCCCAGCACCCCACCGCGATCAGGACCGCCCCAAGCAACAACGTCCCCGCGTAACCGGTGAGGATGGGACCCCAATCGAGCGGGGTGTAGCGTCTGAGCACGACAAAGTAGATCGCCGTTGAAACCCAGAGCGCGCTGTAGGACAACCAGGCGCCGAGGAACTTTGAGATGACGACCTGAAGATCTGAGACGGGAGCGGTGAGGAGCAGCTCCATGGTCCCGGTCCGTTTTTCTTCGCTGAAGGTGCGCATGGTCAGGACCGGGGCCATCACCAGCATGGCCAGCCAATAGAAGAACGTTCCGCCAAAGAAGAATTGGCTCATGCGCCACGAGGGATCAACCCGCGGATCGTTGAGCACGGCCATGAGGAGCCAGAACACCCACCCGTGCATGATGAGGAAGAACCCTCCCACCACATACGCAATGGGCGAGTACCAGAACGCCTTCCACTCTCGGGCTGTCAGGGCGATGAGGTTGCGCATCGGTTTGGGTGGTCGATTCAGTCTGTTCGGTCTTTTCCGTCGGTTTCCTGAGTGGTGAGCCGGATAAAGACTTCTTCCAATGGCACCCGCACGTCGGCCTCCAGACCGGGAATGGCGCGTAAGTGAGTGACGGCTTGCTCGATGGCGGTTTGTTCACCGCGCAACGAGACATGCACGACTTGCGTTCCGGTCATGGCCTTGCGTAGATTGTCCGGGCTATCGATCGCGATGATTTTGCCTTTATCGATAATCGTCACCCGGTGGCAGATCATTTCGACCTCAGGCAAGATGTGCGTGGAGAGGAGAATCGTGGCCTGTCGGCCGAGCTCTTTGATCAGATCCCGCGTCTGGCGGATCTGGTGCGGATCCAACCCGACCGTCGGCTCATCGAGGATGAGAATCGAGGGATGGCCGATGAGGCAATCCGACAGGCCCACGCGCTGGCGATAGCCTTTAGAGAGCCGACCGATGACCCGTCGTCGCACATCGCCCAACGCGCAGCGCTGGAGGACCTCGTCCAGACGGGCACGCCGCTGGCTGCGGGCAACACCTTTGATGGCGGCGCGGTAGAGCAGGTATTCTTCCACTCGCAACTCCGGATAGAGCGAGACGTTCTCAGGCAGATACCCGATGCGTCGGCGCACCTCAACCGGATGGGTGCTGACGTCGATGCCTTCCACGCGCACCGTTCCTTCGGTGGGTTCGAGAAGTCCGGTGAGGATGCGCAGGGTCGTCGTCTTGCCTGCGCCATTGGGTCCGAGGAATCCCATGATCTCACCGCGCTGAACCTGGAAGGAGGTGCGATCCAGCGCAGTGAGCGTTGGATAGCGCTTGGTCAAATTCGTCACATCAATTGCGGCCGACATGAGTAATAGATTACACAGATTTTCAAATGATTACACGGATTCTTTCAAGGACGTAATCTGTGAAATCAAGTGTTGAAATCTGTGTAATCTTATTTACCGATATGGGGCTTGTTTGTCAAGAGGTTGTCAAGCGAAAGGAATTGAGGTAGCATACCATCGACGGATGAAACGAATCGCGGTACCTGGATTGGTCGCCGCGTGCTTCCTCGTTGGATGCGCCGGGACCTCACCAACCCAGGTGGGACAAACGGCAGGCACTATTGCGTCAATGTTCATCCCAGGAGTCGGTCCTCTGGGTCCTCTCGTCGGGACACTGGCAGGGCTCGTCTTCGAGCAACACCTGGATAAGGTGCGAGAACAACGAGAGCGAGTGGAGCTGGGTGACCAACTCCAGCGACCATCATCCGCCACCTCCTTACCATCAAGCCCCCCGGTAGGACAGCCGACACGGGTGTGGGTGGATGAGCGGGTTGAACAAGGACGGCTCATCGCGGGGCACTTTGAAGTCCGTCCCATCCCGTAAGTCTCCCATGATCCCACAACCTGTTGGATTTCGCCATCCTGTGTATCTGTCATCTCTGTTGAAGGCGAAATGGTCGCTGTCACCGTTGCCAGTCGGTTGTGACAGCGACCGGCCTTCGGCCAACCAACAGGTTGTGGGATGAGCAGCTCGGAAGAGCTCGCCACATCCATCCAGTGGCTGCTTCAACGGTATCGTCATCGTCTCGTCACTCGCACCGGCCTGGTCGGCCTGTTGAGCCTCGGATGTGTCAGCGCCCTGGTATGGCGCCTCTGGCTTGCGAAGACGCCTCCTGCGGGTCTCTTCGGCATTGGGCTGGTTGGCCTGCTGGCCCTTGGAGGATGGCAGTGGCTTGCGTGGCGTCGCGAACGGCTCTCAACGAACACCGTCGCTCTCGACTTAGACCGAACCCTCGATCTTCACGCCCGTCTCATCACGGCGACGGAGCTGGCTCAGGAACCCAATCCCCCCGCGCTGTATCCGAGACTGTTGCAAGAGACGCATGAGGCGTTAGCGAGCGCCTCCGCACAACTGCCTCGGGTGGCGGATCGTCGAGTGGCTGGCTTAAGCGCGGCGCTGCTCCTCCTCTTGTTGTGGCGATCGCATCCGGTCGCTTCACTCACGCAGTTCGCGAAGCACATCCCTCCGCAACCACAACCGCAGCAACTTCTTCCGCAACCTCCTGAGCGACAAGACACCGAGGCCCAGTCTCCTCGCGATCAACAGCAGCAGGCAGCATCGGCCCAACGCGAATCGAAGCAAGGCGCTGATCAGCCGCAGCCATCTGAGTCTGCCTCGTCTTCCTCGAAAGAATCCTCCGCTTCAACCAGCGGATCGCAAGCTTCGTCACAACAACAGCCGTCCTCTGAACGTCCTTCTGATACAAAGGAAGAGGGAGGAGGTCAGGGGACCGATCAACGCTCCAAGGGATCCCCTCAGCGGAGCGAGGCAGACAAGGATCGCGCTTCTGACCGTCGGCCGTCGTCGCCGGACTCCTCCGAACGTCAACCCGCCTCGGATCAGAAGCGGGCCGCCTCCCAGTCCACTCGGGATCAACGTCCGGATCGACGCGCGGGGCAGACCGGCGCCTCATCAACGTCGCAGCGCAACGGCACGACCGAACGCCAACAGCGAGCGAGTGCTTCCACGCAAGGCGCGCAGATGAGCGAGGGATCGTCCTCCAAGGATCAACTCGCCCAAGACGCGTTGAAAGTGGAGATTCAACAACTCCTCAAACAGCTCTCCGAAGAACTTCAATCGCTGCAAGCGCACGTTACTGAACAACGCCTTGAGCGCCCGCACCCCGCCCCTGGGACGTCCACCGATCCCAAGCTTTACGACGACGCGGATGTGTCCCCCCAGGCGGATGCCTCCCAGCGGCGATTGCCCATCCAGATGACCGTTGATCAGCAGATGGCGGCATCTCGCCGACCGGCAGGAGGCGTTGGAGAGCCATCGGACGACGTCGCCGCGCAGACCCCGCAACAACTCGAGGAAGAAGCGCAGCTGTCCACACAAGCCGCTGACGCAGAGGCCGTCAAACGACACGCGATCCCGCCGGAGTATCAGCCGGTCTTTGATCGCCTGTCGTCCCAACCACAGGAGCCGTCACGACCATGAGTACCACCTTGCCGATGCAGCCGGAGGAATTTCGCAAGACGTTTCAGGCGCTCCACACGGAGCTCTCACGCGTGATCGTGGGTCAGCACGAGGTCATTGAAGCCTTCCTCGTGGCGTTTTTCGCCGGAGGCCATGTGCTGCTGGAAGGGGTGCCAGGCCTGGGCAAGACGCTGCTGGCCAAATCGTTCGCCAAAACCCTTGGCCTCACCTTTGCTCGGGTGCAGTGTACGCCGGACCTGATGCCTGCGGATATCCTCGGCACGCAGCTCATCATCGATCGCGACGGCCGCAAAGCCTTTGAGTTCTCGAAGGGCCCGGTCTTCACCCACCTCCTCTTAGCGGATGAAGTCAATCGGGCCACCCCCAAAACCCAATCCGCTCTCCTCGAAGCGATGGAGGAACGGCAGGTCACGATTACCGGGACGACTCACAAATTGGAGGAGCCGTTTTTCGTCATTGCCACGCAAAACCCGATTGAGATGGCTGGGACGTACATGCTTCCGGAGGCCCAGTTGGATCGATTTTTGTTCCGAGTGTTTGTCGGCTACCCGACCCCGGAGGAACTGGGACAGATCTTGCGTCAGACGACCACGGCAGAGATCCGCAGCGTCAGCGAAGTGCTGTCGTCCGCTGAGGCGAAGACGTGGATTCTCAAGGCGCGGCATCTGGCGCGCGGAGTCTTGGTGGCCCGCACCATTGAAGAGTACGTCGTGCGGCTCGTCTCTGCCACGCATCCCAAAGAAGACCGCGCGGAGGAGGACCCTGCGTCGCGGTGGATTCGATATGGAGCCAGTCCTCGCGGGGCCCAAGCCATTCTCATGGGCGCGAAGGTATTAGCCCTGGTGCGGGGTCGGGTGAATATCAGCTTCGAGGATGTCGATCATGTCACTCCCTTCGCCTTGAACCATCGGCTGGTCCTCTCCTTTGAGGCCGAAGCCGAGCGACGCACCGCCGTCGACGTCCTGCAGGAAATCCTGGAGCCCGTCCACGCTGCCCACCGCCTCCCAGCTTGATCCCGCCTTCCTCTCGCGCCTCGACGCCTTGCGACTGGCCGCGCGCCGCATTCAGTGGGGATCTCGGCTCGGCGGGCGCTTCACGATCAGTCGTCGAGGGTCTTCCATCGAATTTGCAGACTATGCCCAATACACCCCGGGCGATGATATCCGCACCATCGATTGGAATCTGTACGCGCGGTTGGATCGACTCTTCGTGAAGCTCTTCAAGGAAGAGATCGAGCTCTCGGTTGAGATCGTGATTGACGCCTCAGCGTCCATGGGATTGCCCACCGAGCAGAAGTTCTTCCGAGCCCTTCACCTGGGGTTATGCCTGGCCTACATCGGTCTGGCCTCCCGCCATCAAGTCCGCATGAGTTGGCTGCGGTCCGGCGCGCCGACCGCCACGTCGTGGTGCGTGCGTCGATCGGCCTTCGATCGACTCGAGACCGCCGCCCGGGAAGTGGCCCCTGGTGGACAGGTCGCCATCGCGGAGTGGGTGCGTCGAGCGGTGGCCGCGCTGCAGATGCACGGAGGACAGCTGCTCTTGATTTCCGACTGCTTAGCGCCTCCGGCTGAGTGGGTTCGAGCGTTGCACCTGCTGATGACGAAACGCTTGGAGATTCGCATCATCCAAATTCTCACCCCCGAGGAGCTGCAGCCGGCGCGGCTGTTTCAGGGGGGGGTGCTCGTCGACAGCGAAACCGGCCGGACGCACGAACTGAACTACCGTCCGGAGGAGCTGGCCCGTGCGATCGGGGAGCACAATGAACGTCTGGATCGCTTCTGCAAACGGCATGGCATTCTCTTTGTGCAGCACCGACTCGACGAATCCCTCGAGAGCTTTGTGCTGAAGACGCTCACCGTTCGCGGATTCCTTGAGTGACCGCTCCTCGATGACATTCCTCCTCCCGTTGGCCCTCGCGTGGCTGGGCAGCATTCCAGTGCTCATCTGGTTGTGGCGCCATGCCGCCTCCCGACGGCAGATTCGCATCCCCAGCCTGGTACCCTTTGAACACCTCCTGCGGCGCGCTCCCACCCATCGAACCCGCCTGATCGTCAACTGGTTGTTTTGGCTTCAACTGGCGTGTCTGGCTCTGACCGCCTTCGCGCTGAGTGAGCCGGTGTGGATCGGTCATCGAGCGCGTACCACCCTGGCCATCATCGATACCTCAGCCAGCATGGCCGCCAGCCTCGGAGGCCCCTCACCGTTTCAACAGGCCAAACAGGAGCTTCTGGCTCGGATTGGACGCAAAGGGACTCGCGAGCGTTTCTTCCTGATCGCCTCAGCGCCTGCCACACCCCTGACGATGCAACCCATCACCGATGTCTTCCAGTTACAACAGCTCGTTGAACCGCTCGCCCCGTCAGATGTGGGCGGCAGCCTGGCTCTCGCGGGTCGGATTGGACGAGCGTTGGTGGGAGACGAACCAGATACGATCCTCATTCTCACGGACGAACCGCCGCCTTCGCCGCCACAGCCTTCGGTTGAGGTGCGGTCATTTGGTCAAGAGCTTCCCAATGTGGCGATTGTTGGGGCGGATCTCTTCGATCCCTTGTGCCTGCCTGCCCCGACCAGCGAACTGCACCAGGAGTCGGGGCTGATGGAGACACAACCCTCAGCGACCGAGCAGACGACGACACACCTGCTCGTCATGGTCCGGAACTTCTCCGACAGGGCCCAGCCGGTTCGTGTCGTGGCGCGCGCGCCGAATAGCACGGACGTTGTCCAGTCTTTGACGTTGGAACCGCAGCAACAACAGACCGTGCCGTTAACCCTCCCTCGCCTCTCGGAAGGTCTGGTGACCGTTCGTGTGGAGGCGTCGCGTGATGCGTTGGCGCTTGACAATCAGTTCGTCGTCCCAGTTGGCGCTCGTCAACGCATCCCGGTCGCCTTGGCTTCTCGGGATCCTCTCGTCATCCAGACGATTGGTCGATGGCTCGAGGCCTGCCCCCGCATCACCTCGACCCTCCTCGACCCTGATCTCCCGATCTCCCGATCTCCCGATCTCCATGAGACGCTCCTCATCACCGATCATGCGGAGCTGATTGCTCAGTGGCCTTCGCCGTCGATCCTCCTGACTCGACGGCCCGCCCCGGCGGTTGGGGCGGGGCCTTCCACGTCACCACAGGTCCTCTTGACTCATTGGCTCATCGAGACGACGCACCCCCTCACGTCCTACCTCGAGCCCTTGGGGTCTGTCGTGGCGTCAGCGACCCTCCAACCCTTCACCGAAGGGGGAGGAGAGCCAGTGCTCTGGGGAGTGAGAGAAGGCCATAAGGTTCCGCTGGTCTTGGCGTCCGGCCCACCGGGTCCGCGTCGAGTGACCCTCTTGCTGGATCCCACCGCCACACCCAATTCGGTGCCGATCACGCTGATATTCCTCAACAGTCTTCGATGGCTGTCGGCCTCTCGAGGATTCACCGTCACGGGAGAACCCCTCTCAGTAGGATCGCTTGAGCCCGGCGTCGTTCGGATCCAACGCCCCGATGGTCGGGTGGAGCTGCGTGATCATTCCGGCGGCGTGTTTCGGTACGACGCGGTCGATCGCGCGGGGCGCTATCGATTTGAACGGCAACGACTCGTCGTTGAAGAGGTGGCGAATTTCGTCAATCCCGTCGAGTCGAATACCATGAAGCGCGTATCGACCTGGTCGACTGAATCAGAGTCGGGTCGCTCGCTGCAGACCCCGACTCGCGTACAGTACCCATTCGTCCATTGGTTGATCCGACTGATCTTCATCATCCTCCTCGTGGAGTGGTGGCTCTATAGCCGGAAACACAGATGAGCACAGATCATTGGCACAGATGAACACAGAAACGCCTTGGCTGTTGGCAGTTATCGCGTTCATCGTCATGTGGCTTAGTCGGTCCATGCCCTTAACCGGGCCTCGACGAGTTACCGTGATCCTCCTGCGCATCGTGGGAATTGGAGCGGTGGTGCTGGCCGCGCGAGGCTTGGCGTATTCCAAACCACACACTCAACCGCGGCACATCGTCTACCTCGTGGATCAATCGGCGAGCCTTGATCCGAGGCAGACGGCATGGATGGCCAGGCGCTTGGCTTCTCTTGAAGCCATCCGACCCGTTCAAGTCTCTCGCGCTCTCGCGGTCTTTGGCGAAGGGACCCATCTCGCCATGCCGCTCGGCCACGAGCGGCTCATGGATCCGTCAACCATTCAGCGGACCTTGGAGACAGCCCCGATCCAACGCGAAGAGACCAATCTGGAGACGGCCTTGTTGACGAGCCTCACCACCATCTCCTCTCCTCAGCGAAGTCGCGTGGTCTTGCTCAGCGACGGTCGTCAGACGACGGGAGATGTGGAACGAATCTTGCCGCACATCCGTCGATTCGGACTGGAGGTCTACCCCGTGAGGGTGCCTTCGACGGTTCCCGCCGGGGTCGTCTGGGAAGAGCTCGCGGTCCCCTCCGTGGTCAAGCGGGGCGCCTCGGTCCCCGTGAAACTCATCTTCGCCAATGGGACGGAGCGGACGCAGGTCGTCGGGATCGAGGTCAGTCTCAGCGGACTGCTGGTGAAGCAGAAACGGGTCAAACTTCCCCCGGGGTGGCAGGTGATCTCGATTCCTGTCCCGACGATCAAAACAGGGACGATGGCGCTGGAGGTGTCCGTGACAACCTCCTCCGCCGCAGAGCCGGAGCACCGCATGGCGATGGTCGAAGTCGAGGGACCGCCCAAGCTGCTCTTCGTGATCGAGAAGCCGGCACAGCTACCTCTGCTCGCGGCCGGCTTGAAACGTCGGGAGATGGACCTGTCCGTGATGACCCCGGGGGAGCTTCCGAGCGAGGCCGGGGCGCTGCTGGAATACGATGCCGTGGTATTGTTTCAACTGCCCAAATCCGTGGTCACGTCGACACAGGTTGAGGCGTTACAGCAGTATGTCGAGCGGTTTGGAGGGGGAGTGGTCATGGTGGGGTTGGGTGGATCGTTGCATGATGAGGTGACGCACCCGGCTCCCTTGGACGTGCTGCTCCCTGTGGTCTTTGAACCCAAAGGACTGCAGGAGTCCAAACGGCGGGTCTGCGTGATCCTCCTGATTGATCGCTCAGCCTCCATGATGGGGCCTCGGATTGCCGCAACCAAACGGGCGGCTGTGGAACTCGTGAAGCAGCTTGCGGCGGAAGATCTCGTGGGGGTGCTCGCCTTTGACACGGTGCCCTATGTGATTGTCGAGGTGCAGCAGGTTCGCCACGTGCAGACATCCCTGATCGACAAGTTGGTCCGTTTGAAATCCACCGGGGGGACCGATCTCTTGCCGGCGCTGCGAGCCGCGAGGGAACGCCTGGAGATGACCGGAGCAACCGTCAAACACGTCATCCTGCTCTCCGACGGACAGACGCCGTTTGCTCGGTTTGCCTACCAACAACACATGGCTCAGTTCACACACCACCAGATCACCCTCAGTACCATTGGGATCGGTCCGGCGATGGTCAATACCGAGCTCTTAGGGTGGTTGGCGAAGGAAACCGGAGGAACCTTCTATCAGCTTCGCAACCTTGAGGATCTTCCGCGACTGGTGGTGTTGGATACCGAGAAAGCCCTGGGCCGCTTGCCGTTTACCGAGGGTTATTTTCAACCCAGGCGATCCGAGCGGGCCGGTTGGTTTGAAGACCTCTCCGACTGGCCGCCATTGAAAGGGTACCTCACAACGACGGCGAAACCTTCGGCGGACGTTGAACTAGTCATTCCACATGATGAGATGCAACTCCCCCTCCTGGCTCACTGGACGATGGGGAAGGGACGGGTCTCGGTGTTCACCTCGGACGCGCACACGCGCTGGTCACCTGACTGGGTGCGTTGGCATCAATTCGAGCGCGTCTGGAGTGAGATCGTCCAACGGACGATGCGTCCGCGTCCAACGGAAGAACTCTTTGCCTGGGTGGAGACCCACGCCGGCAGCCCTCACCTCGTCATTGAAGGAAACCTGAGGCAGCCGACCGCCTCGCTCGTCTCGCAAGATGACGGGGACATGACTCCCCTAGCCCTGGCCCAACACGGGCAGTTCCGGTGGAGAGCTCCTGTGGATCATGTGGGCAGCGGTTGGCATCAACTGGTGGTGGAGTCGAACAACACCTTCATCAAACGCTGGATTCAGATTGGGCGGGCTCAACACAGTGCCGAACAACCTCATCGGCCTCCTGACGAATCGCTGTTGCGTCACATCGCCCAGGAAACGTCCGGCTTCTTCGACGCGCCGGATCGCGCGTTCCTTCCGCCGACCGAACGAGTCACCGTTCGGGTTCCCCTTCGAGGGGTGCTGTTGCCGTTGGTGATCCTGCTACTGCTCATCGATGTCGCCCTGCGCGGCCGTACCATGCTATGACCACACGAGTGACAGGCGACAAGCGACAAGCGACAAGAGGCATCTCACCAGTGGCGATGTTTGTGGCCACACTTGTCACGTGTCACGTGTCACTTGTCACGGTCTTTGCCGCGCAGCTGCCGTCCCTCTTCCGAGGGGTCGTCGTGGCCGATAGTCCTGAGGGGGTTCGGGTCGTCGATGTCGAGGAGAACTCCCAAGCCTATTTCGCCGATTTACGTCCCGAAGACATCATGTTCCAAGTTGACGGGACGCCGGTGAAGACGATCGACGACTTCTCGCGAGCGTCACAAGCGTTGAAAGGCCGGGCGATCAAAGCCTCCGTGGTGATCTTACGCAACGGAGAACCCCGCGAGATCATTCTCCACCTCTATAGTTACCCCGTCATGCGCCAGTGGGATTTGACCTTTGTGCCGGAGCATGACATTCGCTTCGCCGAGGCTGAGGTGGGGGCGAGGTATTGGATGCGGCTCGGCCGAGGGTTCCTTGAGGCGGGAAAACCCGAGCAAGCCTTGAACGCCTACCTCAACGCCCTCCACAACGACCCGCGTCAACTGGACGCCGCGCTGCAGGTCGCCAGGCTCCTGTTGGAAATCACACAGATCCGCCTAAAGGCGCAACAACTTCCTGAGGCCCTCGCCGCGTTCAAACAAGGGGCGATCGTGTTAGGTCGCCTCTTTGAGCAGCCGCTCGCCGCTGAGCAACTGGCCGCGATCAAGACCCAGCTTGAGCAGACCCTTCTTGTCCTTAAAGCCTATCAGCAGGCCCCTTGAAAAGCGGCGAGGCATCCCGTAAGCTAAGGATGAGGCCAGATGACCATGCGCCTACTCACGCAACGGCAGGAACACGTCGTCAAAACCATTAAGCAGTGGATTCACGACCACGGCTACCCGCCGACCATCCGCGAGCTTGGCCAGCGCCTCGGGATCAAAAGCCTTCGAGGCGTGACGACCCATCTCGATGCCCTCGCCAAGAAAGGCCATCTCACCCGCAGCCGAGGGGCGCGGGGGATTCGCCTGAGCACAAGCTGGGTCGAGCAGGTCATGTCCGTGCCGATCGTGGGCCGCATCGCGGCCGGGCAGCCGCTGTTGGCGGAGGAACAGATCGAAGGACGCCTGATGGTGGATGCGTCGCGTCTGGGCGCGGCGATCACAGAAGGAACCGCTCTGCATTTCGCCCTCACGGTGAAAGGGAATAGCATGGAGAGGGCGGGAATTCTTGATGGTGACTACGTGATCGTGCGCCAGCAGCCCAACGCCCAAAATGGGGAGATTGTCGCCGCCCTTATTGGGGAAGAGGCCACGATCAAACGATTCTTTAAGGAAGACAACCGCGTTCGTCTACAGCCCGAGCATTCAGGCATGGAGCCCCTCGTGTTCGACGATGATCAGGCGGTGCAGGTGCTGGGCAAAGTCGTCGCGGTGTTCCGTCAATTGCCGGTGTAGGAAAAAATTTTATAAGGCTCTTGACGATTGCGTAATCGATCAGGTACATTTGCGGTAACAAAGAACGAAACCACTCGTTCGTCGCTCTTTGAGCAATCAACACGTCTGATCAGGGCACACCATGCGAAAGCATGGGTCGCAAAACTGTAGGGCCTGAAGCCCAGCGCGGCGCTGGGTATGGTAGCCAGTTGCCGGAGATCCAGCCGATGCTGGATCAGCGACCCTTGCCAATCACATGGCAAGGGTTTTTTGTTGGCCGCACGCCGGATACCCGGCGAAGGCCAATCCTGAGCGAGCGAAGCGAGTCGAATGGATTACATACGGAGGTGGGAAATGGGCATGCAGCGATTCATGCGTGTGACGGTCATCAGTTTGGCCGCAGTCTTCTTCCTCTTAATCGGGGTCGTGATTCTTACCCCACTGGTCCATGCCGCAGATGAGACCTCCGTTGAAGCCGCCGAAGCCGTTCCGACCCAAGACGTCGCGATTGAGCACATGCGTGCCGAGATCGCCGCTGAAGAAGATCCTGAACTTCGCGCCGCGATGGAGGAGCAGCTCGACCTCCTCGAATCCGGCCAGCTCGATTTGCAGACCGCCGAGATGCTGCGTAGTGAAAATGGATCCGTCATCCCTCCTGTTGAGACAGGGTTGTTGGGGCCTCCCGTCGACACCAGGACCGGAGGTAGCACGACCAGAGGGAATTATCTCCCACCCGAGGCGCAAGCCGAGTTGGAGAAAATTTTCTCGCAGGGCACCGGTGATCCCTCGAAGGACGGCCACCTGCGCGAACAGGCCGAGAAGGTCATGGAGAAATACGGCATCGAGCGCCCGACGTTTGGGGGTGGCGGGGACTATGAGGGCCGCGGGGGTGGGATGGAATCCGGCGGCTCCAGGCGGGAGGCTTTTGAGCGTGGGGGCGGATTGGAGCAGCGCGGAGAGGGGTTCGAGCGCGCGATGATGGAGCATATGTCTCCTGAGGCCCGCGAGCAGATGGAGCGGTTCATGGGTGAGCGGGGCATGGACACCCGCGAGATGTCCTATGAAGCCCGCGAGATGGAGCGCGGCGGCATGGAGCGCGAGATGATGGAACGTGGTGGAGGTATGGAGCGCGGCGGTATGGAGCGCGAGATGATGGAGCGGGAATTTGGCGGCCACTCGATGGAGCGAGAGTTTGGCGGCTCCTCCCCTGAGCGCTCATACGAAGCTCCGACACGGGAATATGAGTCCACCACACGAGAATACGAATCCCCGACCAGAGAGTATGAATCAACCACGCGTGAGTACGAAGCCCCAACCTACGAAGCGCCGACTCGCGAGTACGAAGCCCCAACCTACGAAGCGCCCACACGGGAGTACGAAGCGCCGACCC
>CAZUWM010000004.1:42353-50302 GCA_964624155.1 uncultured Planctomycetales bacterium
GAGTACGAAGCCCCAACCTACGAAGCGCCCACACGGGAGTACGAAGCGCCGACCCACGAGTATCAAGCGCCGGAGCGCGAATACCAATATCAGGGAGGCCAGACAGCCTATTGAGAGCAGGGAGTAGGAAAGAAACAACAAAGAAAAGGGGAGGAGCAAGAAGATGAAGACTTGGGATATGGGTCGAGCGATTGGACGAAGTGTGTTGGTTGTCGGCCTCATGATGCAGTCAACGCCGGTGGCGTGGGCGCAGTTGGCCGAGATCGATCCGGCACTCAATGCCGCCGTCGAGGCGTTGGTGCTCGCGGATCCAGAGGTGGCCGGCGATCCGGAATTGGCGCGGTTGTGCCGCAGCGTGGCGGAGTCGACCGTGACGGATATCCGCGAGCGCGTCGCGGTGGCGCGGGAAGCGGCGGTGATGCAGCGCGAAGGCGTTGATGTGAATACCGTGATCCCCCGCGAGGTCCGCGAGGCGGCGCGCGAGCAGTTTACGCGCGTGCAAGGTGAGATGCAGCGACAGGCTGAGCAATTGCGCGGCATCGATCCGGAGAAAGCCAAAGAGATTGAGCTACGGATGCGCGAGGGCGAGCGGCAGATGACCGCGTTTCAATCCGGCGAACGCTATGTCCCCTCGACCGAGATGGTCGCGCATGCCCAGGAGATGTTCAAGAGCTGGGAATCCGACATGGCTTCTCGGGGCGCTCCAGCGGAATTCTTGGAGCGGGCCCGGATGGAGATGACGCGCTTTTCCACCGGCGAGATGCAGGTGGCCTTCGCAGGACCTACGCGTGACTTCGCAGGACCGATGCCCAGCGTCGAGCAGATGCAAGCCATGGGGATGACCGCGGATCAGATCCAGGCGGCTCAAGCCGGCGGCCATACCTTGGATGGGAGGGCCTACGGTGGAGGCTCCAACTACGGCATCAACCCCGCGACCGGCGGTTGGGAACCCGGCATGGGTGGAGGGCCCGGCTACACCGGCGGCGGGATGCCCAGCGTCGAGCAGATGCAAGCCATGGGGATGACCGCTGAGCAAATCCAGCATGCGCGTAGCATGGAAGAGATGACGGCGGGGAATGCTGTCTACGGCGTCACCGACTGGAGTGCGGGAGGCGGTACCTACACCGGCGGCTGGGAGGGAGGTTCTAGGTCGGCGTATATGCCGGAAGGGTGGGCCCAAAATCAGACTGGGGAGTTCCACTTCGTCGGAACCGAAGGCTCCAACTACGGCATCAACCCAGCGACAGGCGGCTGGGAACCCAACATGGGTGGGGGGACCACTACCGGCGGCTGGGAGAGCACCTCGAGCGGTTCGACGACCCCCACTGAGTACACCAACAACACCGAACTCCGGCAAGAGTACCAAAACAACATCCAGCAGCTCGCCCAGGAACACACGCGCGTCAGCACGCATACCGTCGAGGTCGATGGGCATTCCGAGGAGCACTGGGATGGAAATAGGGATAACGTTCCCGATCACACCCATCCCATCGGGACGGGGGCGCACCACTGATCGCCGCAGCTGGTTTACAACAACCCCGACGCCTCATCCGAGGCGCCGGGGTTTTTCTTTTACTATGGACTATGGACTGATTAGAACCTGGCCGTCACCGTGAGCGACTGTTTGTTGTTGTCGTACTCGCCGGTGGGTTCGTTGGAGGCGAGGTGGTCGAAGGTGAGGCCGTAGGCGACCTTCCAGGTGTCGTTGAGGTCGTAGCTGGCATTGCCCGTGAGGGTGTATTTGTCATCGTAGCGGGCCTCGGCGCTAATGCCGCTGACCGGACGGACCGTGTAGTTCTTCCGCTCAAAATTGAACCCCGCGCTGCAGTACAGTTTCTTGGTGACATTGCCGCTGACGGAGTTGCTGATCTTCCAAACCCAGTAGTCGTAGTAGTTGTTGCGGTTGTCGTTGGAGTCGTTCTTGTAGTATTCGTTTTCCATCGACAGCAACGCTTTCTTGACGGTGGTCCCCACCTTGTACCGGAACCGGTACCGGGCGTCTTTCCGGTAGGTCGCCGTATCCGCCCCCGCCCCATCGCGGGCCTTTTTGTGGACGTAGTCTCTGCCGAACCACTCGTATTGAACCTGATGGTACCAGGATTTGAAGAGGTTCTGCCGGATGCGCCCGGTGAGCTTGATCTGCTTGTAGCTCGAGTCACGGGCGTCATCACGATAGTGGTTTCGCTCCAGATCCACCCAGCTCTCCACGCGCCATATCCGACCCGGTTGCCACTGCAGCTTGACCGGGGTCAAGATGTGGTCGGTGTAATCGCCGGCGTGATACTTTTCGTAGAACAGCACCGACCCGTAGTACGTCCCCTGCCACGTGAGGGTGGGGGTGAGTTTCTTGGACCACGTGAGGGAGGCGTTCTCCTCCGAGGAGCTGTTGCCTTTGTGGGATGAGGAAGTGGCGGGGTTGGTTTCGTAGGCGAAGACCTGTGACACCTCGCCGGAGAACTTCATGCGTCGGGCTGCCCGGCGGGCTTCAAGGATTTTCTTCGCGCGGCGCTTGATAGCGGCCAACGCTTCTTCAGGAGGAATCTGCGCGGTCAGCGGCGGCAGCTCGGCGCGCTCGACCGCTTCTTTTTCTGCAGCTTCCTGCTGCGCGAAGAGCGGCTGGGGCACGACGGCCCACGCCAACAACGCGATGAGCCCAACTCCCGTTGAAGGCAGGATTCGCTTAGTTTTCTTTGCGGTCACGGGTCAGCTCCTCCTTTTGATTCCACCGCTCCTGCTGGAGCTCCAGCCACCGGACGCGCGCCAGAGCTTCGTCGATCTCCGTGCGCTCGCTCGCTTTCGCTTCGTCAACGAGATCGTTCAGCAACCCTTCGAGGCTTCGGCGTTCCTTCCGCAACAGCCCAAGCTCATCATACAGCTTGGTTTTCTCCGCGGCGTCCGCGGTTTTCTCCACTGCCTCGTTACGTCTGACGAGCTCCCGATTGATGGCGCTCAGCGCCTGCTGGATTTCCACAATCTGTTCTTCAAGCTCTGGATCAGCCGGGATGGGGTAGGGTTGCAACCACGATTCGGCAGGTTCCTCAGCGGGAGGTTTTTGGGCGGAGAGGGGGCTGGCAAGCATTCCTAACGCGAGGATGAACGTCAGACTCATTATACTCAGGATGCTCAGGTTACGTCGCATACACCCTCCTTCTATCCTGTGAGACAAAAAGTGGTTACGATATTCTGATCAATTTTACGTGATGTTGTCAAGTATTTTTAGCAACGAAGCCGACGCCAACCCGAGATACGTCCCGAGCGCGTTGCCGGCAATGGCTAAGCACAGTCCGATAGGTGCCAACTCCTTACGATAGATCGCCCCGACCAAGGGGGCTGAGATGACCCCGCCGAAGTTGGCTTGGCTCGCGGTGGCGAGCAGCCCAAGCGGCAGGCGCATCCATCGGCCGATCATAAGGAGCGTTGCGCCATGCACGATGGCCACCCCCACGCCGATGCCAAGCCAGACGGGAACAGCGAGCAGGTTCGCCAAGCTGGCCTGAGCGCCCATCGCGGCCAAGACAAGGAACAGGCACGGCTGGCCAAGCGCCGCCGCTTGAGCGCCGATGGCTCGCAGCGGGGCCAACGTCGCGATGGCGAGGGTCAGCGTCGTCACCAACACGAGGACCCAGCCGCTGCGTGACGAGATCAACGGCGTCAACGGACACCAGCGTGCGAGGAGAATGGCGAGACCTGTGATCCCTCCGGCCACCAACAGGCCGAGGATCTTCTCCCGCGTCATCGAGTCCAAGGACGCCTCATGTGTCGCGGTCTGTATGGAGACCACAGGGACAGCCCGCAGCCATCGGTCGATCACGGCTTGATGCGATGCGATCGTCACGAGCATCGCCATCCATCCATACGCGATGAGCGCATCGGTGATGATCAGCGCCGTAAAGATGGATTCCGGGGTTTCCAAAATGGTTCGGACCGCTAACAGATTCAAGCTCCCTCCGGTCCAGGTCGCGGCGAGGCTGCCAATGCCTTTCCACGCCTCAGGAGGCAGCGCGGGACGAACGCACCACGCGATGAGCGGCGCTCCGACCACGATGCTCAAGGCTCCGATGCCCATCGCGGCGAGCGCCCGCCACCCCACCCGTAGTACCGTCGGCAGATGCACGTTGAGCAGCAGCAGTCCCAGCGCAAACGGCAGGAACTGGCTGGTGATGAGGCCGTAGGTGGGATGTTTCTGAGGGAGCCATGCGAACGCGGTGGCGGCCATCGGGAGGAGATAGCACCACAGCGGGGTCGGGAGATAGCGCAGGACGCGTTGGCACCATGCCAGACGACCGGCACTGAGGACGAGCGTCACGATGAAGACCAAGCCGAGAAGCGGTCCCATGCTATGGGAGATAGGAGCCCAGGTACACCGTGCGACGATCCGCTTGGGCTCCAGGCCGCAGTTGTTCCATCGGCAGGCCCAGGCGTTGCGCGACGTCAATGCGACGGACCGACAAGCCGGTCCCCGGTCCCTCGATCAGCCACCCATCACCCGCGTAGAGCATCACATGAGTGATCTTCTTCGGATCGTCAGGATCGGAGAGGAAGATCAGATCCGCGGGTTGAAGTCGGGCGATCCGCCTAGCGCGCAGGTACTGTTCGTGGGCGTCGCGAGGAACCTCCAGGCCCGCGGTGCGATAACTCAGATTGACGAGCCCCGAACAGTCGACGCCGATGGCTTGCCGCGATGCCGAGGCCGAGGCGGGCGCGCGGCCTCCCCAGAAATACGGATCGCCCAGCAGGGCATAGGCGGCGTGGAGGATCGCGCGACGGCGGATCTCCGGAGGCAGGCGGCGCAGCTCCTTCAGGAAGCCCACGTCGCTGTGCGCGATCCAACCCGAAGCTCCGCTGACCAACTGGACGGACCACAGCGGCTCATCCCCTGGGATCACGGTGACGCGTGCGCCCATCGGCAGCTGAAACCACGGACGCGTCGTTTGCGGATCGGTCCACACGGTCGCCCATTTTGAGGTGATGACCGCGTTGGGCGGCTGCGGGCGTTGAAGCGGTTGCAGCGAGAAGAGCGGGAGCCAGCCGGGATAGCCTTGCCAGCGATTGGTATGGGTGTATTCCGGCTGCTCCACGGCTTCCACATAGGCCCAGACGTCCTGGGTCTTGATCAGGCGCACCCGCTCGCCGTAGAGGAGCTGCGTTTCTTGATCGGGATCATGGCTGCCTGGTTGGGGGCTCCTGCCTGGAGTGGCACGCAGATGTTCGAGGGGTGCGGTCACGACATACATCGCCTGCCGCGAGGAAGTCGAGGCGCAACCGGCTACCAACAACAGCAACCCACGAAATACGAAATACGAGATACGAGATACGTTCATGCGTTCCCTAGCATACAACACTCTTGTACCCTCAACAATCTTGTGCTAGACTCCCTGCGTTATGCCGAAAGCGTTTATCATGATTGATGTCGTACCCGGCACCGAACGCCAGGTGCAGGAATCACTCGGCAAGCTCGCCGGCGTGAAGATGGTCTACCAGGTCACCGGCGAGCACGACATCATCGTCTTCGTCGACGCGGAGCCCTATGAAGAATTTGCCGTTGTGTTGTCGACGATTCGTGGACTCTCTGGTGTGCGTGACACCGATTCGCATCTCGTGTTGCAATAGGGAGGAGCACGTATGTCGTATGTGATTACTGAGAAATGTCTCGGCGAGCGGTACGCGGTGTGCGCAACGGTCTGCCCGGTGGAGTGCATCCATCCGATCGATCACAAGGGCGAGCCGTTCATGATCATCGACCCCGAGGTGTGCATCAACTGCGGATTGTGCCTGCCTGAGTGTCCGGTGGGTGCTATTGTCGCTTCCGAGTCTGAAGATCAGGCGTACGCCACGATCAACAAAGAGCTGACCCCCCAAGCCAAGAACAATCCCGCCGCTCCTGAGCGACCGAAGAACGATCCCCCGAAGCGGCCGGGGAACAAATTAGTCAATTAGTCCATAGACCATAGACCATAGTGCGCATCAACGAAAAAAGCCCAGAGAAAATGCTCTGGGCTTTTTTGCTATGGTCTACGGTCTATCGACTATGGACTGTTTTGATCATATAAGTCTCCTCAAGACGGTAGCCGAAGCGGCGGTAGTACTCGCGCACGCCCACTCCCGCAATCACGACGAGTCGTTGACGACCGAATTCCTCTCGAGCGATCCGTTCGGCTTCCGCCAGTAACCGCTGCCCAAAGCCTCGGTGTTGCGCCGCATCCTTCCGACGATCATGGAGGGACAGATGGCGACCATACGTGTGCAGCTCTCGGATGAGGGCCGCGCCACGAAGGACCGGCCACCCCTGATCCGTCTTCGGGGGCAGGCGCAGTCTCAGGAACGCGGCCAGCTTGTCGGTTGACGGTTCTTCAAAACTGAGAAAGATCTCTCGCCCATCGCTGGCGTCATAGTCGCGTCGGGTTAACACAAACGATCCGCTCGCCTCATCCCGCACTTGCCGGCACCGGATGCATCGGCATCGCCGTCCTTGTTGCGCCATCCGTCGTAACACGATCTCTCGAAGATTCGTCACCTTGCAGCCTGCGACGATCGAGGTGGAGGGGATGTCGCGGATGACTCGCTCGATCCGCACGTACGGAGGGACAAGCGCCTTCACGTCAGCCAACAACTCAATCAGCGTTTCGTCGTCGTAGGGCTGGTAGCGTCCTTCCTGCCACCAGCGATACAGCTCAGCCGATTCGATGACGACACAGGGATAGATTTTCATCGCATCGGGACGATACGCCGGATTCTCGAAGAGCTCGTGGAACGTCTCGCGATCATCCTCCGGGGTGGCGCCCGGCAGATTCGGCATCAGGTGGTAGGCGATTTTGAACCCGGCGTTGCGCAACAAGGTGGTGGCCTGTCGAATTTCCGCCGTCGTGTGGTCGCGGACAATCAACGCTAAGACGCGCTCGTTGAGACTTTGTACGCCCAGCTCCACCCGCGTGACGCCGAGGTCTCGAAGCCGTCGGATCTCCTGCTCATTGATGTAATCGGGCCTCGTCTCAATCGTGACCCCAATCACGCGATGCTGCGCCGTCTCATTCCGTTGCTGCGCCTCCTCCAACGGCTCTGGGCTGTGGGCTCTGGGCTGTGGGCCATTGCCCTGAGCCCCGAGCCCTGAACCCTGAGCAAACGCGTTGGCCGCATCAAGACACCGCCGAATGAACTCTCGTTGATACTCTTCCGGATAGAATGACCACGTCCCGCCTTTGATGATGAGCTCGATTTTATCCGTCGCATGGCCGGTTTCATTGAGCGCCTCGAGTCGGCTCCTCACCTGTCGGTAGGGATCGTAGTCATTGCGTACCGCGCGCATCATGGCCGGTTCGTTCGTCAGATAACTCTTCGGTGCGCGGGCCTCCGTCGGGCAGTAGACGCATCGCCCGGGACAGGGATACGGCTCGGTGATCACCGTCACGGTCGCGATGCCCGAGGCTGAACGGATGGTGTTGAGGGTCAGAATCTGCTCCAGCGCGGGATGCGCACGACGCAGGCCCTGAACGACCTCACTGCGGTAGCGTGACAGCAGCACGTCGTTGCGCAAGAGCGGGCTGCCGGTTTCAGCGGCCAGCGTGGTTTTCAACCGACGAAGTTGTGAGCGCGTCTCAGGCAACGTCTCGGCGATCTGATCAAGAAGCAATCCAATGGCATCCATGGGAATCTTCATTATAATATACCTCTCATGAGCAGCGAGCTACAGATCATACACGATGAAGCGGCGAGGCGGTTCTGTGCCCAGCTCGAAGGCTTTGAGGCCTGTCTGATGTACCGGCGCTCCGGGTCGGACATCGACTTATACCACACCTATGTGCCGGAGGTCTTCCGCGGCCGAGGGATCGCCGAGCAGTTGTGCAAGGCGGCGTTTGAATACGCCAAGACGAAGGGCCTAACCGTGATCCCCTCGTGTTCCTACATCTCCGGCGCCTACCTGAAACGCCACCCGGAGTACGAATCCCTCGTCA
>CAZUWM010000004.1:50402-60293 GCA_964624155.1 uncultured Planctomycetales bacterium
CGGCTCATCCGCGACATGATCGACACGATGCACGACGAAGACGGTGTAGGGATTGCCGCCCCACAGGTTGGCGTGTCCAAGCAGCTCGCGGTGATTGAAGTCAGCGACAACCGCCGCTACCCCGGCAAGCCGGCCATTCCGCTCACCATCCTGATTAATCCCCGGATCGTGGGAGCCTCCAAGAAGCTCATCGGCGATTGGGAAGGCTGCCTCAGCGTCAATGACATGCGAGGCCAGGTGCCGCGCGCCGACTGGGTTGATGTCGAGGCCTTCAATCAGAAAGGGGAGCGCCTTAAGTTCCACGTGGAAGGCTTCTTCGCCCGCGTCCTGCAGCATGAGTGCGACCACCTCGCCGGCAAAGTGTATCTCGACCGCATGCCCCACCTCGCCACGCTGTCCCACCTTTCCGAATTCGTCCGCTTCTGGCAATAACCTTGACAAATATATTTGAATACATTATACTATAAATGAATACCCTAAGGAGGGAGTCATCCCATGGCCAAGGTGATTACGATGCGCGTGTCGGAGGAGGACTATCGGAAGATTGTGGCAGGCGCGAAAATTGAGCGCCGACCGCTCTCAAATTTCATCACCACGATCGTCCTGAAAGGGCTCGAAGAATCGGACTACGTGGACGCCATCGAGATGGCTCAAATCCGTTCCGATAAACGGTTGCTGGCCAAGCTCTCAGTGGGCCATGACGATGTGAAACGCCATCGAGGACGACTCGTTGGTTGACTTCAAGATTTTCGAAACCCGCCAGTTCCTCAACGACCTACAGCAGGATTTCAGCGGTCAGCAGGCCCGTATCCAACGCAAGCTGGACACCTACGTCTATCTCCAGCTACGGCACAATCCTTATGCTGGCAAGAACATCAAAAAACTTCAGGACTACACCCCTGACACCTGGCGCTATCGGATCGGTGACTACCGTTTTTTCTACACCGTCGATGATCGCCAACGCCTTGTCTTCATGATCTCCGCGGACCACCGCGGTCGCGCCTAGTAGATCCCCGAACCAACCTGCACGAATTCGCCCGCTTCTGGCAGTAGGTGTCTGACACTATTCCAGCGTCGCCGAAATCTCGTATTCGCCGTGGGTGACCGTCACCGTGGTCCCCGTCTCGTAGAACGGGCGCTTGATGTAGCCCAGGGCGATGGGTTGCTTGCGCGCGGGTGAGAAGCAGGCGCTGGTGATGCGGCCGATCGGTTGACTGTCTTTCAGGATTGCATCACCGCGCTCAGGCACGACGTCTCCTTCACCCACCAGCCCCATCAGTTTTTGGCTGACTGAGCCGTAGGTTTGCAACCGCGCAACCACCTCCTGCCCGACGTAGCAGCCTTTCGTGTAACTGACAAGCCGTTTCTCCAATCCGGTTTCCGGCAGCAGATTCGTCTCATCCATGTCGATGCCGTACCACGGCATACCCGCCTCAATCCTCAGGACGTTGAACGTCTCCCACCCCACGGCCTCGGCACCCGACTCAATGAGACGATCCCGAATCCGCGCGGCCTGTTCGGCCGGCACGATGAGGAGCCGGTCGTCCTTCGTGACCACGGGGTAGCCGACCACACGAACGACCGTCTCCTGACCAACGCGATCAACGACGGCAGTTGTCTGTGGGCCTTGGAGTGCGACCATCGTGTAGGCGTTGCTGACGTCCGAGAGCGTGACCTGCTCCATGATGAGGTAGCGGTTCAAGATGCGCAACACCGTCTCGGTCCGCGAGCGATCAGTCAGGAGCCAATGCGCATCGGACTCAGCCAGCACGAGCAGATGCGCCAGGAGCTTTCCGGTCGGGGTCAGCAGCGCCGCTTCGCAACTGTGATTCGGCGCGAGCGTCTTGATGTCGTTCGAGAGCAGGCTGTGGAGGAACGTCGACCGATCGGGGCCCTCGACGTGGATGAGTCCCCACATCGACCACGTCATAAGGCCGCATCGTTCCTGCACCGCGCGGTAGGCTTGTTCAAGCGTGCCAGCCATCACGCCACCATGATACAATATTCACTCCGCGAAGGAGCCGTCAAAACGCTGGTGGAACAACTGACCACCTGACGGTATAATGGGGTCTGACCCCGTTCAGGGTTGAACCTATTAAGAGGAGGAGAAGGATGACGACAGCAACGGTTCAAGGTCCAACGACAGAGCGGAAGGGTGTTGTCACGTTCAAGGGGAGCCCGCTGACCTTATTGGGCCCTGAGGTTCGGGTCGGGGATCGGGCGCCGGACTTCCAAGTGCTCGGCCAAGACCTCTCATCGGTGACGCTCGCCTCAGGCAATGGTAAGGTGCGCATCATCAGCGTCGTGCCCTCATTGGACACACCGGTGTGCGATGCGCAGACCCGCCGCTTCAACGAAGAAGCGTCACGCCTGCCCGGTGGGGTCGAGGTATGGACGATCAGCATGGATCTTCCGTTCGCCCAGAAGCGGTGGTGCGGCGCGGCAGGGATTGATCGCGTGAAAGTGTTCTCCGATCATCGCGATGCCAGCTTCGGGTTGAACTACGGTTGTTTGGTGAAGGAACTTCGCCTGCTGAGCCGTGCGATCGTCATCGTGGACCAGACTGAGACCGTCCGCCACGTGGAATACGTGCCCGAGGTGACCTCCCACCCAAACTACGAACGAGCCCTGGCCGCAGCTCGCCAGCTCGTCAAATAACCATCCCACTGTCGATGGGATGGTGGGAGATGGCTCGAGTGGCGTGGCGGTTGGCATGGCCTTATGTGCTCACGCCGTGGCAATCGCCGTTGCTGCGCTGGCGAATGGAAACCTATGGCGTCGTTGATGACCAGGGACGTCTGCTGACCGCTCACGACATCACCCCTCAGCGGTTTTTCCTTTTTGCGATCACCCATCGGACACAGCTCCTGCGCTTCCTACGCTGGGCCGCCCAGTTGTCATGCCGATGACCTCCAAGCCTCGACCCCCGTTGCGCGGCTATCAGCAGAAACCTCTCTCCATCATCTTGATCGCCTTCGTCTTTTTCACCATTCCCCTCGTGCTCTTGCTTCAGGTCTTCATGCTCTCAGGTGGTTCCTGGCGCGTGGTCTCCGACGTCGCTCGATCTGAATATTTCGTGCGAGAGTGGTGGATGGCCTGGAGTGCGGCGGCCGCCGTCTACATCGTGTCCCGCTGGACGTTCGCCTATTTTGTCCTGCTGAGCGCCTACGTCCTGATCACCAAGATTCAGCATCTGATGACGCATCCCCACTTGGAGACGCCCATCAGTCTGGTGGTGACCGCGTTTTGGTTTGCGGTCGCGATCTATTTGTTGGGGTCTTCGCTGAAGGCGCCCTACTTGAATCCTCAGCTGCGGTGGTGGACCCGGCCGAGGCGGGTGACGATGTGTCGTGATGCGAGGTTACGGTATCACGGGACTCCGATTCCTGTGGTGGTGGTGAATCTTTCGGCCGGCGGGGCATTCGTGAGAGTGAAGGAAGCCGCGACTCGCGCCCACCCGATTCCCCAACGGTTGGGGGAACGGTGTCTGTTGACCGTGTCGCTGATTCGACGCGGTCGCTCGAACGCAAAGCCCTGGCGTTTCCATTCCGCCACTGAAGTCGCGTGGAAAGCCGCGCCTGGCAGTCCCTATCGCGACGGCATGGGCCTCAAGTTCGTGTCGCTCTCCCACCCCCAGCGCTGGCAACTCAAACGGTTCCTGCGCGATGAACTCACGGCACGCGCTCGCCCTGCTGCTTAGCGTTGGTGTGTGCGGGGTCCTGCCGACGACGGATGCCGCCGATGTGAATTTGCAGTTGGCCTCGCGCATCCACGCCGTCCAGGCGGACTACCTCAACGCCCGTCAAGCGATCCTGCAACAGATCAACGAGTGGTTCAACATCGATTATGAGGCCTTGTTCCGTCAATACGACGCCCATGATCGCGAGTATCGACAGCAGGTCGAGGCGGTCGAGAAGATTCAGGACGAAGTAGTGAAACAGAAGGAACGAGACAAGCTGCGCGCGACCTTCGAGACACCGGAATATCTCCAATATGCCGAGGCGCGCTTGGTCCTCGAGAACGAATTGGAGCGCAACCACCTGTTGCGCGCCAAATGCCTGCAGGCCTACGAGGGGATTCTTGACGACCTCATCGATTCCGATCCGCTCTTACGGCACTTCTTCCGCTCCGACGAATATCGCCTCAGGAGCGGTTTGCTGTTGAGGCGGGTCGTCTGGGAGCTCTCCGGCAGCAAGTCCTCGTCGGCGCAGCCGGTGACCACCTACGCGGTGTTTGCGGATCGCGTCCGCACGCCGTTCCTCATCAAGGTCAGCCCGCCGGCGTTTTCGTCGTTGTCGTTCCTGCGGTCGATCGTCATCCATGAATTGAACCACGTCTTGTTGTATCGCGAGCCGATGTTTGAAGGGTTGGACCGGCCCTCGTCCCTCGAATCCAGCCAACCCACGAAACTCTCCTCCAGTAAGTACAGCCTGTTCTTCAATCTCCAATACGGCGGAACCAGTGAGTATCAGTACCATCTCGTGCACGAATACTATGCGTTTAGGACGCAACTGCTCTATGATGACTTGGCTCCCGACACGCCGTACTACCGCCTCATGCCTGCCGATCGCACCCACATCGAGCATCTGTACGAGTGGTCGCTGGGGCAGTTGAGTGAGGACTACAAAGTTTTTGTCCAAGAGCACCCCGACCCGCCCTTGCTGCCGTACATCAAGCGTTTCCTCGCTTCGCAGTGACACGTTGTTCGTCGTCGGATATAATAGAAAAGCTATGCTGAGGCAAATTTCGCTTCAGGATTCCGTCGTCTACGGCCCGGTGCGCTCTCGCCGGCTGGGCAACTCGTTGGGGATCAACCCGTTGCCGCTCAGCCGCAAGGTGTGCTCCTCGAACTGCGTCTACTGCCAGTACGGCTGGACCCTCTCTGAAAACGGCACAGGCGAAACCCTGAAACGATCCTGGGAACTCGTGCCTGCCATCGAGGAGTCTTTCCGGGCGTTCGCAGCGGATGGGATTCCAGTCGATTACATCACCTTTGCCGGCAACGGCGAGCCAACCCTCCATCCTGATCTCGAAGCGCTGGTCCATCAGGTCAAGCGGCTGCGCGATCAGTATTTTCCGTCGGCGAAGGTCGGCATCCTCTCTGATGCGACGCAAGCCCATCGACCGCACGTCGCGCGGGCGTTGCGGGCGCTCGACGTGCGCTACATGAAGTGTGACGGCGGCGATGAGGCGACGTGGCGGGCCGTCACGCAGCCGTTGGGAGCTGTTGACTGGAACACAATGATTGCGGCGCTCAAGAACCTTCCGGATATTATCCTCCAGAGCATGTTCATTCAGGGCAGCGTCGATAACACGCAGCCGGAGCACATCGAGGTGTGGATCAGTCTCGTCGGGGAGATTCGGCCGCTGAGCGTCCAGGTCTACACCGTCGATCGCGCGCCGGCCGACGCCGGCGTTCAAAAAGTTCCGCTCGAGCGCCTTGAAGCCATCGCCACGTTGCTCACGTCGCGCACCGGCATCCCCGCCGACGTCTACGACTAACGCATGAAATATCGACGTCTTGCGAACACCGATCTCAGTGTCTCCGAAGTGGGGTTCGGGGTGTGGACGGTTTCCATGTCGTGGTGGGGGATCAAGGACGAAGCCTTCGGCATCCGCCTGATGCAGCAAGCCTTCGATCTCGGCATCAACTTCTTCGATACCGCCGACACCTACGGCAACGGCCTCGGCGAGACGATCCTCGCCAAGGCGCTCGGCGACAAGCGCGATCGGCTCGTCATCGGCACGAAGGTCGGCTACGACTTCTACCACAACACCTCCCGCCGCGGCCACGAGGAGCTGCCGCACAACTGGACGCCGGACTACATCCGCTTCGCCCTCGAGGAAAGCCTCAAGCGCCTGGGCACCACCTACGTCGATCTCTATCAGTTGCACAACCCGCGCATTGATGCGATTCAGCGGGACGATCTCTTTGCGACACTTGAGCAATTGAAAGCTGAAGGAAAAATCCGCTCGTATGGCACAGCACTCGGCCCGGCGATCGCCGAGCGGCAGATCGACGAGGGCAAGGCCGCCATCGAGTCGCGGCACGTCCACGTCGTGCAGATCATCTACAACCTCCTTGAGCAAATGCTCGGTCTTGGATTGTTTGATACCGCGCGCCGCCACGCCGCCAGCATTCTCGTGCGCGTGCCGCACGCCTCCGGCCTGCTCGACGGCACGGTGAAGCCCGAGACCGTCTTCACCGAGGACGACCACCGCTTCCACCGCGTCTCAAGCGAGGATCGCAAGAACGCCTGGCAGGTGGAGGGGTTGAAGAAAGTCAAGCAACTGGCGTTTCTGACCGACGGCACCAGCCGCACCCTCGGCCAGACCGCGATCAAATTCATCCTCGCCGAGCCCTCCCTCGCCTCTGTCCTCCCCAATATCTACAACGAGTCGCTCCTGCGCGAATTCGCCGCAGCCTCCGATACGTCACCTCTATCAGCCGACGAGCTGGCTCACATCGAGGAGCTCTACGCTGGTAACTTTGGCTTAGGTGCCACGGATCCCGCAGCGGCAGGAGCCGTGGCGAGACAATGAGCACAGCAGCCACTACCGCGCCAACCTTCGACACCGTCGACAAAGCCCTCCTTACCGAGATCCAGGCCAAGTTTCCCGTCGAGTCGCGTCCCTATGCGCGCCTCGGAGAGATCGTCGGCGTCTCCGAGTCGGAATGCCTCGAGCGCATCAACCGGCTCAAGCAGGACCAGGTCATCCGGCAGCTCTCCGCGATCTTCGACACGCGTACCCTCGGCTACCAAAGCACCCTCGCCGCCATGAAAGCCGATCCCTCGCGCGTCGATGAAGCGGCGGAGGTCGTCAACCAGCATCCCGGGGTCAGCCACAACTACAAGCGCAACGACGTCTTTAACATCTGGTTCACCGTCGCGGTGCCGCCGACCGAGTCCCTTGAGCAGACCGTGCAGACTTTGCATCGGCTGGCTCGCGCCGAGGAAACGATCATGCTGCCCACCCTGCGCCTGTACAAGATCGGCGTCAAGCTCGACCTCACCGGCAAAGCCCCCTCCATGGACAGCGACGACGAGATTTACGACGAGAAAAAACGGTTCGCCGAGAAGCCGCCGCTCACCGCGCGCGACATCGACTGCATCCGCATCACCCAAGAGGACCTGCCGGCGATCGAGCGGCCCTTTGCCGCGTGGGCCGAGCAGGCGCGCGCGACGGAAGAGGAACTGTTTGCCTGGCTCAACTCGATGCAGCAGGTTGGCTACCTGCGCCGCTTCGCCGCCATCCTCTACCACCGCAACGCCGGCTTCCTTGCCAACGCGATGGTCGTCTGGCAGGTCCCTCAGGAACAAGTCGATGCGGCCGGAGAGCAGATGGCGCGGTTTCGGGAAGTGAGCCACTGCTATCGACGGCCGGTCTATCCCAACTGGCCGTATCCGCTCTTTACCATGATTCACGCGCCCACCCACTCCGCGTGCATGGAGGTGGTCAACCGCATCGAATCCCAAGCGGGCAAATTTCCCCACAAAAATCTCTTCAGCACCAAGGAATACAAGAAGACCCGCGTCAAATACTTCACGCCTGAACTCGACGACTGGCATAAGCGGGTTGCCGCGTAGTCAGCCTCCTTCCATGGAAATCGTGAGCGCCGAGACCATCAAACAGCGTTACGGCAACCCCTTCGAGGGCGTCCTCCAGGCCCTTGAGCGAGCCACCGCGCAAGGATTCGACGCCCTCTCGGAAGATGACCTGTTCATGTGTAAGTGGCTCGGCCTCTACACCCACCGGCATGAGAAAGGCTACTTCATGCTGCGCACCAAGCAGCCCAACGGGTTCATCACGCCCGACCAACTGGAGGCGATCGCCGACATCGCCGAGAAACAGAACAAAGGCTTCGCCGACATCACCACGCGCCAAGACTTCCAACTGCATTGGATCCACTACGCCGATGCCGTCGGGATCCTCAAGCGGCTGGAGTCGGTCGGCGTCTCGGTGAAGGGGGCGTGCGGGGATATCTTGCGCAACGTCGTCGGATGCCCGGTCGCTGGCGTGGATCGCACCGAGGCCTTCGATGCCAGCCCCATCGCCCAGCAGATCAGCGACTTCTTCCTCGGCAACGTGGAGTATGCGAACCTCCCGCGCAAGTACAAGATCAGCGTCTCGGGCTGCCGCGAGCAGTGCGTGCACCCGGAGATCCAGTGTGTCTCACTCGTCGGCATGGAGCGAAAGGTTTCTGCCTCCGGCGGAGGTGGCATAACTGAGGTGGGGTTCGATCTGCACGTGGGCGGGGGACTCTCAACACAGCCGTTCCTCAGTCAGCGGCTCAACGCCTTCGTCAAACCCGATGACGCGCTCGAGGTGGTCAAGGCGATCACCGACATCTGGCGCGAGACGCCGGAGTATCGCCAGAAGCGCCACCACGCGCGGCTCAAATATCTGATCCACGACTGGGGGATCGAGAAATTCCGCCAGGCGCTGGAACAGCGGCTCGGCCGCAAGCTGGATGAGGCGCCCTCCGACCATCGAGATCCTCACGAGATGTATCGCGATCACGTCGGGGTGCACGCCCAGAAGCAGGCGGGGCTCTACTACATCGGCGCTCCGGTTTTGGTCGGCCGCATCACGAGCCGGCAGATGAAGGCCGTCGCCGAGATGTGCCGCCGCTACGGTGACAGCCGCACGATCCGGTTGACCAACCGGCAGAACATCGTGCTCCTCAACGTCTCCGAGACCAACGTCTCCAAGGTCCTCGAGGGGCTGACGAACGTCGGTCTGTCGATCAACGCCCATCCGATTCGGCGCAGCGTGGTGACCTGTACCGGCATCGAATTCTGCAAGCTCGCCATCACCGAAACCAAGGCCCGCTCCCGCGAGATCGTCGAGCATCTGGAGCGCCGCGTCCATCTCGACGAGCCGCTGCGCCTGCACATCACCGGCTGCCCCAACGCCTGCGCGCAGTACCAGATCGCCCACATCGGCCTCATGGGCTCCAAGACGAAAGTCGACGGGCAGATCGTCGACGCCTACGATATTCTCATCGGCGGTCAGGTGGGCCACGAGGCGCGGTTCGGCCATGCGGTGATCCGCAAAGTGCCGGCCGCCGAGTGCAAGCATCGCTTGGAAGCACTCTTGGTGGCGTTCACCAAGCAGCGCCAGCCCGGCGAGCCGTTCAACGCCTGGTCCCAGCGCGTCGGCGACGCCAAGCTCGTCGAGATCCTCAGCCCCGCCAAAGGCAAGGCGCAGGAAGCCGACGGGGTGGACGTTCCGCAAGTCCCTGAAGCGGACGGCCCCGTCTACTAAGAGAGATTCCACAGATTAAACAATGGATTTCACAGATTAATCTGTGCAATCGGATCTTCAAATCTGTGTAATCATCATAATGAAATCACTTGCGGTCATCGTGTCTGGTGGCAGCACCAACAACCTCATCCAGGTGCTCACCCTGCTCATGGCCGCGGTCCACTCCGACATAAAAGTGCGCGTCTTCTTCCGCGACGAGTCGGTTTACCGTCTGCGTCCGAGCGCGATCAACGCCGTCGAGCTCTCAGCCGCCTACTCCCATGATGCCCAGGGGGTCACGCAGCGCCTGGCCAAGCACGACCTCGCCGATCTCCAGAGGCTCCTGCGTGACATCAAGGCCTCCGGCGACGTACAATATTATGTGTGCAGCTCCTCCCTGGCCATCTGCGGCCTGAAGAAGGAGCAGTTGATTCCGGAGATCGACGACGTCCGCGGCCTCCCCGCGTTCCTGCTCGAAGACGTCGCCTCCGCCGACAAGGTACTGAGTTTTTAGCAGGAAACTTAAAATGGGGACACAAACAAATTTATCCCGAAGTAAATTTGTTTGTGTCCCCGATTTGCGCGACGCCCCGACGACGGAGAAGTTATGGCAACGCAGTTGACTCGTGATCAGATTTTGCG